>JBIOYL010000405.1:0-22763 GCA_044870185.1 Actinomycetes bacterium | reverse complement strand
TGCCGCAGCCCGAGGGGCCGACGAAGACCATGAACTCGCCGTCGGCGATGTCCAGCGACAGCGCGTTGACCGCTTTGACGTTGCCGCCGTAGACCTTGGTGACCTCATCCAACACAATCTGCGCCATCGTCACTTCCTCCTGGTGGGCGCCGGCCTGCTGGCACAAGTGGTTCTGGGGCAACACCCGACGTCGGGGCTTTCGGCAACGCCGACGGCCAGGCGCAGCCTCCGGCGCTCAGCACGAGGTAGTCGCTGATGGCTCATCGAATCACCCCTCCCGATCGGTCCGCATGCAGTCGAGCCGGCACGGTCAGCGCGCCGGCGGGCCGACAGAATCGCGACGGACCAGTGGGCAGGGCATGAGCATCTCGAGGCGCCGGTCGGTCGGCGCCGCGGCGTCCTCGACGAGCCCGAGCAGCGTCTCGACGGCCCACGCGCCCATCTCGTAGTGGGGCAGCGCGACGGTGGTGAGGCCGGGGGACAGGGAGGATGCGATCAGCTGGTGGTCGTCGTAGCCGACCACCGAGAGGTCGTCGGGGATGCGCAGGCCGCGGTCCGCGGCGGCCTGGTAGGCGCCCATGGCCGTGCAGTCGTTGAAGCAGAACACGCCCGTCGGCGGGTCCGGCAGGTCCAGCAGCCGCGACACCCCGCGGTGGCCGCCAAAGGCACCCGGTTCCTCGCGCAGCACGAGCGCCGGATCGAACGGGACGCCGTAGTGGGCCAGGGACTCCCGGTAGCCGCGCAGCCTGCCCGCGACCGCGGGGATGTCATACCACTCCGTCACGAAGCCGATCCGCCGGTGTCCCTGCTCCAGGAGCTCGGTCACGGCCGCGGCCCCGCCCCCAACCTCGTCGGGCACGACGTACGGGACCGAGCCTCGGGCCGGTCTCGCGTCCAGCAGCACCAGCGGAAGCGGGCGGCGCAGCTGCGGCACCTCGACGACCCGGTGGTACATGGTGGCGTACACGATCCCGTCGACCCGCCGTTGCAGCAGCGTCCGGATCGCATGCTGCTCGAGCTCGGCGTTGGCGCCGGTGTTCACCAGGATCAGCAGCAGGCCCGCTCGCCAGGCGGCGTCTTGGGCGCCCTGGATCAGCCGGCCGGCGTACGGGGTCGTCGCGATGACGTCGCTGACGAACCCGAGCGTCTGCGAACGGCGGGTCCGCAGCCCTCGGGCCAGCGGGTCCGGCGCGTACCCGAGCCTGCCCGCCGCCTCCACGACGCGCTGGCGCGTGTCCTCGCGAACCCGGGCGCCCTCCACGGCGTTGAGCACCACGGAGACCGTCGACGGCGACACACCGGCCAGCGTGGCGACGTCCCTGATGCTCGGACGGGGATCCATCCCACCTGCCAAAACGATTAGGCAAATCGTTGGCTCCCGCTTACCCGCTCTTGCCTCGATCAAACTTTTCGAATCGTTATGACGCGGCAGTGGTCTGTTCGACCACTTCGAGCGGCACGGTGGCCGGGAGCCCGCCAAGCAGCGCTCGGTCACAGCGAAACGAGGAGCACCGTGAACGTCGTCGGGACCGGGTCGAGCCGGTAGGCTGGAAGGACTCCTGGACCGCAGGAAGCGGAACCGATTCCTTGCTGGGCATGGTCCATGTTTACCCACACGCGGTCGCCTGGAACAAGGTCGCTCGTGTGCCTGGCCTGATCGAGTTGCTCGGTGGTCCATGGCCGTACCGTCAACTCGAAGGTCGGCTCGCCTTCCAGGCGAAGACCCTGTCCGCGGTCGTCGGTGAGCGTCGCCCAGCGCACGTCAGCGCGATTGCCGTTCTCCTGTGGATAGACGTAGGGCGTCTGGAGCGACTCCACGGGGCTTGTGAAGCGGCCGACTCGGGCGGCCCTGCCCGTGTCGGCGTACGCCTCGCTCGGGCCGCGGCCAAACCATTCGACGCGGCGAAGGCTGGCCGGTACCGACATGCGTAGGCCCAGGCGTGGTAAGGGGCCTGGCCAGACTCCCTCCGGGAGCACCTGCACGGCGAGCCGTAGGCCGTCCGGCAGCGCCGACCAGCGGTAGGTGGTCAGGATTCCGAGATCCGTGGCGGCGGGCGCGACGCGCGTGCGCACGACGAGCCCCCCGCCGTCGATGACGATGTCGTCGACGCGGTGCTGAACCCGGTGCAGTCCGACCTGTCGCCACAGCGGCTCCACGGCCTCCCCATGCGGAGCCCGATCGTTGTCCGTCGGTGCCCGCCACACGTCCAGGCGCGGGCCGTCCACCTCGACAGCGCCGATGCGCAGCAGCCTTCCGTCCGACGCGTCGAAGACGCCGGGGCCAAGGTCGATCCGCCCGCCCGCCGGCGCGGGGAGCCCGACGGCCTGTCGACCACGTGTCGGGGCCGTCGTCGGGGTCACGGCCAGCTGGCCCCACGCCACTTCATGGCCGGCCGGCGCCCATGGCTCGTCGGCGGCCAGGAGCGCGCGCACCGTGAGCCAGGACTCCTGGTGGGTGTCGGGCAGCGACGGCACCGGGAGCGTGACGCTGGTCCCCGGCGTCAGGGGTGGAACCTCGAACGTCCCCGAGTCGACGGGCAGCCCCTCCGTCTCGAGCGACCAGACGAAGGTCAGGTGGGACAGGTCACGGAAGTCGTGGAGATTGGTGATGTGGATGCCGCCATCCGGATGGGCGGCGATGCGGACCGGTTCGATGACCTTCTTGTACTCGAGCAGGCCCGGCGAGGGTGTCCGGTCCGGGAAGAGCAGCCCATCGGCCACGAAGTTCCCGTCATGCAAGGGCTCCGCGAAATCCCCGCCGTAGGCGAAGAAGTCGCGCCCGTCCTCGGCGCGTTTCCGCAGGCCATGGTCGATCCACTCCCATACGAATCCGCCCTGGCAGCGTGGGTGGTGCTCGAACAGCTCCTGATACTCCCACAGGCCGCCCGGCCCGTTGCCCATGGCGTGCGCGTACTCACAGAGAATGAACGGCATCCGCCGACGCCGAGCGTCCAGCGCGGGGTCGGCGAGCGGTTCCTCCTCACGGCGGCCGATGCGGTCGACCTCGGCGTGCGGGGCGTACATGCGGCTGTAGACGTCGACGTCGGCGCAGGACCAGTCGCCTTCGTAGTGCAGTGGCCTGGACGGGTCACGTCGACGCGTCCAGGTGGCCATGGCTGCCAGGTTGCATCCGGTCCCGCTCTCGTTGCCGAGGGACCAAAGCACGACGCTCAGGCGGTTCTTGTCCCGCTCGACCGTGCGTCGCATCCGGTTGACGAGCGCATCCTGCCAGCGTGGATCGTCCGCCGGGTTCCCCCGCCAGCCGACCTGCGCGAAGCCATGGGTCTCGAGATCGCACTCGTCGATGACGTACAGGCCATGCTCGTCGCACAGCTCGAGGAACCTCGGGTGCGGCGGATAGTGGCTGGTGCGGACGGCGTTGACGTTGTGCTGCTTCATGAGCAGGACGTCCTGCAACATGACGTCCACGGCGAGCGCGCGCCCAACGTCGGGATGGAACTCGTGCCGGTTGACCCCTCGGAACAGGACGCGTCGGCCGTTGACGGTGAGCACGCCGTCCTCGATGCGAACGGTGCGGAAGCCGATGCGCAGTGGCACGCGTTCCCCACGTGAGGCGAGCAGGCCGTCGTACAGCCGGGGGGACTCGGCAGACCACGGCTCCACCGCCTCGACACGCACCGTCTCCCCTGCGGCGATGTCCACCTTCAGCTCGGGCACGGTGAGGCGGGCGGGGACATCGGTGTCGACGCGGAGCCTGCCCGTGCCCGTGTCGTGGTCGTAGTCGGCGTGCACGAAGTAGTCCTCGATGGCGTCGGCTGGACGGGCGAGGAGCACGACCTCACGGAAGATCCCGGACAGCCACCACATGTCTTGGTCCTCGAGGTAGCTGGCCGCAGACCACTGATGCACGCGCACGGCGAGGACGTTGTCGCCGGACGGGCGCAGCGCCTCGGTGGCATCGAACTCCACCGGCAGCCGACTTCCGGTCGAGCTGCCCAGCTCCCTGCCGTTGAGCCACACTCGGAAGCAGGAGTCGACCCCCTCGAACCGGAGCACGGTCCGAGCGGCGGTCCAGTCCTGCGGCAACCGGAACACCAGCCGGTGATCACCGGTGGGATTCTCGGTGGGAACGTGTGGGGGGTCGACCGGGAAGGGGTAGGCGATGTTGGTATACGCCGGGGCGCCGTGACCGTGCAGCTGCCAGTGCGAGGGCACCGGCAACATCGTCCAGGCGGAGTCGTCGAAGTCGGCGGCGGCGAAGCTGGCATCGCCGTCCGCTCGCGGGGACAGTCGAAACCGCCAGCGCCCGGACAGGTCGAGCGTCCGGGCGTCGGAAGAGAACCACGCTCTCGGCGCGCGCGCGCCGACAGTAGGCTGCAGGTCCTCGTGGTATGACGTCTTCACGTGGCTGCACTCCTCGTGCGTTCCCGGGCGAAGCGCCCATAGCGTGCCTCACGTCGGCGTCAGGTGCAGCAGCAGCGCCTGCTCGGGGAGCAGCACCGGCATCTGCAGGCCGGCCTCGGCGAGCGCCCTCCCGGTGAGGGTGACGCCGCCTGCGTCGTACCACGGTGGCGGCGCGGTCTGCTGGGTCTCGGGCACGCCCGCGATCGCCAACGGCGCAACCCGGTAGGTGCGGTCGCCGTCGAGACCCGGCAGCCGGGCCGCTCCCGGTGTCTCCAGCGACGACGTGGCCAGTTGCACGTAGGCGAACAGGGCCTCGGAGCGGTCCTGCGCCACGACGCCGTGGAGGTAGGCCGACGGGTCGGGATGGTCGGCCCGCACCACCACGCCGCTGTGCAGCAGCGGGCGCATGCTGCGGTAGAAGGCGATCGCCTCGGCGAGCGCCCGCTGCTCGTCCGCCGACACCGAGGTGATGTCCCACTCGATGCCGAAGTGGCCGAAGATCGCGGTCGCGACGCGGAACGCCAGCCGGTGGGTCCGGCCGGTGGTGTGCGCCCGGGCCGGGCCCACATGCGCGCCGACGAGCTCGGGCGGCAGGAGCAGTTGCGTCCAGCGCTGGATGGTCTGACGTTCGAGCGCGTCGTTGGTGTCGCTGGCCCAGACCCGGTCGGTGCGGGCCAGGATCCCCAGGTCCACGCGGCCACCCCCGGACGCGCAGCTCTCGATCTCGACCGCGGGATGCCGCTCGCGTAGCTCGTCGAGCAGCCGGTAGCTGGCCAGCGTCTGCGCGTGCACACCCGGCCGGCCCGCATGGCCCGCCTCGATCAGATCGCGGTTGTGGTCCCACTTGAGGAACGTGATGTCGTGCTCGGCGAGCAGCGCGTCGAGCCGGTCGCGGATGTAGGCGTAGGCGTGGGGGTTGACCAGATCGAGCACCTGCTGTTGCCGCCAGGCCGGCGGCAACCGGCCATGCCCCGACAGGACCCAGTCAGGGTGGGCGCGGAAGAGGTCGGAGTCGGGGTTGATCATCTCCGGCTCCACCCAGAGGCCGAACTCCATGCCCAGCGACCGGACATGCTCGATGAGCGGCGTCAGTCCTCGGGGCCACACGTCCTCGGCGACATACCAGTCACCGAGCCCCGCGGTGTCGTCGCGCCGGTGACGGAACCACCCGTCGTCGAGCACGAAGCGCTCCACGCCCAGCCGGGCAGCGACGTCGGCGAGGTCGGTCAGCCGCTCGAGCCGGTGGTCGAAGTACACGGCCTCCCAGGTGTTGAGGACGACGGGCCGAGGGGTCCGCGGGTGCGACGGGCGGTCCCGCACGAAGCGGTGGTACGAGGTTCCCAGACCGTCCAGGCCGGCGGGGCTGTAGGCGGCATACAACGGCGGCGCCACATACTCGTCGCCTGGCGCGAGGACGACTTCCGACGCGGCGAGCAGCTCGGCGGCGCCCAGACCGGCATGGCCGTCGGCATTGCGGTCGACCCAGCACACGGCATCGCCGCTCCAGGCGAGGTGGGCGGCCCACACCTCGCCCGAGCGGAAGCCGAAGCCAGGCGTGCCAACGGCCAGCACGAACGGTGCGTCGTGGCCGGTGCGCCCGTGCCGGGTCTCACGGACCCAGGCTCCTTGGGGGAGCAGATGGCGCTGGGGGGCGCGCTCGCGGCACCACCGCCCGGTCAGGTCGAGCACCTCGGGCGCCTGGGCGGGCAGCGGCAGCGTGGCGGCCAGCTGCGAGACCAGGTACGGCGCCGCGCCTTCGTTGCGGAGGACGTGGCGCAGCTCGAGGACGCCGGCAGGGTGCAGCCTCAGAGTGGTGGCGAGCATGAGCCCGGCCTCGGCGTCCACCGCCTTCACGACGACACCGGCGCCGTCGCCGGACGCGTCGATGGACCGGACGAGGAAGCGCGGCGACCAGTCGGTGCCGTCAGGTCTGGCCCCGCACAGTCCGGGGCGCAGCCTCCAGCCGTCGACCGGCATCGGCAGCAGCCGTCGCCGGACGGGACGGTCGGCAGCCGAACGCGCCGCCGGCGGCGCCAGCGCGTCGGCCAGGGCGTCACCGTCCAGTGCCGCACCAAGGTCGGCGCCCCAGTGCAGCACGACCGGCAGCGGCTGCCCCGCCCCTCCGCGGGCGTCCAGCACCAGGGAGACCCCGCCACCGCGGAGGTGGATCACCGAGCCGGCGCTGGCGCTCACCCCTTGGTGGCGCCAAGCGTCAAGCCGGACACGAACTGCTTCTGTAACACGAAGAAGACGATCAGCACGGGAAGGGCGATGACGATCGACCCGGCCGACAGCAGGTTGTAGTCGGTGAAGAACTGGCCCCGCAGGTTGTTGAGCGAGCTCGTGATCGGGAACTTGTCGCCCGACTGCATGAGCACCGTGGCCCAGAAGAACTCGTTGTAGATCCAGGTCACCTGGAGGGTGGCGAGCGCGGCGAGCGCCGGTCGGCACAGCGGCAGGGTGATCTGGAAGAACTGGCGCAGGACGCTGGCGCCGTCCACCCGGGCCGCCTCGTACATCTCGTGCGGGAGGGCCTTCATGTAGTTGCTGAGCACGAAGGTGCAAAAGCCGGTCTGGAAGGCGATGTTGATGAGGATGAGCCCCCAGTAGCTGTCCAGCAGCTGGCCCGAGTCGCTCATCCATAGCGGCAGCGGCACCGAGCGGTAGAGCCGATACAGCGGGATGAGCAGCGCCTGTTGTGGCAGCAGGTTCGCCGCGGTGAACAGCCCGAGCAGGATCAGGTTGAACCTGAAGCTGAAGCGGGCCACGACGAAGGCGACGCAGGAGGCGAGGAACAGGGTGAGCAGTACGGCCGGCACGGTGATGATCGCCGAGTTGAGGAAGTGCCGGGTGAACTCGCCCTGCTGCCAGGCGTGCACGTAGTTCTGCAGCGTGAACCCGCCGAGGGAGACGTAGCCATGGGCCGACGTGTAGTTGTAGTCGCGAAAGGAGTTCAGCACCGCCCACAGCACCGGGAACAGCCAGGCCAGGGCGGTTACGGCGAGGAAGACGTGCAGGACGACTCGTGGGGTGGACGGGCGTCGCTTCGTCCGGCTGACCGTCACCTCGGTGGTGGCTCTGCGTTGGACGGCGGTGCTGGTCATCGCCGGTCCCCCCTCATCACGACCGAAAGGTAGATCACGATGAACACCAGCGAGATCACCAGCATGATGGTCGCCAGGGCGGAGCCGAAGCCGATCCGGCTCGCCTCGCCGACGATGTTGGCGGTGACCAGTGTCGAGATCAGCTCCAGGCCGTTGGTGCCCTTGTTGATGACCCAGACGATGTCGAAGGCCCGCAGCGACTCGATCACGGTCACCACCAGGACGATGATGTTGATCGAGCGCATCACCGGGAACACGACCCGGAAGAACGTCCTGACCGGGCCGGCGCCATCGACGGCCGCCGCCTCGCGCAGCGAGGGGTCGACGCCTTTCAGCCCGGCCAGGTACAGCAGCATGATGTAGCCGGTCTGCCGCCAACCGGCGGCGACCAGTACCGCCCAGAGGTTGACCTTGGAGTCGCCGTACCAGTCGATCTGGGTACCGAGCACGGCGTTGAGCAGCCCCTGGTCGCGCGAGTAGATCAGCTGCCAGATGAACCCGACCAGGGCCAGCGACAGCACGACCGGCAGGAAGTAGGCGGTCTGGTAGAACCGGCTGCCGCGCAGCTCCCGGTCCAGCAGCACGGCGAGGAAGATCCCGAAGAGGGTGGGCAGCAGGAACAGGAACACGAGCCAGATGACGTTGTGCTCGATCGCCGGCTTGAATGGTGGGTAGTTGGTGAAGACGTTGTGGTAGTTCTGTGTCCCCACCCACTTGATCGTGCTCAGGCCGCCGATGCCGCTCCAGCTGCCGAACGAGAGCACGACCGAGGCGATCGCGAGGAGCCAGACCAGCCCCACGACCAGCGTGGTGGGGACGATCACCATGAGTGCGAGGACGATCCGGTCGCTGCCGGACACGCGGACACGGCCGCCGGTGCGTCTGCCGGCGCTGCGCGGGGCCGGCTCGGCAGGGGCCGTCGGGACGGTGGGCAGGTCGGTCATGGAGGATCTCCGGCGTCAGGAGGTGGAGATCGATTTCTTCTGGCTCTCGATCTTCTTGGTCAAGCCGTCGATGTCGTTGGGGTTCTTGAGAAACGACTGCAGGCTGGGAAGCATGACCGTGGCGGCGAAGTCGGGCCGCGTGTCGCGGTCCAGGAACTGCGCGATCGCCTTGGCCGAGCCGATGAACTGGACCGCTTTCTGCTGCAGCGGCGTGTACTTGGACTTGTCCGCCTGGTCGCTGGCGCCGACGACCGTTGGGTCGGCCTTCAGGGCGATGTTCTCCGCCTAGGCGGTGCCCAGGTATTTCAGCAGCTGCTTGGCCCCGCTCTCGTTCCTGGGCTTCTTGGCCATCATGAACCCGTCGATCGGCGCCTCGATGGCGTCGGTGCCGACCGACGGGTCGATCTCCGGGAAGTTGAAGAAGTCGAGGTCGACCTGCTCGGCCTTGGGGAACTGCTGGCCGACGAACATGCCGAGCAGGTACATTCCCGATTGCTTTTTCAGCAGCGACTGTGCGGCCTCCTGCCAGGTACGACCCAGCGCGGCCGGCTGGTGGTAGGGCAGCAGCGACCGCCAGGTGTCGAACACCTTCTTCACCTGCGGGGAGTCCCAGGCCTGCTTCCCAGCCATCAGGTCGACGTGGTACTGGTAGCCGTTGATCCGCAGGTCGAGCTGGTCGAAGGTGCCCATCGCCGGCCAGCCGTCCTTGTCGGCGAACGCGAGCGGGACCAGCCCGTCCTTTTGCATCTGCTTGGCCAGCGCGGTCAGCTCGTCAAGGGTCTTTGGGATCTGGTAGCCGTGCTGCTTGAACACCGACTTGCGGTAGAAGATCGCCCACGGATAGGTGGTCAGCGGCACGAAGTACTGCTTGCCGTCATCGCCGGTCGACGCCTTCTTCATCGCGTCGCTGAAGCCGGACAGGCTTCCCCAGACGTCGCTGATGTCGCCGGCCAGGCCCTGGGCGGCGAAGAAGCGCATCCGGTAGCCGGCGAACCAGGTGAACACGTCGTCCGGCTTGCCCTGCAGGTAGTTGTTGATGTTCTCCTGGAAGGTGTTGTGGTCGACGGTGTTGACCTTCACGGTCAGACCCGAGGACTTCTGGAACCCCGCGACCATCTCGGCGTAGGCCGCCTTCGGCACCGCGTCGGACTGGTTGGACCCCAACGTCACCGTCTTGGACTGGCTGCCGCCTTTGCCACCGCCCCCTCCACAGGCCGCCAGGAGGCTCGAGAGCGAAACCGCGGCGCCCGCACCCAGGGCTCCCTTGAGGAAGTCTCGTCGGCTGACGCCGGTAGCCACCACGGACAGGGGGCGAGACGGGAGAGGTATTCGGACTCCGACCGGGGACGGGACATGTCGCCTCCTTGCGTGCGCAGAGCGCCGTTGATGGTCGGTCGAGGATGACTGTTCGAGCATCATGCCGGCGGCGGACTCCACGTGACGGGGAGGTGGCGGCGATCACCGCATCTGCCAGCTGGGCGACGTCTCTGATGCGCGGACGCGCGTCCATCAGCACCTGCCGGCAGCACCTGCCGGAACGATTTGGGACAAATTGTTTAGTTGAGCAAGCCCTTTTACCCGCCTGCCATCCGGTCAAACATTCGTTATCAAACCGTTATAAAGCGAGCAGCGATCTGGTCGACCACTTCGAGCGGCACTGGTAGCCGGGAGCCCGCTTCCTCGGCATCGACGCGCGGGCCCGGGGGCACACGCTGCAGCGCACCCAAAGACCTGGCCCAGTTTGCAGCCGAGATGGGCCTTGCGGTGCGCGGGCCTTTGGGTTGCTGAGTACACTCCTGCTATGAGCGCCCAAGCCAGCCAGGCTGGCCAGGTCCAGCCGCCCGAGCGCAGCCCGGCCGCGATCCGCGCCGAGCTGGCCGACGACCTGCGCGTCGAGTTCGACGCGGAGTACCTGGCGGCGCTCGAAGAGGCGAAGACCACCTACCGCCTCGACCGGCTCAACGAGGTGGTCGAGGCATGGTGGCTGAGCACGTGGGCGCGGCGCAGCCCCCGCCACGACCAGGCGATGGAGACCGGCCGGCGCATCCTGCGTGGCGAGCCGGTTGCGACCTTCCCGGTGGATCTCGACGCGCTGCGGCAGTAAGCGCGCGGGCACCAGGTCGAGCGCAGGCGGGGCCCAGCCCTACCGCGCCGACATCACCCGGCCGAGCCTGCCCTGCTGCCGGCAGTTTGTGGGCTCGGGGTGAAGGCCGCGTCGATCCGGAGGTCAGTCCTCCTCCATGGGGGGCCGCTGGCGCAGCCGCTTGACGCTGGCCCGGTGCGCCTTGCCTGCTCGGCGGCGCGCCTTGGACGCCGCGGTCGGCCGGGTCGGGCGGCGGGGCCGCTCGGCCCGCAACGCGTCGGCGAGCAGGCGCGCGAAGCGCTGCACCGCGGCCTCCCGGTTGGCGAGCTGGCTGCGGTGGGTCTGGGCGACCACCCGCAGCACCCCGTGCGAGTCGACCCGGCCGGCCAGCCGGCGCCGCAGGCGGGCGCGCTGCTCGTCGTCGAGCGACGGCGAGCCGGCCAGGTCGAAGCGCAGCTCCACCCGCGAGTCGGTCGTGTTCACGCCCTGCCCGCCGGGCCCGGACGAGCGGCTGACCCGGAACTCGAGCTCGTCCAACGGGATGGCGAGCCGGGCGTTGATCCGCAGCGGGTCGGCCATCGCCGTCAGGTGCCGCGGTGAGGGAGGGGGCCGCCCGGACCGGACAGATGGCGGGCCGTATTGACCAGCGGCACGTGGCTGAACGCCTGGGGGAAGTTGCCCACCTGACGCTGGGCCTTGGGGTCGTACTCCTCGGCCAGCAGGCCGACGTCGTTGCGCAGCGCGAGCAGGCGCTCGAACAGCTCCCGGGCCTCGTCGGTCCGGCCGAGCAGGCACAGGTTGTCGGCCAGCCAGAAGGTGCAGGCGAGGAAGGCGCCCTCGCCGGGGGGCAGGCCGTCGACGCCGTGCGCCTTGCCGGTGGCGTAGCGCAGGACGAAGCCGTCCACGCTCAGCTCGCGCTGGATCGCCTCGATCGTGCCGCGCATGCGCGGGTCGGTCGCCGGCAGGAAGCCGACCAGCGGGATCATGAGCAGGCTGGCATCCAGCGTCTTGGCGCCGTAGTACTGCACGAAGCTGCCCAGCTCGGGGTCGAACCCCTCGTGCAGGATCTCCCGGCGCAGGTCACGCCGGAGCGCCTGCCAGCGCTCGACCGGCCCCTTGTTGCCGAACAGCTCCACGGCCTTCACGGCCCGGTCGATCCCCACCCAGGCCATCACCTTGGAGTGGACGAAATGGCGGCGCGGGCCGCGGATCTCCCACAGGCCCTCGTCGGGCTCGTGCCAGTTGGACTCCAGGAAGTCCAGCAGCACCCGCTGGAAGTCCCACACCGGCCGCTCGGCCGGCAGCCCGGCGCGCCTGCTCAGGTGCAGGGCGTCCATGATCTCGCCGTAGACGTCGAGCTGGCGCTGGTTGACGGCCGCGTTGCCGACCCGCACCGGGCGGGCACCCTCGTAGCCGGGCAGCCAGTCGAGCTCCTGCTCGGTGATGCGTCGCTCGCCGGCCACCCCGTACAGGATCTGCATCTGCCTGGGGTCGCCCGCCACCGCCCGCAGCAGCCACTCGCGCCAGGCCTTGGCCTCGTTGGTCGCCCCGACCTTCATGAGCGCGTCCAGGATCATGGTGGCGTCGCGCAGCCAGCAGTAGCGGTAGTCCCAGTTGCGCACGCCGCCGAGCGCTTCCGGCAGCGAGGTCGTCGGGGCGGCCACGATGCCGCCGGTCGGGGCGTAGGTGAGCGCCTTGAGGGTGAGCAGCGAGCGCACCACGGCGTCGTGCCACGCCCCGTCGTAGGTCAGCCTGCCCGCCCATTTCACCCACCAGCCCTCGGTCTCGGTCAGCTCCCTGTCCGGGTCGAGCTGCCGCGGTGCCGACTTGTGCGACAGCTGCCACGACAGCGTGAACCACATCCGCTCGCCCGCAGTCACCGTGAAGTCGGCCACGGTGCTCAGGTCCTCGCCGCGCAGCTCGACCGGGGTGCGCAGCCACAGCGAGTCCGGGCCGCCGATCGCCAGGATGCCGCCTTCGACGTGCCGCACCCACGGCACGATCGAGCCGTAGTCGAAGCGGATCGTGAGGTCCAGCCGCATCGGCACGCGCCCACGCACGCCCTCCACGATCCGGACCACGTCCGGGTCCACCTGGCGCACCGGCATGAAGTCGATCAGGCGGACGGTGCCGCCAGCGGTGTCCAGCTCGGTCTCGAGCACGAGCGTGTCGCCACGGTAGCGGCGGCGGACCGCGGTGACCTCACCGGCCGGGGCGATGCGCCAGCGGCCGTGACGGTCGTCGCCGAGCAGCGCCGCGAAGCACGCGGGCGAGTCGAAGCGGGGCAGGCACAGCCAGTCGATCGAGCCGTCCCGCCCGACCAGCCCGGCCGTGTGCGTGTCGCCGATGAGCGCGTAGTCCTCGATCTTTCCCGGCATCGTGGCCAGCGTCCTCCAGGTGCAGCCCCCGTCGGCATCGAGGATACGGGTTGGCAACCGCCGGCGGCGTCAGGCGCGGCCGCGGGCCCCCGGCAGCCTGCCGTCGCGTGGGACGGGCGGCAGCAGGTCGCCGGCGAGCACCTGGCGGGCGACCACGCCCACGCGCATGCGGTTGGCGCGGGCGTAGGCGCGGATGCGCTCGAAGGCGGCGCGCTCGTCCAGGTGCTCGCGCTCCATCAGCATCCCCTTGGCCTGCTCCACGAGCACACGGTGGTCGAGGGCGTACTGGAGCTGGGTGGCGGTGCGCCCCTTCAGCTGGGCGTCGATCGACGTGCGCAGCAGCGAGGCGATGATGCGCGCATACGACCGGATGGCGTGCACCTCGGTCGCGTCCCAGGCGTGCTGGCGTGACGCGTACACGTTCAACGTGCCGACCGCGCCGGCGTCCAGCTCCACCGGGACGCCGAGGACCGCGCGGATGTCGTGCTCGGCGGCCAGACGGCCGAATGCGGGCCAGCGCGGATCCTTGACGACGTGGTCGGAGGACACCGCCGCCCGCCAGGCGAAGGCGTCGACGCACGGGCCTTCCTGCACCTGCTCCTGGAGGCGTTCGAGCACCCGGCCGCGCTCGTCCGAGGCGGCGACGTAGCGCAGCACCTCGTCGTCGTCGAGGAGCATCATGCCGGCCCCATCCACGCCGAACAGGTCGTCGGTCTCGTCGACCACCTGCTGCACGGACTTGTCCAGGCCGAAGCTGCGCGGGTCCATCCCCTCGAGCGCCTTGACGCTGCGTGCGAGCGCCTCTTCGTCGATCGGCATGGGCACCTCCGGCGGCCGCGGTCACGAAAGCCGGCGCGGCGCGACGGGGACAGGGCCGCGGTGCGCGTGTTGGGGCACATTGTGCGCTCCGGCCCTGACGCGGGCAACGGGCCCTCGGCGCCGAGGGCCCGTTGCCTGCGTTGAGGAAGCCCCGCGAGGCTGAGGGCGGGGTCTCGGCCCTCGCCCGGGGCCTTGCCGCCGGGCCGCCTCCCAAACGGCCGGCCAGCGCGTGCCGCCGGCCCACCTCCCAAACGGCCGGCCAGCGCGTGCCGCCGGCCCGTCCCGGGCGGCCGGCCGGTCGGCTCAGGCCTCGACCAGCTCGCTTCGCAGGTAGTCGAGGGCTCGCCGCAGCAACCGCGACACGTGCATCTGGGAGATGTGCATGCGCTCGGCGATCTCGTCCTGGGTCAGGTCCTCCAGATAGCGGTACAGGACGATCTGGCGCTCGCGCTCGGGCAGGCGGCGCACCAGCTCGGGCAGCACGAGCAGGTCCTCGCGCTCCTCGGCGAAGCCGCTCTCGGTCAGGAAGTCGCCGAGCACGGCGTCGCCGTCCTCGCCGGCCGGCTGGTCCAGCGAGGGCGCCGAACGGGTCTGCGCCACCTCGACGGCCTCGAGGACCTCCTCGACGCTAGCGCCCAGATGCTCGGCCAGCTCCGAGATGGTGGGGGAGTGGCCGAGCTTCTGGGGCAGCTCGTCGACCGCCCGGCACAGCCGCAGGGCGAGGTCCTTGGTGCCCCGCGGGACGCGCAGCCGCCAGCTCGCGTCGCGCAGGTGCCGCTTGATCTCGCCGACGACGGTGGCGACCGCGTAGGGGATGAACGGGTTGGCCCGGCCCGGCTCGTAGCGGTCCACCGCCTTGACCAGGCCGAGCCGCGCCACCTGCCTGATGTCCTCCAGCGGCATGGAACGGTTGCCGCGGTAGCGGTCGGCCAGCCGGTCGGCCAGGCCGAGGTAGGCGAGGATGATGCGCTCGCGCAGGTCGGGGTCGCGGGTTGCGGCGTAGGTCCGGAACCAGCCTTCGACGCGCTGGACTGCCGCCTCGTCCTCGGGCCGCACTTCGAATGCCTGGTCGGAGCCGACGGGTTCGGGAAGCCCGCCGCTGTCGCCGGATGTGGATGTGGGAAGCATCGTCGCTGCGGACGACATGGCCACCTCCATGAGGGGGGCTGCCGGCCCGCAGGGACAAGGCGGACTCCGAACCGATATCTGCAGCTATCCTCCCCAGCTTGGGGCGGCGTAAACACCCCCGATCGAGGCGGCGGACCCCCTGGCGGGGCGGCGGACCCCCTCGCGGTGGCGGCGGACCTCCCTCGCAGTGGCGGCGGACCCCCCGGGCTACGGCCAGCCGGCGGCGCTCCACCAGCTCCAGCCGCCGGGCCGGACGGCCACCACCGGCCCCGGTGGCCGCAAGTCGCGGTAGGCGGGGTAGCGCTCGGCGAGGGCGTCCAGGGCGGCGTCGGCCGCCGCCCCGTGCAGGGTCGCGGCGCGTCCGCGCAGCTCCACCCACCACAGCAGGGTCCAGTCCTCGTCGTAGTGGTCGGCGAGCAGCGCCACCCGCGGGTCGCGCTCGAGGTCGCGCAGGCGGCGGAGCGCCCGGGTGGTCTTCGGCTTGGCGCTGTCGACCGCCCACACGGCCGCCCCCGCGTGCCAGGCGAAGGTGACCGGCACGAGCCGGGGGCCGTCCGCCCCGAGCGTGGCCAGCCTGGCCACCCTGGCGGCGGCGAAGCGGGCCAGCACCCTGGCCGGAGGACCGTCCGCGCCGGCCCGGCCGGCCGGCGCCGGCTCGCCGACCATCAGCTGCCGCCGGCGGACCGGTCGGCGCCGGCGTGGTGGTCCGTGCCGGCGCGGCGGTCGGTGCCGGCGAAGCGGTCGGTGGCGAACGGCGCCGCGTCCGCCTCGGCGCGACCGTCCAGCAGGTGCCTGGCCAGAATGCGGGCGGTCGACGGGGCCAGCATCACCCCCTCGGCGCCGTGGCCGGCCGCGATCCACAGGCCCTCGGTGCCGGGCGCGGGTCCGATGAGCGGGTAGCCGTCGGCGGTGACCGGCCGCACCCCCGACCAGGTCGCGAGCACCTCGACGCCGGCCAGGGCGGGCACGAACCGCAGCGCGCGGCGCGCCAGGCCGCGGGTCGTCTCGGGGCACTCGGGGTCCTCCCGCAGCGACACCGCGAGGCTGGCGCCGATGGTGGCGTGGCCGGTGCGGGACCGGTGCAGGGTGAAGGCCGTGCCCTCGTCGGTCGCCTCGGCCGGCTCGGCGGCCATGGCGGCCAGGCTGGGCGGACGGGCCTGCGCGCCGGCGCCGGCCGGCCCGGGCCAGGTCGCTTCCTGGAGGGTGTGGGCGGTGGCGAACGGCAGCGGCGCGGTCTGCAGCAGCCAGCCCCGCGCCCCACCGACCGGCAGGTGCACCCCGGCCGGCAGCGCCAGGGCCCGGCTCCAGGGTCCGGCCGCCAGCAGGACCGCCCCGGCGCTCACCTCGCCGTCGTCGGTGAGCACCCCGGTGACCCGCCCGTGGGCGGCGACCAGCCGGCGGGCCGCCGCGTGGGTGCGCACGGCGGCCCCGGCCCGCCTGGCCGCGGCCGCCCAGGCGAGCGTGGCGCCGAGCGGGTCGAGCGACCAGGCGTCCCCGAGCCGGAAGCCGCCGGCCAGGTCGGGCGCCAGGCACGGCTCGGCGGCGACCAGCTCGCCCGGGCCGAGCGCCTCGACGTCGAACCCGCCGGCCGCCAGCGCCGCCGCCTGCTCGGCGGCGCCGGCCAGGGTTGGCTCGTCTCCGGCCAGCAGGAGATGGTCGACCGGGCGCAGGCCGAAGGCGAGGTCGCCGTCGGCGTCCAGCCGCCGGTAGCGGGCCACCGACTCGCGCAGCAGCGCGGCGTAGGCGGGCGCCGGGCTCGGCAGCAGCAGGCCCTGGTTGCGCCCGGAGGCGCCGGCGCCAAGCTCGGCCCGCTCCAGGACCACGACGTCGCAGCCCGCCTCGGCCAGCTCGAGCGCGCAGGCGCACCCGATCACGCCGCCGCCCACGACCAGCACGTCGACCGCCATGCCTGCCTCCTCGCGCCCTCGCCCCGCCGCCGTCGCGCCCACCGCGTCGCGTCCACCGCCGTCGCGCCCGCGCCGTCGCGCCCGCGCCGTCGCGGCACGCCCGGTCCCCGCCCCGGCGTAGCCGCCCTGGCGTCCCCGCCGTGGCGTCCCCGCCGTGGCGTCCCCGCCGTCCCGGCCGTTCAGGGTACGCGTACGACGGCGGCGGCTACCCGGCGGCGCGGCCAGTCATCCCGGACGGCTACCCGGCGGCGCCATCCCGGTCTGGCGCTCGAGGGGCCCGTCCGGCACCGCTTGGGCCGCGCGAGCCGGGCCGGATCGTGCCGCACGGGTGGATCGGCCGCGACCGTCCGCGACCAGGACGGCGATCGTGGCCAGGATGAGCAGCAGGCTGATCGGCAGCGAAGGCCCCGGGTCGTCGAGGGTCGGCTTCCCGGCGACGAGATCGACGACGGGGAGCACCGCCTGGACCGCGACCAGCGCCAGCAGGAGCGGCCGGCACCGCTGCCGGTGCGCGATCGTCCAAGCGCCGGCGGCCATGACCACGGGAAACCCGTACAGCGCGTACCTCGACCAGTCCCAGCCGATCACGACGAGGTAGGCCAGCACGGGAAGCAGCCACCAGGACAGCCGCCGGAACCGGTCGACCCGCAGGCTGGCCACGGCGAGCGGCCACCACACGCCAAGCGACATCGCGAACGCGCTGCCGAACCACAGCCAACCGTCGCCAGCCATGCGCCGGCGGAGGGTGTAGGCGAAGCCCACGGGATGCGACAAGGGGGTGGGCGGCAGCACCGGCGGCACGATCGCCAAGGCCGCGAACGCGACCAGCGCGCCAAGCAGCAGCCCGGTCGTCGCCGACAGCGCGCGCCAGTCGACGCGACGCCGGCCGGGGCGGGACTGGTGGAGCCAGAAGTAGGTCGGCAGGGCGACGGCGACGAACTGCTCCCGGGTTGCCGCCAGCAGCACCAGCAAGGGCGCGATCAGCCATCTGCGCCGATTGCGCACCAGCACCAGGAACACGGCGGCCAGCAGCAGGAAGGCCGCCGGTTCGGTCACGTAGGGGTCGTAGAAGAAGAACAGCCAGCCCCGGCTGCACGACAGCGCCGCCGTGGCCAGCAGCGCGTCGCGGTGCCCCACCCCCAGCTGGCGGGCGAGCAGGTACAGCAGCCACGCCGCGACGGCGAGGCAGACCAGCGAGACGGCGTGCATGGTCGCCACGGCGTCGCCACCCAGCGCATGCACCACCCACGGCACCAGCACCCGCATGCTGTAGGGGCGCAGCACCGGGCCCGTCGGGTCCCTGGCGAGCCGCAGGTACTCGCCCGCATCGCAGCAGACGGGTTGCCGGGCGACCGGGCTGACCACCAGCCAGAAGCCGGTGAGCGCCGCCGACAGCGCCGCCGCTTGGGCGGCCTCGCCGACGGTGGCGGCCTTCGTCTGGCGCTCGGCCGCGCTGGTGTCCACGGCGTCCGCTGGTGCGCCGGCGGCGCGCCGGCGCACCGTCAGCGCCGGGCGCATCTCGTCTCGCCGTCTGCCGTGGCGGCCTGCCCGAGCCGCTGGCGCTCGTCGCGGACCCGGTCGACGACGTCGGCATGCCAGGCGCGCTCGACGAGCTGCCAGCGGCCCACCCCGGCCCGGTCGATGACCGAGCGGGCGAGCAGGCCGAGCGTCGCCAACCCATAGCGCAAGCTGTCCAGCGGCCCGACCGGGGAGGCGCGCACGAAGTAGCGGGCGGGCAGGACGACCTCGACGATCCGCAAGCCGAGATGGTGCGCCTGGAGCACCGTCTCCTGGTCGAACAGCAGGTCGTCGGCTGCCCGCGGCCACGGCACGGTGGCGAGGAAGCGCGGCGAGACGGCCCGGTACCCGGTATGGAACTCGCGCGCCCGCAGCCCCAGCGTGCGGTTCTGCAGCGCCGACAGCGCCCGGTTGCCCACGCGCTTCCAGGCCGGCATGTGCCGGGCCAGCTCGGGGTCCGACAGGTTCCGGCTGCCGAGCACGAGGTCGGCCTGCCCGCCGAGCACCGGTTCGGCCAGCCGGGCCACCAGCTCGGGGTCGTAGTCGTTCTCGGCCTGGAGCATGACGACGGCCGCCGCATCATGCTCGATGGCGTGCAGCAGGCACGCCTTGCGGGTCGCGCCGTAGGCGCGCCGGGGGGGCAGCCCCGGCACGGTCCCGCCGCCGAGCCGGCGGGCCGCCGCAGCCGCCCCATCAGGCCGTTGCGGTGCGAGCAGGGTCCACGCGGCGAAGCCCTTCAGCAGCCGGACGCCGGCCGCCTGGAAGGTACCCTGCGCGGTCTGGACGGGCATGACGAGGCCGCTCGGCGCCGCCTCGGCCCGCTCGGCCTCCAGCTTGGTCGCCACCACCACGCGCTCGTCGCGCAGGTTGACCGGCACGGTCAGCCGGTGGAGTCCGACCAGGCGCAGGCCGCGCCGGACCAGCATCATGCCGGGCAGGTACTCGCCGGCGCTCGCCAGCCAGTAGTCCAGGGAGAACCGCAGCGCCCCCGGGCGCCGGGAGCGGACCCCGAACCCGAGGGTGGCCAGCAGCTCGCACAGGCGCCGATGGGGAAAGAGCACGACGTGGCCGGGGAGCATGCCCCACCAGCGCCGCCCGAGCAGGCGCGCCGCGGCCGAGGCGGCATCGGGCGTGACCAGGCAGAGCACCCCGCCAGGGCGCAGCACCTGCGACACCTTGGCCAGCGTGCGGACCGGGTCGGCGAGGTGCTCGAGCACGTCGATCATGAACACGGCGTCGAAGGAGCCCGGCTCGAAGCCGGCCTCCTCGAGCACGCCGTGGAACACGTCGAGTCCGAGATGCCGGGCACGGCGGACCCCCCAGTCGGACAGCTCGACGCCCTGCGTCCGCCAGCCGCGGCGGCGGGCCTCGTCGAGCAGCAGCCCCACGCCGCAGCCGACGTCCAGGACCGACGGTGGGCGGTCCTCGCTGCGACGGGGCAGCGTGCGGCTGACCGCGGACAGCAGCTTCCTGCAGGTCGCGCGGCGGGCGTGCTCCTCGGCGACGTACGCCTCGTCGACCATCCTGGTGTAGGCGGCCTTGAGCTCACGCTCGACCGTTCGGGCCTGAAGCACGCCACAGCGTGCGCAGCGGTGCAGCTCCGGCTGCTCGCCGGGGTGGTGCCGGGTCGGGGCGACCTGCTCGCCGGTGGGGGAGGCGGTGGAGCCCTGGTAGGCCAGCGTCAGCTCGGCGGCGCCACAGATCCGGCAGGCCATGGGCATGGCATCCCTCCTGTTCTGCTCGGTCGAGACCTTCCGGCCGCGGCCCGGCCCGCCCGGCCCGGCCGCGGAGACTGTAGATGGTCGCGGTGAGCGGGTCCAAACGGTGGTGCGGCGCCCAGCAGGTGGGCCTGACCTGGATCCCCGCGGTTTCACCCTGTAGGAGTGATGCGCTCGGCGTGCGTGTCGTGTCGGATAGGTGCCGGGACCGCAGGACGCGGGACGGCCGCATCCGGTCCCTGGAGGAGGGAGATGGTCGTGGGCGCCAAGCAGAAGCAGCAGGAAGCCGACCCCACGGCAGTCGGCGGACGAGACGGCGAACCGGCGGCGACACCGCGGAGCGAGCGTGGCCGCCGCTACCCGGCCCCCGCCAGGGTGCCGCACCTCACCCCCACGGAGCGGGCCGCACGAGGCAAGGCGGCCCGCGCCGAGGTGCCCCGCTCCAGCCATGCGGGCTTTGCGCCGCCGGGGGGGCGGCCCGATCCCATCGAGCTGCTCGAGGAGCAGGCCGCCAGCCGCGTGGCCGAGCTGGTCCCGATCCGCTACGGGCGCATGCTGGTGTCGCCGTTCACCTTCTACCGGGGCGCGGCGCTGCCCATGGCCGCCGACCTTGCCAGCACCCCCACCTCCGGGCTGCACGCCCAGGTCTGCGGCGACGCGCACCTGTCCAACTTCGGGATGTTCGGCTCGCCGGAGCGGCGCCTGGTCTTCGACCTCAACGACTTCGACGAGACCCTGCCGGGCCCGTGGGAGTGGGACGTCAAGCGCCTGGCCGCCAGCCTTGCGGTGGCCGGCCGCGACAACGGCTACACCGCCGCGGAGCGCCGCACGATCGTGCTGGCCGGCGCCGAGGCGTACCGCACCGCGATGGCGGACTTCGCCGGCATGCACACCCTGGACGTGTGGTACGCGCACCTGGACGTCGACACCTGGCTGCCGCGCGTCCAGGCGGAGCTGGACCCCAAGCGCGCCAAGACGCTCAAGAAGGAGCTGGCGAAGGTGCGCGCACGCGACAGCGTGCAGGTGTTCGCCAAGCTCACCAGCGAGGTCGACGGCCAGCCGCGGATCGTGAGCCAGCCACCGCTGATCGTCCCACTGGCCGAGCTGCTGCCCGAGGCGGTCGACCGCAACGAGCTCACCGAGCGGCTGGCGGGGATCTTGCGCAGCTACCGCAAGACGCTGGAGACCGACCGGCGGCACCTGCTGGAGCAGTTCCGTTTCGTCGAGCTGGCCCGCAAGGTCGTCGGGGTGGGCAGCGTGGGCACCAGGGCCTGGATCGGGCTGCTGCTGGGCCGTGACGGCCAGGACCCGCTGTTCCTGCAGATGAAGGAGGCGCAGGAGTCGGTGCTGGAGCGGTTCGTCGGCCGCAGCGAGTACGCCAACCACGGCCAGCGGGTGGTGGCCGGCCAACGGCTGATGCAGGCGGCCAGCGACATCTTCCTCGGCTGGGAGCGGGCCACCGGCATCGACGGGCAGCAGCGAGACTTCTACGTGCGCCAGCTGCGGGACTGGAAGGGCTCGGTCGAGGTGGAGGCGATGCTGCCCAGCGGCATGACACTGTATGCCAGGCTGTGCGGGTGGACGCTGGCGCGGGCGCATGCCCGCTCGGGGGACCGCATCGCGATCGCGTCGTACCTGGGCAAGGGCGACGTGTTCGACCGGGCGGTCGCGGAGTTCGCCGAGGCCTACGCCGACCAGAACGAGCGTGACTACCAGGCGCTGGTGAACGCGGTCAAGACCGGCAGGATCCAAGCCCAGACAGGGCTCTGACCCACCGGGACAGCGGCCCGATCGGCATCGAGCGGGGTGGGGGCATGGACGGCACGGCCGACGTCCGGGCGAGCCCGGCGTGGTGCGGCCCGCTGAGACCGGCCGGTCCGGGGGGCGACTCGAACAGTACCACTTGCACGAGCCGGTCGCGGGCATCGTGCGCGACACCTTCGCCAGCGCCAGCGCCGACCGCAGCGCGTCGTCGGTGCTTGGGGTCGCCAGCTGGTTCGTGGCCGGGTTCCCCCTGGCGGTCTCGCTGCAGAAGAGCTTCGCGCGGGCGTGGCGAGCCCCGATGCTGCCGTTGCTGCATTCGCACCTGCGTGGTGGGCTCTGGTTCCTGCTGTCCGTCGCGACCCAGGTCGGCATCGAGGCGGCCACCTGGAGCCTCGGCCGCAACCTGGGTCTTGGGGTGCTCGCCGGCCTGGCCGCCGTCGCGCTCACCTTCGTGCTGTGGCTGGCCACACCACACCTGCTGCTCGGCATGGACCTGGGAGGCTGGCGCGGCCTGGTGCCGACCGCGATCGCCGGCACCGCCGTGACGGTGGGCTTTCGCCTGCTCATGCTGCTCTTGCTGCCCTTCTGGCTGCGCTCCTGGCGATCCCGTTCGGGGCCATCGGCACGAGCCTTGCGATGCTGATGGGGGCCCAGTTGCTGGCGACCGGCTGGGTGCTGGTCGCGGCCTTTGGTGCCGTCTACTGGGAGCGGATCGCCGACCAGGACACGGTCATCAGGGCAGAGTCCTCGTCGAGGCCCTCGTCGAGGTCGCCTTGACAGGCTCTTCCCTGTCGGGGAACCTTCAGCACTTTGGGTCCCGGTCCATCCAGGAGCGCAGGGTGACGTTGTCGCGCATCTCCCGGCGGTCGAGAAGGCCGAAGGAGTCGAGCTGGTGGCGGTCAGCGACCCGGCACCGGATCGGTTCCACCATGCGCTCACCGCCGAGGCGCTCCGAGCCGGCAGACATGTGCTGGTCGAAAAGCCCCTCGCCGCGACCGTGCACGCCTCCGCCAGCGGCGCGGTCGTGGTGCCGAC
>JBIOYL010000404.1:0-25227 GCA_044870185.1 Actinomycetes bacterium | reverse complement strand
CGACGCTCTTCCGATCTCCGCGGCCGCCGCTACGCGTTCCGCTACGTCAGCGACAGCGGCCAGTGGCTGAACGACAGCGCCGCGCACGACTTCGAACCGAACGGCTACGGCGAGACGAACTGCGTCCTGCTCACCTGAGCAGGGCGCAGCCCGCCCGCGCCGGGCCGGCCGCCGTCACTCGGCGGCGATTGCCGCGAGCACGTCGAGCCTCGCCGCCCGCCGCGCCGGGCGCACCCCGGCCAGCACGCCGGCGAGGGCGCCGACCACGAGCACGACCACGAGCTGGGTGGGTGGCACCGCGAACGCGCCGACGGCGTCCCGCGCCGCGGCCGCGCGCACCAGCGCCCACCCGAGGAAGCTGCCCAGGCCGAGGCCCCCGACGGTGCCGAACAGCGCGACCAGCACCGACTCCCAGCGCACCATGGCGCGGACCTGCCCGCGGGTCTGGCCGACCGCACGCAGCAGGCCGAGCTCACGGGTGCGCTCGTGGATCGACAGCGACAGCGTGTTGGCGATGCCCAGCAGCGCGATCACGATCGCCAGCACGAGCAGCACGTCCACGACGGTCAGCAGCCGGCTCACGCCGCCGGTCACGGTGTCGGCGTACTGCTGGCGGTCCTGGACGCCCGCGGCGCCGTAGGCGGCGGCCACCCGCTCGACCGCGGCCCTGCCGCCGGCCAGGCTCACGCCCTGGTTGAGCTTGACGAGCACGGTGGCGTCGACGTCCTGGGTGGCGTGCGGCGTCCAGGCGGCGCGCGGCAGCAGGTAGTCGCCGACCACCACGCCGCGGCCGCGGTAGACCGCGCCGAGCGTGAAGGTCTCGGTGGCGCCGTCGGCGAACCGCACCGGCACCGCGCTGCCGAGCCGCCAGCGCTTGCTGTCGGCGACCCGCTCGGCCACGGCGAGCTGCCGCCCGCCGAGGCGGCCGATCGACCCCGCCGCCATGTCGAGCTCCAGCACCCCGCCGAGCCCGGCGGGGCTCGCCACGCTCACCTTCTGGCTGGCGCCGGCGATCATGGCGGTGCCGCTGCCGATCCCGGCGGCCTGCCGCACCTGCGGGAGCCGGCCGACCTCGGCGGCCAGGCGCGGGTCGAGCCGGCCGCCGGTGAAGCCGCCGGAGGCGATCACCAGGTCACCGCCGAACGAGCTGGCCACGCTCTGGCGGATCGACGCCTGCAGCGAGGCGGTGAACACGGTGAACAAGGTGACCACGGCCACGCCGACCAGCAGGGCGACGGCCGCGCCGGCGGTCCGCTGCGGGTTGCGCATGGCGCCCTGCCGGGCGAGCGCGCCGGTGACGCCGCGCAGCCGCGGCAGCGGCGCGCCGAGCAGGCGGCTCGCCGGCCGCGCCAGCACCGCGCCGAGCACGACCACGCCGACGACGACGCCGACCGCGCCGGCGCCGACCAGCTGCGGCATGGCGTCGCCGCCCACGAGCACGGCGGCCACCACCACGGCCACGCCGATGACGGTGAGCGCGGTCCCCGCGATCGCGCGGCGCGGCGAGACGGCGGCTGCCGGGGCGGCGGCCTCGCGCAGGGCGGCCAGCGGCGCCACCCGCGCCGCCCGCACCGCGGGCAGCACCGCGGCCGCCAGCGTGACCACGACCCCCACGCCCAGCGAGACGGCGGCGTTGTCGGCCTTGAAGACCAGGCCGCTGGTGGGCAGCGGGAAGCCGAAGCCGGCGAAGACGGCCTTCAGGCCCGAGGCGATGGCGAGCCCGGCGCCGAGCCCCGCGGCCGAGCCGGCCAGGCCGACGGCCAGGGCCTCCAGCACCACCGCCGCGAGCACCTGCCGCCGCGAGGCGCCGATGGCGCGCAGCAGCGCGGCCTCGCGGGTGCGCTGGGCCACGATGATCGAGAAGGTGTTGGCGATCGAGAACAGCGCCACGAACAGCGCGATCCCGGCGAACACCAGCAGGAAGCTCCGGAACAGGCCGAGGAAGCCCTGGTTGATGTCGGTGATGCTCTCGTCGCTCTGCTGCGCGCCGGTGATCGCCTCCACGCCGGCGGGCAGCAGCGGCCGCAGCCGCCGCACCAGCTCCTGCTGGGAGACGCCCGGCGTGGCCTCCACCAGGATGCCGGTCACCTGGCCGGGCCGCTTGACGAGATACCGCTGCGCGCCCTCGAGGGTGAAGCCGGCATAGGTGCTGCCGCCGAAGCCGTCGGCGTCCTGGAAGGTGGCGATGCCGACCACCGTCACCGGCACCGGTCGTGGGGTCTGGATGGTGGTGCGGTCGCCGACGTGGAGGTCGCCCGCCTTGGCGGCGCCGCGGTTGATGACCACCTCGTCCGGGCGGGCCGGCGCCCGGCCCTCGGCGAGCCGGTAGGGGGTGAGGGCGGGGTTGGCGATCCAGGTGCTCGCCCTGGGCGGGCCCTGCGCCGCGATCGCCTTGCCGTTGCTGGCGACGATCTGGCCGAGGCCGTCGACGACCGGCTGGACGCCGCGGACCCCCGGCGCCGCCCGGACGCGGCCGACCAGCGACGCCTCGATCGGGCCGCGCGGGGTCGCCGGGCTCGAGTCGACCTTGGTGGCGCTGCGGACCACCGCGGCGGTGTCGCCGGTCACGCTGGTGAACAGGGTGGCGAAGTTGGCCCGCAGCGTGTCGCCGAGCACCAGCGTGCCCGACAGGAAGGCCACGCCCAGCAGCACCGCAAGCAAGGTGCCGGCGAGCCGGCGCTTGCGGGCCCACAGGCCGGTGAGGATGAGCTTGCGCATGCCGGTCACCTCACTGCCCGAGCGACTTGATGCGGTCGAGGACCGTCTGCGGCGTCGGCTCGCGCAGCTGGCCCACGATGCGGCCGTCGGCCAGGAACAGCACCTGGTCGGCGTAGCTGGCCGCCACCGGGTCGTGGGTGACCATCACGATCGTCTGGCCGAGCTCGGTCACGGCGCGGCGCAGGAAGGCGAGGATCTCCGCGCCGGCGTGGGAGTCGAGGTTGCCGGTCGGCTCGTCGGCGAAGATGAGCTGTGGCCGGCTGGCCAGCGCCCTGGCCACCGCCACCCGCTGCTGCTGGCCGCCGGACAGCTCCGCCGGCCGGTGCGCCAGCCGCGCACGCAGCCCGACCGTGTCGACGACGGTGTCCAACCACTGCCCGTCCGGCCTGGCGCCGGCGAGCGCCAGCGGCAGGGTGATGTTCTCCAGCGCCGTCAGCGTGGGGAGCAGGTTGTAGAACTGGAAGACGAAGCCGATGCGCTCGCGGCGCAGCAGGGTCAGCTCCTTGTCCGACAGGGAGCCGAGCTCGACGGTGCCGATGAAGACCTGGCCGGAGGTGAGGCTGTCGAGCCCGGCGACGCAGTGCATCAGCGTGGACTTGCCCGAGCCCGACGGGCCCATGATGGCGGTGAACCGTCCGCCCTCCAGGTCGACGGTCACCTCGTCGAGCGCCCGCACGGCGGTGTCGCCCGTGCCGTACACCTTGGTCGCCCGCACCACCCGTGCGACCGCGGCACCCGCCGGCGCGGGCACCGAGGCGACCGCGGCGCCCGCCGGCAGGACCGGCATGTCTGGTGTCATCGCGAACCCTCCTGGTCCGGTGCTGGTCCCGTCGATGGTGGCGGGCAGACCAGGGCGCGTCGTCGGCTGCCGGGAGGCATTGCGGCTCCTCCGGTGGGCGCAGATCTGGGCGAGACGGCTACTCCGGGCGGGGTACGCAGTTGCGCGCTCGCGGACTTGACGTCTGCGCGGGAAAGCCCTGCTGAGAAGAACCTTTCGGCCGACGGCCGAGCGCTCGCTGCCGATCGACACCTTCTCTGTAGCGCGGCGGGTTCTCACGCAGACGTGCTACGACTGCGTGAGACGCTTTTCTTCGCGGATCGCGTCGCCGACGTTGATGGTCCCTGCCTCGACGATGTCGGCTCGGATGCCGCCTCGATGGACGAGGCCACGAAGTGTTCCCGGCGCCGTGAGTCGTTCGAGCGTCGAGGCCGATGCCGCGGGTGACGACGTTGCGCCGAGCTTGTTCAGGAGAGATGCGTATTCCGCGAGCCTCGAGTTCGTCGAGCGCTTCGGCTTCGATCAAGGTGATGTCTTGGCCGACGCGGCAGGGCTGGTCGAGAAGGTTCCGGTCTCGTTCTGGTAGCGGTCGCCGTCGATGCCGCCCGGACGCGCGGTGACCGAGGTGCATGTGAGCGCGTCCGCGGCGGCATGCGGCGCGGTCATCAGTGCCACGACCTGCCCGACTTGCGTCTGAGCACGGTCGGCGATGGAGAAGTCCGTTCGCCATCCACGTCGGTCGAGAGGGACGGGAGAAGGCCGTGCACTATCGCGAGTCCTCGGCCGCTGCCGAGTCGAGCGCCCGTTCGAGGTCGTGCCAGAGGTCGTCGATGTCCTCGATGCCGACGCTCACGCGCAGCAGCGTGGCGGGGGTGCCTGCTGCGACCTCGCTCGAGTAGCGGGCTCGGCGTTCGATCAGCGTCTCGACGCCGCCGAGGCTGGTGGCGTGGACGATCAGCCGTGTGCGGTTGCACACTGCCTCGGCGTCCTCACCGGTGCCGTCGATCTCGAACGAGAGGACTGCGCCCGGCCCGCGTGACTGCGCCTTGGAGATCTCATAGCCGGGATGGTGGGGGAGGCCGGGATAGTGGACGCGTGTGACTCTCGGATGACCGATGAGTCGTCTCGCGAGTTCGGTCGCGTTTTGTTCGGCTCGATCGAGCCGGATAGCGAGTGTGCGGAGCCCGCGTAGCGCCAGGAATGCCTCGAGAGGGCCGGCGATGCCGCCGTCGATGCTCCGCCGCTGCTCGAGCGCGTCGGTGAACGCGGGGCGGGCGCTGATGACCGCGCCGAGCAGGAGGTCGCTGTGGCCGCCGATGAACTTGGTCGCGCTGTGCACGACAGCTGTCGCGCCGAGCGCAAGTGGCTGCTGCCGAAGCGGCGTCGCGAGGGTGTTGTCGACGACGACCGGCACATTGTGCGACCGTGCCGCGTCGATGAGAGCGGGCAGGTCCGCGATCCCAAGCAGCGGATTCGTCGGCGATTCGAGCCAGAGAAGAGATGCCCCGTCGAGGGCCACGATGACCGCGCCCGAGTCGGTGGTGTCGACCGTGCGAACGCTGAGCCGGCCGACCTTCCCGCGGTCCGCGAGCAGCTGGCCGACGCCGAAGTAGCAGACCTGCGGAGCGACGACGATCGCCCCACCCGGCAGCGTCTCCAACACTGCGGCGACAGCGCTCATGCCCGACGAGAAGGCGAGACAGGTGCCGCCCTCGATGACGCCGAGCGCCTCTTCCAGGGCTGCCACGGTCGGGTTGCCATCGCGGCCATAGGCGGTGTCTCCGTCGGCTTGGTAGGTCGAGCTGAGCACGATCGGCGCATTCAGGGGTGCGCCACCCTCAGCCCGCGGGCGGCCGACAGTAGTCACAAGTGTCGCTGCAGCCACCTTCATCACCGGCAGTGACCTCCTCATGGACGGCGGCGTGACCGCCTCGTACTTCTACGGCGACCCCGCCCCGCGATCGGCACGACCACGCTGTCCTGTTCATCCGTGGCTGACTCCGACAGGACTGGCGTGGGGTCGGGCCGTCGCGGTCAGAACCGGGGCGGCTCGGTGTAGGAGCCCCAGACCCGCTTGAGGGCGCCCGCGATCTCGCCCTCGGTGGCCTCGGCGCGGGCGGCGTCGACCAGGCGCGGGATCAGGTTCTCGTCGGTGCGGGCGGCCGCGGCGAGCGCGTCCAGGCTCGCCTGGACCTTGGCCTGGTCGCGGGCGGCGCGGCGCCGGGCCAGCTCGGCCCGCTGCTCGCGCTCCACCTCGGCGGAGATGCGCAGGATCTCCAGGGCCGGCTCGTCGGCGGTCACGTGCCTGTTGACGCCGACGATCACCTTCTCGCCCTTCTCCAGCTGCCGCTGGTAGGCGAAGGCGGCGTCGGCCATCTGCTGCTGGAACCAGCCCCGCTCGATGCCGGCCAGCACCCCCTCGAGCATGCGGCCGTCGCCGAACCGGTCGATCTGCTCGAAGATCTCCTCGGCGCGCCGCTCCATCAGGTCGGTCATGTGCTCGACGTACCAGGCGCCGCCGAGCGGGTCGATGACGCTGGCCACCCCGGTCTCCTCGGCGATGACCTGCTGGGTGCGCAGCGCGATGGCGGCGGCCCGCTCGGTGGGCAGCGCGAACACCTCGTCCAGCGCGTTGGTGTGCAGCGACTGGGTGCCGCCGAACACGGCCGACAGCGCCTCCAGCGCGGTGCGGACGACGTTGTTGTCGGGCTGCTGGGCGGTCAGCGACACCCCTGCGGTCTGGGTGTGGAACCTGAGCTGCATGGCGCGCTCGTCGGTGGCGCCGTAGCGGTCGCGCAGCCAGCGTGCCCAGATGCGCCGGGCGGCCCGGAACTTGCCCAGCTCCTCGAAGAAGTCGATGTGGGCGTCGAAGAAGAACGACAGCTGCGGTCCGAACACGTCGACGTCCAGGCCGCGCCGCTGGCCGAGCTCGACGTAGGCGAAGCCGTCGGCCAGGGTGAAGGCGAGCTCCTGGGCGGCGGTCGAGCCGGCCTCGCGGATGTGGTAGCCCGACACCGAGATCGGGTGGTACTTGGGCACCTCGGCCGCGCAGAACTCCATCAGGTCGGCGATCAGGCGCAGGTGCGGCTCGGGCGGGAACAGCCACTCCTTCTGGGCGATGTACTCCTTGAAGATGTCGGTCTGCAGCGTCCCGTCGAGCTCCGCGACGGTGGCGCCCTGCCGCTCGGCGGCCACCAGGTACATGGCGAACAGGATCGGTGCCGGGCCGGAGATCGTCATCGAGGTGGTCAGCTCGTCCAGCGGCAGGTCGGCGAACAGCACCTCCATGTCGGCCGCCGAGTCCACGGCCACGCCGCAGTGGCCGACCTCGCCGAGCGAGCGCGGGTCGTCGGAGTCGCGTCCCATCAGGGTGGGCATGTCGAAGGCGACCGACAGGCCCCCGCCGCCCTGGCCGATCAGGTACTTGTAGCGCTGGTTGGTCTCGCGGGCGTTGCCGAAGCCGGAGAACTGGCGGATCGTCCACAGCCGCCCCCGGTACATCGACGGGTACACCCCGCGGGTGTAGGGATACAGCCCCGGGAAGCCGATCGTGGCGGCCACGTCGCGGTCGGGCGCGTCCAGCGGGGAGTACAGCGGCGCGACCTCCTCGCCGGACAGGGTGGTGAAGTCGGCGTCGCGCTCGCCCCCGGCCGTGTAGCGCTCCTGCCACCGCCGGCGCAGGTCCTCGAGCCGGCGCACGTCCTTGTCGCTCATCGGTCCTCCTCGGCGCGGCCGTCCGCCGCGGCGCACGGGTCCGGGGGATCCCGGTCGACCAAGGAGCGCCCCCGGTGCGGCGGCTCGTGGCCGCGCCACGATTGTAGGGCTAGCGGCCCTGGACCTGGGCGAGAAGCTGGTCGGCGGCCGTGTAGGGGCCGAGCTTGCCCGCCGCCACCTGCTCGGCCAGCTCCTCGACGGCCTCGCCGCGGCCGAGCCCGCCGAGCTCGGCGCGCAGCCGCGTCACGACGATCTCCTCCACCTCGCGGGCGGCCCGCTCGCGGCGGCGGTCCTCGAGCTCGCCGCTGGCCTCCAGGTGGGCGCGGTGCCGGGCGATCGCCTCGACGAGGCGGTCGATGCCCTGCGCGCGCTCGGCGACCGTGGCGACCACCGGCACGCTCCACGCGGTCGCGGCGCCGAGGTGCAGCATCTGGCGCAGGTCGCGGGCGACCACGTCGGCGCCGTCCTTGTCGGCCTTGTTGACCACGAAGACGTCGGCGACCTCGAGGATGCCGGCCTTGGCGACCTGGACGGCGTCGCCGAAGCCGGGCGCCAGCACGACCAGGGTGGTGTCGGCCAGCCCGGCCACGTCGACCTCGGCCTGCCCGACCCCGACCGTCTCGACCAGGACCAGGTCGCAGCCGGCCGCGTCCAGCACGCGCACGGCCTGGGGTGTCGCCCAGGCGAGCCCGCCGAGGTGGCCCCGGGTCGCCATCGAGCGGATGAACACGCCCGGATCGACGGCGTGCTGCTGCATGCGGACCCGGTCGCCGAGCAGGGCGCCGCCGGTGAACGGCGACGACGGGTCGACGGCGAGCACGCCGACGGTCTGCCCGGCCGCCCGCCAGGCGGCCACGAGCGCGTTGGCGAGGGTCGACTTGCCCACCCCGGGCGCCCCGGTGAGCCCGAGCACGGCCGCCCGCCCGGTCGACGGGTTGAGCGCCTCGGCGACCTGGCGGAGCTGGGCACGGGGGCCGTCCTCAACCATCGAGATCAGCCTGGCCACGGCCCGCTTGTCGCCGGCCTGCAGGCGCTCGAGCAGGGCGCCGAGCTCCTGGGGGCTCCGGCGGGCGCCCGGGGTGAAGGCAGGGGTCACCCGCCGACCCGGATGAGCAGCGCGTCGCCCTGGCCGCCGCCGCCGCACAGCGCGGCCGCGCCGACGCCACCGCCCCGGCGGCGCAGCTCCATGGCCAGGGTGAGCACCAGCCGGGCCCCGCTCGCGCCGATCGGGTGGCCGAGCGCCACCGCGCCGCCGTTGACGTTCACCTTGTCCTCGGGCAGCTCCAGCTCACGCATCGAGCGCAGCGCGACCGCGGCGAACGCCTCGTTGATCTCGACCAGGTCGAGGTCGGCGACGGCCATGCCGGTGCGCCCGAGCGCGGCGCGGATCGCGTTGGACGGCTGGGAGTGCAGGCTCGTGTCGGGACCGGCGACCGTGCCGTAGCCGAGCACGCTGGCCAGCACCGGCAGCCCGTCGGCGTCGGCGCGGGTCCGAGAGGTGACCACCACGGCGGCGGCCCCGTCGGAGATCTGGGAGGCGTTGCCGGCCGTGATGGTGCCGTCCGGCGCGAACGCCGGCCGGAGCTTGGCCAGGCTGTCGACCGTCGTGCCGGGGCGGATGCCCTCGTCCTCCTCGACCAGGATCGGCTCGCCCTTGCGCTGGGGCACCTCGACGCCGACGATCTCCTCGCGCAGCGCGCCCTTGGCCGCGGCGGCGGCGCGCTCGTGGGAGCGCGCCGACCACTCGTCCTGCTCGACCCGGCCGATGCCCAGGCGGGCGTTGACCGCGTCGGACAGCGAGCCCATGGCGGCGTCGTCGAAGGCGTCCCACAGGCCGTCGTGCAGCATGAGGTCGACCAGCTCGGCGTTGCCCATGCGGGCGCCGAAGCGCGCCTTGGGCACCGTGTAGGGCGCGTTGGTCATGGACTCCATGCCGCCGGCGACGACCAGCTCGGCCAGACCGAGCTGCACGTACTGGGCGGCGGTGGCGATGGCGTTCAGCCCGGACAGGCAGACCTTGTTGACGGTGAGGGCGGGCACGGTCATCGGGATGCCGCCCTTGACCGCCGCCTGCCGGGCGGTGATCTGCCCCTGGCCGCCCTGGAGCACGTGCCCCATGATCACGTGCCCGACCTCTTCGGGCCCGACGCTCGAGCGGCCGAGCGCCTCGGCGATGGCGACGCCGCCGAGGTCCATGGCGGTGAAGGAGGCCAGGGCGCCGTTGAAGCGGCCGATCGGCGTGCGGGCACCGGCGACCAGGACGGGTTCGTGCTGGGCGGTGGACATGGCATTCCCCCTACTCTCCCGAGCCGGCCTGGGCGGCTCGGGTGCGGCGCGGTTGTGCTCCCACGAGTCTACCGTCCGCCGGAGCGGCTACCCTGGCGGTGCGCCACGCCGCCGGGCGGGGGCGGCCCGGGCCGTGCGCGTGGGTGTGGTCCACGCCGTGGCTGGCCGGCCGGGACGAGGAGACGGATCGTGCAGCTTGGACGGTTGGACCACATCGGCATCGCGGTCGCCGACCTCGACAGCGCGCGCGCCCTGTACGAGCGGGCCTTCGGCTTGAAGGTCGCGCACGACGAGGTGATCGAGGACCAGGGCGTGCACGAGCTGCTGTTCCGCCTTGGCGACGGCTGGGTGCAGCTGGTCACCCCGCTCACCCCCGACACCCCGGTCGGCAGGTTCCTCGCCAGACGAGGTGATGGGCTGCACCACGTCGGGTATGCCGTTCCCGACGTTGCCAGGGCACTCGGGGACCTGCGGGCCGAGGGGGTGGAGGTGATCGACGCGGAGCCTCGCATCGGCTCGGGTGGCACCACCGTCGCGTTCGTGCATCCCAAAGGAGCCCTCGGGGTGCTGGTGGAGCTCGTCGAGGAAGGCAGCGGCCACCGTGGCCAGCGGACCGGAGCCTGAGCCCTCCCGGGTGGCCAGCGGACCGGAGCCTGAGCCCTCCCGGCCCGGGACCGCGCGCCGGGCCATGGGCACGCGGGCCCAGAACGCGCCGGCGGGCACGCGGCCGGCGGCCATGCGGGCCGGGGACGCGCAGGCGGCGGGCACGCAGGCGGCGGGCACGCAGGCGGCGGGCGACGCCGCGGCCGGGAACACGCAGGCGGACGGCGACACCGCGGCCGAGGTCGCACACGAGGTCGACCGCGCCGAGGCGGGCCGCCGCCGGGACGAGCCCAGGGTTCCATCCGGTGTCCCGCCCGCGCCACGCGACCAGCCCGACCGGATCGGCGCCCGGCTCCGCGCCGGCGCCCTGTTCCGCTGGGGGTTCTTCGCGGGGATCGGCGTGATCGCCGCGGCCGCTGCGGCGGCCACCGTCTACTCGGTCCGAGACCTGCTCATCAGGGTCGTCGTGGCCATGTTCATCGCCATCAGCCTCGACCCGGCCGTGCGCTGGCTGACCGCCCGTGGCATGCGGCGGGGCCTGGCGGTCGGCCTCATCTTCGTGGTGTTCCTGGCCATCCTGGTCGCGTTCTTCATGTCGGTGATCCCGCCGGCCACCCGCCAGATCGTCGATCTCGCCCACAACCTGCCGGGCCTGCTCGGCTCGCTGCAGGAGAAGTCGCGGCGGTTCCGCGAGCTGAACAGCCGCTATCACCTGAGCACCCGCCTGGAAGGCCTCATCGGCCAGCTCCCCGCCAGGCTGACCAACGGGGTGCTGGCCGTCACCGGCCAGATCCTCAGCGCGCTGCTGTCGTTTCTGACCGTGATGGTGTTCACGATCTACTTCATGCTCGACCTGCCACGGCTGCGGCGCGGGGTGGTGCGCATCTTCCCGGTCGACCGCCGGGAGCGGTACGGGGCGATCAGCGACATCGTGGTCAACAAGGTCGGCGACTACATGATCGGGCGCATCGCCATCGCGCTGGTGGGCGGGGTGGCCGCCTTCATCGCCCTCGAGCTCCTCCACGTCCCCTACCCGCTGCCCCTGGCCATCCTGATCGGCCTGGTCGACCTCATCCCGCTGATCGGGCATCCGATCGGGGCGGCCGTGGGCGTGCTGGTGGCGCTGTTCGTGCGGGGAGTCGGCAGCGCCGTGCTGCTCGGCGCCATCTTCCTCGCCTACCAGCAGCTCGAGAACTACGTCATCGCACCACGCGTCCTCAAGAGCGCCGTGGACCTGTCGGCGGCCGCCGTGCTGCTCGCGGCACTGGCGGGCGCCGCCGTGCTCGGTGTGGTGGGCGCCCTGATCGCGATCCCGATCGCCGCCGCCGTGAAAGTGGTCCTGCTCGAGCAGATCGGCCGCCACGAGGCCGAGGCGGCCGCGCAGCAGGACTCGCACGCGGGGCGGCGGCTGCGGCGCCGCATCAAAGGGGGGTGAGCAGGCGCCCGCGAAGCCTGGGGACCAGTAGCGGTCCGGAGCGGGACGACGGGCCGGAGCGGGACGCCCTCGGGCAGCAGCAAGGAGGGCAGGAGCCGGTCCTCTCCTGCCCTCCTCGCGCCGTGCGCTCCGGGTGGAGTCCCGAAGCAGGCCACTGCGAGCGTACTGCATGTCCACCAGGTTTGTCACCAGCCTTTGGGCACCGGCGGGGCGGCGAGGCCGAGCTGGGCCAGGAAGACCGCCAGGAGGCCCGCGGTGAACCCCCAGACGAGCACACCGTCGACCCGGAAGACCGGGCTCACCGCGCCGGGCGGCACCCTGCGGGCGCGTACCGCCTGCGGCGGCAGCAGCCGGGCGACGGGGACGGATTCGTGGTTGGCCGGGTCGGCGAGCTGGCGCAGCGTCGGGCGCAGGATGGCGGCGACCTCGTCCGGGTTGGGGACGAGCGGCGTCCTGCCGTCCCAGATGCCAACCACCGGCTGGACGTCGAAGTTGGACACCTGCAGGTAGGCTCGGCCCAGGCTGCCGAGCACACGCACGGCGCTCGGCGGCAGGCCGACCTCCTCGTGCGCCTCGCGCAGGGCGGCGGCCACCCCGTCGGCGTCGCCGGGCTCCACCGCCCCGCCGGGCAGGCCGACCTGCCCGGCGTGGGTGCGCATGTGGTCGGGCCGCTGGACGAGCACCAGCTCGAGGTCGTCGGCGCCGGCCACCGGCGCCAGGGCGATCAGGACGGCGGCCGGGATTCCGGCCGGCTCGTCCGGCGGGACGAACGGCAGCCGGGCGATGCGCTCGAGCAGGCTGTGGTGGCTCACGGCAAGAGCATAGGCCCGCCGGGCGAGCCGGCCCGCCGGGCCCGGCGGGCGCGCCCGGCAGGCGAGCGGGCCGCCGCCTGGCGGGCTCGTCAGGCGAGCAGGCCGCCGTCGGCGACCAGCGTCATGCCGGTCAGGTAGCCGCCAGCGTCCGAGGCCAGCAGCAGCAGCGGCCCGGCCAGGTCCTCGGGGTCGGCCCAGCGGCCGAGCGGGATCTGCGCCTCGATCGCCCGGCTGCGCTCGGGATCCGACCACAGCGCACGGGTCAGCTCGGTGCGCACCCAGCCGGGGGCCAGGCAGTTGACGCGTACGCCCAGAGGGGCGGCCTCCACGGCCAGGGTGCGGGTGAAGGCGACCACGGCCGCCTTGGCCGCACCGTAGGCGGCCAGGCCAGGGCTGGAGCGGAACGCGGCGATGCTGGCCACGTTCACGATCGAGCCGCCACGGGGCAGGTACGGCAGGGCGGCCCGTGAGGTGAGGAACACCGAGCGCAGGTTGACCGCGACCGCCTTGTCCCAGCCGGGCGTCCGGGTGGCGGCGACCGGGGCGGCGAAGCGGGAGCCCCCGGCCAGGTTGACGACCACGTCCAGCCGGCCGGTCGCCGCCACGGCCGCCGCCACGGCCGCCTCGACCGCCGCCTCGTCGGTGACGTCGGTGGGCACGGCGACGGCCTCGGGCGCCCCCGCCGCCCGGGCGGCCGCCGCGACCGCCGCCAGCTCCTCTTTGGTGCGGGCTGCGAGCACGACCCGGGCGCCGGCCTCCCCCAGGGTCAGGGCGGCCTGGCGGCCGATCCCCCGGCTCGCCCCGGTGACGAGCGCGGTGCGGCCGTCGAGGCGGAAGGCGTCGGCGAGCATGCCGGCATGCTAGCCGGCCGCCTGGCGGCGCCGCACGGCCGGAGCCGTCCCCGGCGGCGCCGCACGGCCGGAGCCGTCCCCGTCCGCCGCCGGGCCAAAGTTGCCGAGTTGCCCTTGGTACCGCTCGGCGGCTAGGGTCGCCGGCCATGGAGACGAGCTGGGTCGAGCGTGACGCCGCCCGCATCTGGCACGGGTTCACGCAGATGGCCGCCTGGGCCGACAACGCGCCGGTGATCGTGGAGCGCGCCGAGGGCCACGAGCTGATCGACACCGAGGGATGCCGCTACCTGGACGCGGTCTCGTCGCTGTGGGTGTCGACCCTCGGCCACCGGGTGCCCGAGCTGGACGCCGCCCTGGTCGCCCAGCTCGGCCGGGTGGCCCACACGACCATGCTCGGCAACGGCAACCGGGTGGTGGTGGAGCTGGCCGAGGCGCTCGCCGAGGTCGTCCCGGTCGCCGACCCGCACTTCCTGTTCGCCTCCGACGGGGCGGCCGCGGTCGAGCAGGCGCTCAAGATCGCCTTCCAGTACTGGGTCAACCAGGGCGTCGCCGGCCGCACCACCTACCTGGCGTTCGGCGACGCCTACCACGGCGACACGGTCGGCTCGCTGTCGCTCGGTGGGGGCGGCTTCGGCACCGCCCTGTTCGACCCGCTGCGCTTCCCCGTGGTGCGCGCCCCCGGCTTCGGCGACCCCGACTGCCTGGCCACCGCGGCCGCCCTGGTCCGCCAGCACGCCCAGCGGCTGGCCGCGGTCGTGGTCGAGCCGCTCGTGCAGGGCGCGGCCGGCATGCGCACCGCGCCGCCGCAGCGGTTCGCCACGCTCGCCGACGCCTGCCGGGACACCGGCGTGCTGCTGGTGTGCGACGAGGTGGCGACCGGGTTCGGGCGCACCGGTCACCTGTTCGCCTCGGAGCGCTGCGGCCTGCGACCCGACCTGCTGTGCCTGGGCAAGGGCATGACCGGCGGCTACCTGCCGATGTCGGCCACGGCGGCCTCGGGGCGCGTGTACCGGGCGTTCCTCGGCGCCGACCTCGGCCCGCGCACCCTCTCCCACGGCCACTCGTACGGCGGCAACGCGCTGGCCGCCGCGGTCGCCCTGCGCCATCTGCGCCTGCTGGCCGAGCGTGACATGCTCGCCGGCGTACGCGCCCGCTCCGCCGAGCTGCGCGCCCTGCTGGCCGAGCGCATCGCGCCGCTCCCGGCGGTGCGCGAGGTCCGGCTCGAAGGGCTCATGGGCGGGGTCGAGCTGCATCCGGGCGCACCCGGCGCCCGGCGCGGCCGGCGCGTGTGCGCGGCCGCGGTCCGGCGCGGCGTGCTGCTGCGGCCGCTCGGCGACGTGGTCGTGCTCATGCCGCCACTCAGCATCACCGGCGCCGAGCTGCACCGCATCGTCGAGGTGCTGGGTGCGGCGATCACCGAGGTCGCGCCGGCATGAGCTGCCGGAAGGGTCTGGGGAACCCCGAAGGGGTGCCCCGGTCAACCAGGAGGGGTCCGGGGAACCCCCCGGAGGGGTTCGGGGAACCCCAAAGGGGTGCCCCGATCAACGAAGGGGTGCCCCGGTCTGACTGGAGGGCCTGGGCGGCCGCGGAGCGGCGGGCGATCGAGGCGGCCGGACGCTGGCGGGCGGTGCGCGACCTGGACGGGCGCGGCCCGGTCGAGCGCACCGACGCCGACGGGTGCCGGCTGGTGTCGTTCGCCGCCAACGACTACCTCGGGCTGTCCGCCCATCCGGCGGTGGTCGCGGCCGCCCACGCCGCGCTCGACCGCTGGGGGGCCGGCGCGGGCGCCGCCCGGCTGGTGACCGGCTCCCGCCCCGTGCACAGCGAGCTGGAGGCCGAGCTGGCCGCCTGGAAGTCGGCCGAGCGGGCGGTGCTGTTCTCGACCGGCTTCGCCGCCAACCTGGGCGTGCTGGCCAGCTTCGGCGGCCCGGGCGTGCGCATCCTGTCCGACGAGCGCAACCACGCCTCGATCGTCGACGGCTGCCGGCTGGCCCGGGCCGAGGTGACCGTCTACCCGCACGCCGACGCCGCCGCGGTCGAGCGGCTGCTGGCCGGCACGCCGGGCCGGGCGCTCGTGGTCACCGACAGCGTGTTCTCGATGGACGGCGACGTCGCCCCGCTGGCCGCCTTGGCCGCGGCGTGCGCCCGGCACGGCGCGCTGCTGGTGCTCGACGAGGCCCACGCCGTGCTCGGGCCGCACGAGCTCCCGGCCGGCGTCGACGTCCTGCGGGTCGGCACGCTGTCGAAGACGCTCGGCGCGCTCGGCGGCTTCGTGGCCGGGCCGGCCGCGCTCACCGACCTGCTCGTCAACCGTGCCCGCCCCTACATCTTCACCACCGCGTCGACGCCGGCCGACGCGGCGGCCGCCCTGGCCGCGCTGCGCGTGCTGCGCTCGGCCGAGGGGGAGCGCCTGACCGGCCGGCTGCACCGGCTGACCGGCCTGCTGGCCCCGGGCCACCCCTCCCCCATCGTCCCGGTCGTGCTCGGCGACGAGGCGGCCGCCCTGGCCGCGTCCCGCCGGCTGCGGCAGCGGGGGCTGCTGGTGCCGGCCATCCGGCCGCCGTCGGTCCCGCCGGGCGGCTCGCGCCTGCGGGTGACGCTGTCGGCCGTCCACACCGAGGCGCAGGTCGGGGAGCTGGCCGCCGCCCTCGACGAGCTCCGGGCGGCGTGGGTTGCCTAGCCGGACCGTCGTGGTAAGCGGCACCGACACCGGGGTCGGCAAGACGTTCGTCGCCGCCGCCGTCCTGCGCGGCCTGGTGGCCCGCTTGGTGCCGGTGGCGGCCCGCAAGCCGGTGCAGAGCTTCGACCCCGCCGGCGGACCGACCGACGCCGAGCTGCTGGCCGCCGCGACCGGCGAGCCGGCCCAGCAGGTCTGCCCCGCCCACCGCTGGCTTGCGCTGCCGATGGCGCCGCCGATGGCCGCCGAGGCGCTCGGCCGCCCGCCGTTCACGCTCGCCGAGCTGGTCGCCGAGCTGGATCTGCCCGCCGCCGGCGTGACGCTGGTGGAGGGCGTCGGCGGGCCGCGCTCGCCGCTCGCCGCCGACGGCGACACGGTGGCGCTCGCCGACGCGCTCGGCGCCGACCCGGTCGTGCTCGTGGCGGACGCCGGGCTCGGCGTCATCAACGCGGTGCGGCTGGCCGCGGCCGCGTTCGGCGGCCGGCCGCTCGTCGTCGCGCTCAACCGCTTCGACCCCGACGACGGCCTGCACGCCCGCAACCGCGCCTGGCTCGCCGAGACCGACCGGTTCGACGTGGTCACCACCCCCGCCGCCCTGGCCGACCGCCTGGCGGGTCCCCCTGGCACGCCGGCCGACCGCCTGGCCGGCCTGCCCGAGGAGCTGCGATGACGTTCCGGGACCTGCTCGCCGCGGCCGGTGCGGCGCTGCTGGATGAAGGGCGCGACCTGGACGCGGGCGAGCTGGCCGCCTTGGCCGCCCTGCCGCCCGAGGCGGTCCCCTCCCTGGCCGCCCTCGCCCACGAGGTGCGGCTGGCCCGGCGCGGCCCGCAGGTCGAGGTCGAGGGCATCCTGTCGGCCAAGACGGGCGGCTGCCCCGAGGACTGCCACTTCTGCTCCCAGTCGTCGCGCTTCGCCAGCCCCGTGCGCCCGACCGGGCTGCTCGACCTGGAGGAGATCCTCGCCGCGGCGCGGGAGGCCGCCGCGCTCGGCGCCAGTGAGTTCTGCATCGTGATGGCCCTGCGCGGCCCCTCCGACCTGGTCGTCGGCCGGGTCGTCGAGGCGGCCCGGCTGGTCGGCGAGCAGACCGGCCTGCGCGTGGCCGCGAGCCTGGGCATCCTGGACGCCGGCCAGGCACAGCGGCTGGCCGCCGGCGGCGTGCACCGCTACAACCATAACCTGGAGACGGCCCGCTCCTTCTTCCCCCACATCGTCACCACCCACACCTGGCAGCAGCGCCACGCCACCTGCGAGCTGGTCCGGGCGGCCGGCATGCAGCTGTGCTGCGGGGTGCTGCTCGGCATGGGCGAGAGCGACGGCCAGCGGCTGGAGCTGCTCGGCCAGCTCCGCGGCCTCGACCCGGCCGAGGTGCCGGTCAACTTCCTGAACCCGCGGCCGGGCACGCCGCTGGGCGGCCGGCCGCTGCTGGAGCCGCTGGAGGCGATCCGCTGGATCGCGCTGTTCCGTCTCGCCCTGCCCGGCACCATCCTGCGCTACGCCGGCGGGCGCGAGGTCACCCTGCGTGCGCTGCAGGCCCTCGGGCTGACCAGCGGCATCAACGCCCTCATCATCGGCAACTACCTGACCACGCTCGGCCGCGCACCCGCGGAGGACCTGCAGATGCTGGCCGACCTGCGCATGCCGATCGGCGCGCTGTCCGGTGCGCTGTAGGGCCGCGCATGCCGTCCACGACCTACTGCACGTCCTGCGGACGGCCGGCGGCCGACTGCGACGGCCGCTGCCGGCGGCCGCTCGACCCGCCCCGGTTCTGCGCCGTCTGCGGCCGCCGGCTGCGCGTCCAGGTCACCCCGGCCGGCTGGACGGCCCGCTGCGGCAGGCCGGACTGCCCCGGGCCGCCGCCCGGCGATCAGTTCCAGGACAGGAAGCCGATCTCGTTGAGATAGGCCCGTTCCGGGGTGCCGTTGCGGAAGTGCTGCCAGACCTGGCCTTCCAGCATGGACCGCTCCGCGAGGTTGAGCTGCTTGTCGCGCAGCAGCCGCCGCAGCCGCTGCTCGGCGGCGTCCCGCTCGGCCTGCGTGGGGACCGCGCCCGCGCCGAACAGCTCGGCGACCACGCCGATCAGCGCCTGCCTGACCGTCGCGTTGTACTCCGCCTCGGTCATGCGCCTGGTGCGTCGCTCCCGGAAGATCGGCATGGTCGTCTCCTTGCTCCTCTGGTCACCGGACCGCCAACCCGCCATACGGTATGCTGGCATATCATGAAGCGGACGACGGTGAAGCTGCCGGAGGATCTCGACGCCCGCCTGCGCCACGAGGCGGCCCGGCGCAAGATGACCATCTCCGAGCTGACCCGCGAGGCGATCGAGGCGCACCTGGGCGGGCGCCATCTGCTCGCCGCCGGCGCCGGTCACAGCGGTCACGCCGATGTCTCCGAGCGGATCGAGGAGATCCTCCGCGCCGAGGTGCCGCATCGCCATCCTCGTTGACGCCGGCCCGCTGTATGCCTACGTCGACGCCGACGACCGCCATCACCGGGCGAGCTTGGCACTGCTCGAGTCCCACCCCGGCCCGCTGGTGGTGCCGACGCTGGTGATCACCGAGGCCGCCTACCTCATCGCGACCCGACTTGGCGCCGCGGCGGAGGTGCGGTTCCTCGGCGACTTCGCGGGCGGCGTGTTCGCCGTCGAGCCGGTGGACCCGGCGGACTGGCTGCGCATCGCCGAGCTGGTCGGCCGCTACCGCGACCTGCCGCTCGGCACCGTGGACGCTTCGGTCGTCGCTGCCGCGGAGCGACTGGGGATCGTGGAGGTGGCCACGGTCGACCGGCGGCACTTCGGCGTGGTGCGGCCACGGCACGCGGAGACGCTCAGGCTGCTGCCGTGACGGCACGTGGAGCGCCGGCCTGCCGGCGGGTGCTCAGCGCTTCAGGATGCCGCCGACGTGCTGGGTGAGGAGCTGGTCGACGAGCTGGTCGGGGTCCGGCCAGGGAAACGACGGCAGCGAGATGACCAGCGAGGTGATCCCGTGGACCAGCGCCCACAGCCCGAGCGAGACCGTGGTCGCGTCGAGCGGCTGGACGACGCCGGCGTCGATGCAGCGCTGGACCGCCTCGACCAGGTGCGCGAACGCGGCTGAGCGCTGCACCTCCTCGACGCCGACGCCCTCGGGGACGTCGGCCTTGCGGCCCATGAGGATGATCCGGTAGGCCTCGGCGTTGTCGAGCCCGAAGCGGACGTAGGCCTGGCCGCGCCGCTTGAGCGACTCGAGCGGGTCGTCGGTGGTGGCGCCGGCCGCCTGGAGACGCTCGTCGAGCTGGCGGAACTGCTCCTCGCAGACCGCCCAGAGCAGCTCGGTCTTGTCCGCGAAGTGCAGGTAGATCGAGGGCGTGGTCACGCCCACGGCGCCCGCGATCGCCCGGATGGAGACGGCGTCCTCGTCGCCCGTCTCGACGAGCAGCCTGGTCGCGGCGGCCAGGATCTCCTGGCGCAGGCGCTCGCCCTGCCCCCGCCGCGCACGCACGCGGCGGGGGGAAGAGGAGGCGGCGCGGGCCCGGTTCATGCCGAGCTCGGCTCGGGCACCGGCTCGGGCACCGACTCGCGCAGCCCGATGCGGTTGTGGATGCGGCGCAGCGGCGTAGGCGCCCACCAGTTGGCCCGGCCGGCCAGGCGCATGAACGCGGGCACGAGCAGCGCCCGGATCAGGGTGGCGTCGATGACGATGGCGAGCGCGGTGCCGACCCCGAACAGCTGCAGGAAGCTCACCTTGGAGGTCGCGAAGGCGAGGAACACGATCGCCAGCAGGGCGGCCGCCGTGGTCACGATGCGGCCGGTGCGCTCCAGGCCCGCCGCCACCGCGGCGGTGGTGTCGCCGGTGCGGTCGTGCTCCTCCTTGATGCGGCTCAACAGGAACACCTCGTAGTCCATGGACAGGCCGAAGGCGATGCAGAACAGCAGCACGGGCATGGACGTGTCGATCGTACCGGTCGGGGTGAACCCGAGCAGGCCCGACAGGTGGCCGTCCTGGAAGACGTACACCATGGCGCCGTAGATGCCGGTGAGCGACAGCAGGTTCAGCACGAGCGCCTTGGCCGGGATGACGACGCTGCCGGTCATCAGGAACAGGACCACGAAGGTGACCAGGGCGATGATCGCCAGGGCGGCCGGCAGGTGCCCGAACAGCGACGCCTTGGTGTCGACCAGCCGGGTGGAGGCGCCGGTGACCTGGACCCCGAACGGCGCGGGCAGGTCGCGGACCCGCTGCACCAGCGCCTCGGCGGCGGGCGAGTTGGGGTCCACCGAGGGCACGACCGCCAGCCACGTGCCCGCCGGGGAGGCGAAGCGCCGGCTGGCCGGACCGGCCGGGGCGACCTGCCCGCCCTTGGCGTAGGTGCCGGTGAGGGCGTCGACCCGGGCCACGCCGTCGAGCTGGGACAGGCTGCGGGCGTAGCCGTCGACGGCCTGGCTGTGGCGGGCCGGCGCGCCGATGCCGGCCGCGACCACCGACAGGGTGCTGGCCTCGTCGTCGGCGAAGTTGGACCGGATCGCGTCGGCCACCTGCCGGCTCGGGGCCGAGCCGGGCAGGACGCGGTCGTCGGGCAGGCCGAAGTGCACGCGCAGGAACGGGCTGCCGAGCAGGACGAGCAAGGCGACGACGGTCAGGGCGACGGGCAGCGGGCGGCGCATGACGGCCGTGGCGATGCGGTGCCAGGCGCCCGTGCCGCCCGGCTTGGCCCGGCGCCGGGTGAACGGCAGGGCGAAGCGGTCGACCCGCCGGCCGAGCACGGCGAGCAGCGCGGGCAGCACGACCAGGGCGCCGGCGGCGGCCAGGGCGACCACGGCGATGCCGGCGTAGCCGAACGAGCGCAGGAAGTACAGCGGGAAGACCAGCAGGGCGAGCAGGGCGACGGCCACGGTGGCGGCGCTGAACAGCACGGTGCGGCCGGCCGTCTGCATGGTCACGACGAGGGCGTCGCTGGGCTCGCGGCCGGCGCGCAGCTCCTCGCGGTAGCGGGAGACGATGAACAGGCTGTAGTCGATGGCCAGGCCGAGCCCGAGGGCGGTGGTCAGGTTCAGGGCGTAGATCGACACGTCGGTGAGGCTGGCGAGCACGCGCAGGACCAGCAGGGTCCCGACGATGGCGAAGCCGCCGACCGCCAGCGGCAGGGCGCCGGCGAGCGCGCTCGAAAAGACCACGACCAGCAGCAGCAGGGTGATCGGGACCGAGAGGCGCTCGGCGGTGGCCAGGTCGGCCTGGACCTGGGCGCCGACGTCGCGGAAGGTCTCGATCTGGCCGCCGGCCTGGACCCGGATGGTGCCGTCGTCCCGGGTGTAGCGGTCGGCCAGCTCCCTGGCGCGGGTGTCGAAGGTCTGCTCGTCGCCGGTCACCCGGCCGAGCACGAGCGCCTGACGGTGGTCCCTGCTGGCCAGCGGGGCCGCCTTGAGGCTCCAGTACGAGCCGACCTGGGTGAGGTCGCGCTCGCCGGCGAGCCGGGCGGTCAGGGCGAGCCCCGCGCGCGCCACGGCGGGTCGTCGACCGTGCCGCGGCTGGCGGTGACGAGCAGGACGAGGTTGGGGTCGCCGGTGTGGAAGCGGTCGCGCAGGGCGGCCGCGGCCTTGATGGACTCGGCGGCCGGGTCGTCGAAGCCGCCCGACTTGAGCTTGCTGACGGCGCCCCCGCCGAAGACGCCGGCCAGCGCCACGACCACCAGCGTCGCGACGAGCACGGCCAGGCGCCGCCGGAGCAGCAGCTTCCCGAGACGAGTGAGCATAACGTTCTCCTGACGCCGGTAACCTAGCGTCGGTAAGTTATGTACGCTAAGTTATCGATGTCAAGTGGAATCTTCGACGCCGCTCGGCGCACGCCCGGCGTGGTCGGCGCAGCCTGGCGGCCGGTCACTCTCGCGTTGTGGGCTGCGGTGGCTCCCTGGACTGACGCCCGGCCAGCCCCGCAGTCAGGGGCGGCCCGAGGGTGAGGCCGGCGCGTCCGGCGCGATCTCGCGGACGAAGGCGACGACGGCCGCGACCGCCTGGTCGACACGGCGGGCGAACAGGTGCTCGGAGCCGGCCACGACCGTGTCGGCGACGTCGGGCAGGCGCGCCGCCAGCTCGCGGGCCTGCTCCTTGGGGCGGTACCGGTCGTGGTCGGCCAGCAGCAGGCGGACCGGGCGGCCCCAGGCGACCAGCCGGCGCCAGTCGGCCTCGTCCAGGTACCACAGCACCGGGGCGACGGCGACCACGCCCACCACGCGCGCCTCGGTGGGGGCGACCCGCAGGCTCATGTCGGCGCCGAACGACCATCCGGCCAGCACGATGCGGTCCAGGCCGCGCCCGGCCAGGCAGGCGACCGCGGCCCGGACGTCCTGTCGCTCGGCGTCGCCGTCGCCGTGCTCACCGTCGCTGTTGCCGACGCCGCGGAAGTTCCAGCGCACCACCGCATAGCCGGCCGCCTGCAGGGCCCGGGCCGATCTCGGCACCAGGATCGAGGCCATCGTGCCGCCATGCCGGGGGTGCGGGTGGGCGAAGGCGACCGCCGCGATCGGCTGCCGCCCGGGCAGGCGGAGCTCGCCTTCGAGCGTCACCCCGTCGGCCGTCTCGAGCCGGACCCGCTCCCGTGGCCCGTCGGGGCGGCCAAGGTGCCGCGTGCGGCGGTCGGCGCCGCCGGGGCGGCCCGCGTCAGCTCCCACGCCCACCGCTCCGCTTGGCCTTGCGGGTCCGCGAGCGGGCCCGCCGGCGCTGCAGCTCGGCGAACTCGCGGTCCCAGCACGCCCGGTGCCAGTGCCGGCGCTGTTCCGGGCTGCCCTCCGGCCAGACGACCACGTGGGCGGTGCGGGGGAGGATCTCCTGGTCGCAGCCGGGGCAGCGGTACACCTTGGTGGCCCGGTACGGCTGCACGACGCGCAGGTGCCAGCCGTCGGCCGTCCACTCCAGCGCGAGCGGGGAGCCGCGGACCTGCCACGGTGATCCCGCATCGAACGGCATCAGCCCGCCCTACCCCTCCGGCGCCAGGTTGAACAGGCGCACGGCGTTGTCGCGCGCGACCCGGGCGAACGCCTCCGGCGACAGGCGCTCGCCCCACTCGTGCAGGACCTTGTCGGCGGCGAAGAACGGCGTGTCCGAGCGGCGGCGCCCTTCCACGGGTCGATGCCGGCCAGCCCGATGAAGCGCCCCGGGTGGCGGTCCACGATCTTGGCGACGAGGTCGTTGGGCAGGCGCGGGCGGCCGGTGGCCGTCTCGGCGTCCCAGCCGAGCAGGACGCCCACGCAGTCGATGGCCTCGTAGGCGGCGGCCAGCTCCTCGACGGTCTGGAGCACGATCTCGCGCCGGAAGTAGCGCTCGGCCGACCGCCGGTACGGGCCCAGGCTGCCGTCCACCCATTCGGGGATGGGCAGGTGGACGTGGACGTCGACGGCGCGCACGGCGGGAAGTGTACCTCCCGCCGTGCCATGGTCGACGAGCCCGCGCTCACGCCCACGGCTAGCGGCGCACCAGGTCGCCGGCGGCGAAGGCGACCGAGTCCTTGGCTGGGACGGTGACGGTGGCGTTGCCGCGAGCATCCACGGAAACGGTCGGGCCGGTGCAGCGGCCGTTGCCGAAGCTGCCGTGGATGATGTCGCAGTAGGTGCCATGGGGCAGCCCGGTGGCGAACGTCTTCGTCTGGGCGCCGGTCTCGTTGTTGATGGCGATCCAGCCCTTGTGGCCGCGGCTGAAGGCGATGAGGTTGACGCCGTCGTCGTACCAGTTGGCCACCGCGGCGCCGTCGACGTAGTTGTGCCAGCCCACCATGTTGGCCACGCCGGTGACGCGGTCGGTGCAGACCCAGCCGCTGGTGCAGTCGGTGTCGGTGACGAAGCCGTTCGCGTTGGCCGGTGGGGAGTCGTCGCCGCCGGTGAAGGTGAAGCTGGCGTACACCTCGGGCCTGCCGTAGCCCCAGGCGAGCATGAACTCGGTCGCCAGGATGTTGGTGGCGCCGTCCTTGTAGCTCAGCGTGGAGCCGTTGCGCTCGGTGTCGTGGTTCTCCACGAAGACCAGGGTCTTGTCGCTGGGCAGCAGCCCCGACGCCTCGCCGAACACCCGCAGCTCGGTGATGTTGCCGCCGGGCGGGGTGGTGTAGCTCTTGAAGGCGTCGTGGAGCTGGGTGGCGAAGTCGAAGCCGAGGAGGTTGCCGACGGGCAGGAACGCCCACGGCGAGAGCTTGCCGGGGCCGCCGGGCGGGACCTCCAGCGCGATGTAGGGACGCGTGCCGTCGACGGTGCGGTGCAGCCTGGCCTCGATGGCCGCCAGGTCGGCCTGGCCGATGTGCTTGGCGGCGTCCACCCGGAAGCCGGACACGCCGTAGCCGAGCAGCTTGTTGAGATAGCCGGCCAGCGTCGTGCGGACGTAGTCCGACTCGGTGCGCAGATCGGACAGCGCGACCAGCTCGCACTTGGTGACTTCGAGGTAGTTGTTGAAGTCGTGGATGGTGCCGTCCGGTTGCGGGCAGTCGGCCGGGTAGTGGTGGAAGTCCGCCTCGTCGTACAGGCCGGCGTACTTGTACTTGGTGTAGTGGACGCCGCCGTACGAGACGTCACCCTGGCCGGTCATGTGGTTGATCACCGCATCCACGTACACCTTGACCCCTACCTTACGGCAGGTGGCGACCATCGCCTTGAACTGGGCCTCGTTGCCCATCCGGCTGGTCAGGTTGTAGTCGACCGGCTGGTACACCTCCCACCAGGGGTGGACGGGGGCCGGGCCGCTGCGCGACAGCGAGTCCTGCGGCGGGGCGACCTGGACACCGCCGTACCCGGCCGGCCCGAGGACGGTGGCGCACTCCCTGGCCACCGACGACCAGTTCCACTCGAAGAGGTTGGCGATGACATCGCGGCGTTGTGCCGCCGCAGGCTGGGTGCCAGCCGACGCCGCTGTGCCGCTGGACGCGGCCTGTCCGGGGCCGGCGAACAGCAGTGGCACGACGGCGACCAGCACGCAGGAGACCAGCAACGCGCGCACCCGGCCGGTCCTGCGTGGAGCGGTCGTCGCCGTCGGCGCCGTGGCGTGTCCAGATCGGCTGCCCATGCGGTCCTCCTCCGGGGAGACTCGCGCGGACGCGCCTCACGCCGCACGAGGAACGGGAAGTGCCGGCCGGCAAGGACATTAGCCCTACTTCATCCATTTCGGAACCACCAAGGAGCGTCAGAGCGTCCCGGCCGCACCTGGCGTCCGAGGCGGGTCAGGCTCGTCCGGTGGAAGCCGCCGGGGGGCGGAGCTGGCATCCTTGGGGCACCCGCGGTGGGCGCCCCGCGGTGGGCGCCCCGCGGTGGGTGCCCAGTGGGCACCCCGGAGAGCACCTCGGGCAGCAGGCGGTGATGGTCATGAACCGGTTCGAGGACGCCGTGGCCCGCGAGCTGTCGGTGCGCGT
>JBIOYL010000403.1:0-2601 GCA_044870185.1 Actinomycetes bacterium | reverse complement strand
ACCGCGTCGCGGTCGACCACGACGCCCCCGCCGGCCCGGAGGTCGTCAGCGACCCGGGTCGTGGCCACCACCCGGCCGGTCGCGGGATCCACCCGCCACAGCCGGCCCACCCCAGCCACCCACACCCCGCTTGGGCCCGCAGCAACCGCGGTGGGCTGACCACCCAGACGGACCCTGTCCACCCGGTCGGTGGCTGGATCGACCCGGATAAGCGTGCCGTGCGCTCTGGAGGGATCCGGGAGCTCGCCCGGCTCACCGGGGCAGCACACCGCCCACACCCCCGCGGCCGTCACCGCCACCGACGCCCCGACCGAACCGATCGGCACCCGGGCGGCGACCTGGCTGCTGGCGGGGTCGATGCGGACCAGCCCCACCCCGGGGACCGCACCCCAGACCATGCCCGCACCGACCGCGACGCCCCGCACGCAGCTCACCCCAGACCGCCCCGTGCCGGCCACCGTGGCCACCACCTGGTTGGTGCGCGGATCCACCCGGAAGACCTCACAACGCGCCGCCCAGACCGCGTCCAGGCCGACCGCGAGGCCGCTCACCCCATCCCAGGGCGGCAGCTGGGCCCGCGCCGGCAGCGCGATCCTCGCCACGACGGGCGACCCAGCCGTGGCCGGGTCGGTGGGCTGGGTCGCTGGCGGCTCGACAGACGGCACACTCCTGCTGGTCAGACGCCCGACAGCCACCAAGGCAATCAGGACCGCCGCGACGCCGACGACGGTCACCAGCAGGCCGCGGGACGGTCTCCTCATCTCGCCACCCCCACACTGTTGTGTTAATCCTCCCACCAGTAACGCAGGAGAAGCCTCCTGTGGTCTGCGCCGCTGCTCGGCCGGTCGACCATGGTCGGCAGGTCTGTTGCACCACCACCGCGGCCGAGTACGGCCGCGGGCCGGCCCGGGCCACGACGGCCGCGAGCTGCCCGAGCGGGACCGCGAACGCGCCGACCGCGACCCGCGCTGCGGCCACGCGCACCCGGACCCGGCCGAGGACACGCCGAGCCCTTACTACTCGCGGTGCCGAACAGCGCGACGATCCTCTCAGCGCACCATGGCGCGGACCTGCCGGTGGGTCGTACGCCACCAGGGCCGCCGCCTATCCCTCCGGTTCGGAGCACCCGCGATCCCTGCGATCCCCGCCTTGCGCAGAGACCGGCTCCTGGAACTCATCAACGAATCCATCAACATCGCGGCGACCTGAGCGAACCTCAGCGAATCGCAGAGCACCCCAAGAACAGGCTACAAGCTGGGGAGACGCACATTGTCGCTGGTGGAAGACTTGCCGGGATGGGCGGGTTTCCTTCCCTGACACGGAAGAGGGCAGAGGTTCAACTCCTCCCGCGCCCACCCAAACCCGCAGGCCAGCGGCCCTCTACGCCGACTGCGGCTCCCACCGCTACAGCTCATCAACCAACCCATCAACACCTCAGCCCGGCCCTCCAGCAACCCAGTTCACAGCCCTTCGGAAGGGAAGCGCTCCCCTGCCGACCGAGCCAGGCGAAACCACAGGTCAACGTACTCGGCTATAGCGTATCGCGCCATTCGCCCGATTCCTTAGCAGAGAAGCGCTCTCCGAAGACCACGACACCGCCTAGTACTACAGCCGCAGTTGCTTTGATCGGCGCTGGTAGTGGCAGCGGCGGGCCCTGGCCTGATGGCGGCGACGCCAGTACGACCATGCCAGCACCCGCCCGGGATCCAGCGGCGTAGACCACAACAGCCCCACCAGCAGGCGGCGAACCTCCGGGACGGTCAGCGGCAGCAGACCAGGGCCGCCACGGATCCCGCACCGCCCCCCCTTGCCGCACTGCCAGTGGCGACCGTGGCGCGGGTAACGGCCAGGAAGGCATGAGCCAGCATCGCCAGGGTGATATGCCGGTACCAGGCCTGGTAGCGGCGGACCTCGTAGTGGTCCAGCCCGACCTCCCCCTTGCCCTGCTCAAAGCCCTCCTCGACTGCCCAGCGGGCACCCGCGACCCGCACCAGGCCAACCAGCGGCGTACCCGTCGGGCCGACACAGCGGTAGAACGCCAGCTCGCTGGGGTCGGCGATGCTGCGGCGCACCAGCAGCCACCGCCCCTGACCAGCCGGGGCCGGCTCGGCCAGCGCCACCTGCGCCCAGTCGTAGAAGCGCGGTCCCTTGGCCCCCTGCCCGCAGCTGCACCGCAGCCACCTGCAGGCGGGCACCTGGGCGGCCAACTCGGCGGCGGTGGTTGGGGCTGGACCGTCGGTGCCCGCGGCCAGCAGCGGCTCGGTGCACTTGACCGCCAGCACATACGGCAGGCCGCGCTGCTCCAGCCAGGCCCGCAGCCCAGGGTTGCCGCCGTAGACCTCGTCGCCGGTCACCCAGGCGGCCGGCACCCGGCAGCCAGCGCACGCTCCAGCATCCGCCGGGCCAACTGCGGCTTGGTTTGAAACCGGACCCCCTCGGGCACGCCAGCCTCCTGGCAGCGCTCCCGGTCACCGGTCCAGCTGGCGGGCAGGTACAACTCCCGGTCAACAAACGCCCGCCCGGCCGGGCTGGCATAGGTGACAAACACCCCCACCTGGCAGTTCTCGACCCGCCCGGCGGTGCCGGAGTACTGGCGCTGCA
>JBIOYL010000402.1:0-9387 GCA_044870185.1 Actinomycetes bacterium | reverse complement strand
CGGAAGAGGTCACAGGTTCAAACCCTGTCGCGCCCACCACTGTTCTAGCTGGTCAGCGCGCTGTCAGCGCCTAGCGGACAGCGCTCCGCATATACCGCGGCCGCGCTGCGGCCGCAGTCTGCTCCCGGCCGAACCGGACGGGCCCTCCAGAGCCGGACGACACGGGACCAACACCAGCGCAACGACCACCGAGCGTGGTCACCACCTCCCGTCCAGCCCCATGGTCGGCCATCACGCTGGCAACCTGCCCAGGACCCACCTGCAGGGCGACGTGTGCGCACCTGCTCCTTCCCGTGTCCCCCCGGCCAACCGACCGGCACCTGGCGCTGGACCAGCTCCCTTGGTTCGCGAGGCGGCGAGCGCGGCGCCGCAGCCTGTGCGAATGCGAAGCGGCGGCCCAGGTCTAGCGTCGACCCTCGTGCGAGCCATGCACGGCCAACGTTCGACCATCCCTTCCCAGCCAGGCCCGATTCGGGCAGCGACGACCAAGCCGCTCGGGGACCACAGCGACACGTCGAACCCGCTGCGCCAACGTGGCCAGCACCGCCGCAGCGACGTATTCCGGATCCAGCGCGGTGCGGACAGCGCGGACGCAGCGGCCGCGGACACCGGACGCCTGTCTGTCCGGACACCCGCATTACACCGGTCGCGTGGACACCGGACGTTCGCCCCGACCAGTTGGACGGACGTCCGTCCGCATGGCGGACAGAGGACGCGGACAGAGCGACGAACGGCGTGGCCGGCGTCCGGACATCCTGGACGGCCACGACGACGGCGGCCGCCGGCTGGGCGGCCCAAACCTCGCTGGGGTTGCAGCGTCTGCGGCGCTCGGCAACCGATGACGGCTCCGCGGTGACGACCCCTGCCGCCGCGGTGACTGGGCAGCTGCGCAGCACCGCCCGGGATTGCAGCCGCGCCTCGCCTCGGCGCACTGCTCTCCTGCCGCTGGTTTTCAGTGTAACGAGCGCTGGGAGGTGGTTGTGCAGAACAGCGTTGGTTTGGCGTAGTCGGAAGCCTGCCTGGAGGAGGAAGAGGGCGATCAGATGAGTCATAACGAGTTACGCAGTTAGAGTTTGAAAGACGACGGTCGCAAGGAAGCCGTGCTTGTCTGAACAGCGGAGACAACGCTCTAAAGGTCACGAGCAGATCTGAGCTGTGACTCAGCAGAAACCAGTAGCTGATAGCAGCCACTTCAAGTTCCTGAACACTCAGGTCATAACCGGTTACAATCGGCTTCACGACCGGAGATGGCGCCGCTCGATTGCCAGCACTCCGCTGGCGAGGGAGCCCCGGTGGGCAGACATCGTCGGCTCGCTGACAGCATGGTGCATGAGCAAACCGATGGCCTGACCGGCGCGGAGCGGGAGGCGGTGCTGATCAGCGGGGTAGATGCCGAGCGGTTGGGGCTGTCCAGCGGAGATCCGGTCGTGCTGCGCAGCGACCACGGCGAGTTCCGCGGCCGGGCCCTGGTGACGCCGGCAACCTGCAGGTCCACTGGCCGGAGGCCGAGGGCTCATCGACCGTCGCCAGCGGTCGCCGCGGGCCAGCATCCCCGACTACAACGCCGTCGTCACCTTGGAGAAGCTGGTGGCCGGCGAGCCCGCGGGGTCTGAGATGGTCGGGCGGTCGGTCAGCACGACCCGGTCACGGATCCTCGCCGTAACGGCTCGATCGAGTGTAGTGAACCTGGGGCAGCCGCTCTTGCGGCGTAGTACCGGAGTTGATACCTGAGGACCAGGATCTCCAAGACCAGGATCTCCAGTAGAGGACGGCGGAGGACGGCGGAGGCGGCGATGGATCCCCTCACCTCTCCGATGAGGCCCTCCCCGCGAGCTCGTAGCGGTAGTAGGCGCGATGCTGTCCCGCCCCTCGCCCGAAGTAGTGCCAGTCGGGGAAGTTGAAATCTGCCGTCACCGACTTTGGGAGCAGCAGCGACGCCTCCAGGAACGCCTCGAGGTCGGGGACGCCGTAGACGTTGACCTCCCAGCCCCCCTCCTCGAGGCGGTCGATCAGCTCCCTGATCCCTGGCGTTCGCCAGTCCAGCGACCAGCGGTTCACCCCCCACGACCGCAGCGTAGCCAGGACCTCGCTAGCAAGGGCCGGGGCCGCCAGCAGCAGGGGACCGAGGAAGTCGACCGGGACCGAGATGGTCGCTGCTGGGTGCGCCTCGGCCAGGCGTCGGATCCCAGGCTCACGCAGGACCTCGATGGATCCGTTGCACCACAGGACGCCGTCGTCGAAGCCCATGCTGGCGACGATGCCAAGCACCCGCTCGATGACCTCGCCGCCCTCTTTCAGGTCGAGGGCGACCGAGCGGCCCTGCTCGCGGAGCGCCTGGAGGCAGGCTTCCAGCCGGAACGGGTGCTCGGCCCGGTGCCATGGGGTCTCCTGGAAGGAGTCGTGCCGCAGCACCAGCCGGTCCAGCGGATCGCGTCGGATGTCGCACTCCGCCCAGCTGACGTCAGAGGCTAGGAACTGCCGCAGGTTGGCCTCGTCGTTCACGCCGTGCCAGACGAACTGCACCCGGCGGCGCAGCTCCTCCTCGGAGACCAGCTCAGCGAGGTCGTAGGTGGTGCCCTGGACCGTGCGGGGCGTCAGGACCCGCTGGGACTCGAAGATGGTGTCGGCGTGCAGGAACAGGATCTCGTGGGTCTGGTCGGCCGCGGCCATGGCCTGGATGATGGCCGGCTCGTTGTCCACCACCGCCACCACGCGCAGCCCCCGCTGCTGCAGCCGGCGGATGCAGGCCACCTTGGCGTCGGCGACCCGCTGGCTCCAGCCGTGCGGGTTCATGCACAGCAGGTCCGAGCCGAACCTCACCCGGTAGGCCTTGCCCAGGGCATTCAGGGACTGCAATGTGAGCTCCCGGATCTGCTCGGGCCGGCCGCTGTTGAGCGCCGTGCAGGTCGCCGGCTGCAGCTGGAACCAGCGGATCACGCCCAGGACCCCTTGGTAGGGCTGGTTCGCGGCGAGGATCGCCTTTGGGCTCCACAGGTGCTTGGCGTACCAGCCCAGGACGTCGGCGCGGACGGGCGCGGGCAGGGCCAGGTCCTCAAGGAACTGGTCGATGCGGTTCTCGTGGACGGTGACGTCCTCGGCGCGCAGCCCCTGGAAGTACTCGGTGGCGTGCTCCCGGTCGTAGGCCAGCAGGGCGTGTACCACCAGGTAGCGGAGGTCCAGGATGGTGCCGTCGATGTCGAACACGATGCACAGCTCGTGGTCGGGATAGGCGCGGCGCATGCGCTCGTAGTGGACGGCGAGCTCCCACATCCAGTCGGTGGTCGGTCGCTCCGCTGGACCCTCAGCCGGTTCCGTCGTCATGCCATCACCTTGCGGGTCGAAGCTGAGCACGATGCTAGTCGAGATTCGCCATGCGCGGCCCCGTCCATGCTCGGGTCCCTTCCTTGTGGGGACGGGCGTCACCGGCAATCCTTGCACTGTTCCCTGGGAGTCCACCTTTGTGCCGCGAGGCCGGATCACGCGCATGGCTGAGGCTGCGGAGATTCCTCCCGGTCGGTTCGCCGCGCCTCCCTGGATGGCGAGCGCGGCCCGACCCGCCGCCGCACCCGCTGGGCTGGGCGTGGTGCTCGCCGCCGGCCGCTCCGAGCGGCTCGGGCGCTCACCCGCGGGGTCAAAGGCTCTGCTGCGGCTGGGTGGTTTCAGCCTGGCCGAGCGGGCCGTGCGGGACCCTGCTCGGCTGCGGGCTGGAGCGGGTCCTGGTCGTCCTGGGCTCAGGTCAGCGGCCGGGCAGCCGTTTGCTCGCTCACGGCTACTGCCTCGGGACGGTGAACGCGGCGCGGAACCGCTCAAGGGCCTGAACCGAGTCGCCGGAAGCCCAGGCCTCGAGGCCCACGACGCCGGCGTAGCCGAGCCGGTCGAGGGCGGCCGCGACCGCGGGATAGTTGACCTCCCCGGTTCCCGGCTCGCAGCGGCCGGGGACGTCGGCGACCTGGACCTCGCCGACCAGCGGCAGCGCGCGCTCCACGAGCCGGATCAGGTTCCCCTCGCCGATCTGCGCGTGGTAGAGATCGAGGTTCATCCGCAGGTGCGGGCTGCCGACGGCCTCGACGAGGGCGAGGGTGTCGGCGGCTTTGGCGAACGGGGTACCGGGGTGGTCGACGGTCGTGTTGAGGTTCTCCAGCGTGAAGACCCGCCCGGCGCGCTCGCCCAGCTCGGCGAGCCGGGTCAGGGTTCGGGCAGCGTAGAGCCACATCGTCGGGGTGACCACTTCCGAGGCCACGACGGGAAGGCCCTTCTCGTCGAGCCCGGTGCCGTGGACGTTGAGGCGCGGGCAGTCGAGTTGCTCGGCGACCTGCAGGGACTGCTCGGCGGTGCGCAGCAGCTCGTCGGCGCCGCCGGGGTCGGCCAGGGTGCCGCGGACGTAGCCGGTCATCGAGGAGAACGTCGCGCCGGTCCTGGTGAGGGCCTCGAGGTCCTTGGTGGTCCAGTCCCAGATCTCGACCTCGAACCCAAGGCCTGCAATCCGCCGGACCCGCTCCTCGAACGGCAGGTCGAGGAACACCATCTCCGCGGACACCGCCAGCCGGAACGCGCTCACTTCGCGACCTCGTCGATGCGGACCGGGCGGCTGGCCCGCACCGACTCGGCGGCAGCCAGCGCGATCGCCAGCGCGGCGCGGGCGTCTTCTCCGCCGACACGGACCGGCGCCCCGGCGCGGACGGCGTCAACGAACGCGGCCAGCTCGGCCACGTAGGCGTCGGCCAGGAGCTCCTGGTCGCTGCGGACCATCTCGACCGACCGGCCGGCCGCGCCGGAGAAGACCATCCCGGTGCGGCGGCCGTCGCCCATCGCGGCCATCCCACCGGAGCCGAAGACCTCACCGCGCACGTCGTAGCCGTAGGCGGCCTCGAAGCAGGCCTCCGCGACCCCGACGGCCCCGTTGTCGAAGCGCACCACCACCACGGCGGTGTCGAGCAGCCCGCGGTCGCGCCACTCGGGCTCGACCAGCGCGTCCGCGGTCGCGTACACCTGCACCGCCTCGGCGCCCGGGTTGAGGAACCGGAGCGCGTCGAAGTCGTGGATCAGGGTCTCGTTGAAGATCGTGTTCGGTGGCACCCGCGACGGGTCGAACCCACCGGGGTCCCGGGTCACCGAGCGCAGCAGCCGCGGCGTGCCCAGCCGGCCGTCGTCGAGCAGCGCGCGGGCGGCGGCCCAGTCCGGGGCGAACCGCCGGTTGAATCCGACCTGCAGCACGACACCGGCGGCGCGCGCGGCGCCGATCGCCCCGTCGGCGTCCGCGAGGGTCAGCGCCATCGGCTTCTCGCAGAACACCCCCTTGCCCGCGCCCGCCGCGGCGACGACCAGGTCGGCGTGGACCCGGGCCGGCGCGGCGATCACCACCGCGTCGACCGCCGGGTCGGCGAACACCTCCGCTGGATCGGTGTAGGCGCGGTCCGCGCCCAGGGCGGCGGCCAGCCGCTGTGCGGCGTCGGGTGCGGGATCGGCCACCGCCACCAGCCGCGCCCCCGGGATGCGCCGCGCCAGCGTCTCTGCGTGGAACGAGCCCATCCGCCCCGACCCGATCAGGGCCACCCCGACCGGCCCGCCACCCTTGACCGCGCTCATGCGCCACTCCCAGAGCTAGAACGTTCTACATGATCGCGAGCAGATTGACGTACGCGCCGCGTGGTTGTCAGCCTCATGCCGGTAATCTTCATCCTGATGTTCACCTACGTGTTCGGCGGCGCGGTCCAAGCCGCGCTCCCCCCGGCCGCGGCCGGCAGCTACGTCAACTGGCTCCTCCCCGGGCTGCTGGCCCAGTTCGCCCTGTTCGGCGGCGGCGGCGCCGCGTTCGGCGTGGCCGACGACCTCGCCAGCGGCGTCATCGACCGCTTCAAGTCGCTGCCGATGACCCGCTCGGCGGTGCTCGCCGGCCGCACCCTGGCCGACCTGGTCGGCTCGGCCCGCACCCTCACGCTGATGCTGGCCGTGGGGTTGCCATCGGCTTCCGCTGGCAGACCAGCCTGGCCGGCCTGCTCGGCGGTGTGGCCGTGGCGCTGTTGTTCGGCTACGCCTGGTCGTGGGCGATGGCGGCGCTGGGCTGGTGGTGCGCACCCCGAGGCGGTCCAGGCCGCCGCCTACATGGGGGTGTTCCCGCTGGCGTTCACCAGCTCGGTGTTCGTCCCCACCCAGACCATGCCGGGCTGGCTGCAGCCGTTCGCCGCCAACCAGCCGGTCACCGTGACCACCAATGCGCTGCGCGGCCTGGTCCTGGGCCAGGGCGCGCTGCCGCCGGGGCGGACCGTCACCGGCCAGGTGCTGCTCGCGCTGGTCTGGTCGGCCGCGATCATCGCGGTGTTCGCCCCGCTGGCCGTCCGTCTCTACCGCCGCACCGTCAGCTAACCCGTCCACTCCACCCTACAGGCAGCCGCCTCGCTCCCCCAGAACTAGGCACGGCACCTACCGTTCATACTGTTCCACTGCTCGTCGGACCACAGCAATCACCAACTACCACGAAGCCCCGTAGCGTCATACCAGCCCTTCTGGTTGGCCCAGCCGCTGGGTCGTTGCACCCGGGTCGCCAGCCCGTCGACCACGACCGCCTCGCCGGCCAGGCCAGCTCCTGTAGCAGCTCGCGCAGGTCCGCAGCGGTGGTGATGAAGGTGCCGTCAGGCTGGCAGTACCCGAGTGCGGCGAGCCCGTCCAGCAGCAGATCCAGGCTGTCGCCGACCTCGGTCTTGGAGATCCCAACCATGCGGCCGGCTCGCCGGTACGACAGTCCATCCAGCACCACTGCGCCGACCGCACCCAGGCGGACCGCCAGGCGTAGCGGTGGGGTGCCACCGACGCCTGGTGGTCGCGGTGGCAGCAAGTGGGCCAGGTGGCCGGCCAGCCAGGTGAGGACCTCGGCGGGCAGCGACGAACGCGGGCAGTATGACAAGGGACCGGACCCCGTGGAGGCAAGGCTGTATGGTCCGATCCCCATGACCGCCGCACCAAGCACGGGCACCCTCAAAGGATGATGCCCAGGATCGCCGTCGTGGGAGCCGGACCAGCCGGACTCACCGCGGCCGTGGCCGCGTGCAGGCTGGGCCTGGAGGTCACCGTCTTCGAACAGGCCAAGGACTACAAGCGGATCGGCGGGGGCATCGTCCTGCATGACAACGGCCAACGGGTGCTGCAGGCCGTGGGGCTGCTTGACGCCTTCCGGTCCCACCTGCAGCCGTGCCCGGTCATCGCCGCCGAGCGGTGCGGGGGGAAGGTCCTCGGGACCGTCGAGTTCGACCGGTTCTCGCCGCCGCTGCGCCATCTGCCGGCGATCGTGCTTCGCTACCAGCTGCAGGAGCATCTGCTCGCCGCCGCCCGCAGCAATGGCGTGGAGGTTCGCTTCGGGCATCGGGTCGTCTCCGCCCGGGTCGAGGGCGGAGCGGCCGTGCTGCGCTTCGCCGACGGCGCCCAGCAGCGTGCCGGCATCGTGCTGGCCTGCGACGGGGCCGGCTCGCCGACCAGAGCCAGCCTCCGCGTCCCCGCACGGCGCCGACGCGTTGGGCGGGCCTACCTGCGCGGGGTCGCCGACATCGGTTGGCAGCAACCAAGGATCCGAGAGCTGTGGTATCCCGATGGCCGCATCTTCGGGATGGCGCCCCTGCCCGCAGCTCGGACCTACTTCTACTGCACGGCGCCGCTTGGGCGGTGGTCGCAGACCCTCCACGGCGGCTTGGACCGGTGGATCGCGTCGTGGGCGGGCTGCCACCCCAAGACCCAGGCCATCCTCGGGGCCGTCGGGGACTGGCGCCAGGTCAACTACGACGAGCCGGTCGAGGTGTGGGCGAGGCGGTGGTACCGCACACCGGTCTTTCTGGTCGGGGACGCGGCCCATGCGATGACGCCCTACCTTGGGCAGGGCGCCAACAGCGCCCTGGTGGACGCCCTGGTCCTTTGCCGCCTGCTGGCCCAGGAGCTCCACGGCCGCGGCGACCTTGCGGCGGTGGGACGCCGCTACGAGGCGATCCGCGGCCGGTTCGCCCGCTCGTTGCAGGTCGGTTCGCGTCGGCAGGGCGATCTGGCCACTCTGCGCAGGGCTCCAGCAAGGTGGCTGCGCGATCGCCTGCTCCCAATGCTGGGAAGCGCCGGCTGGCTGGAGCGTCGGGCCGCTCTGGTGACGGCCGGGTTCAACCGGGCCGAGCGGGAATGGTTGTCCCTCGGCGAGTGAACGAAGCGCTGTACACAGCGCAGCAGGCGGGTTGCGTAGGCACTCGTTCGACTCATGTGCTGCAACCGACCCCGGCCTCAGCGGGCCGGGCCACTTCCCTCATCCGGGACATCCGTGGCCAGGCCAAGGGTGGCAATCAGACGAACGAGGCTTGGCGCTTGCCAGGATCCTGGCCTGGATACCTACGCTGAGCGCGAGCACACAGCACTTCGTAGCGGCTTTCTTACCGGCACCCGTATCGGGCGACACGACGCGCAACCGGACATCACGACACGTTGCCGGGCCTGAGGTCGGGGCGGAGCTGAGGCAGACAGTGCGTGACGACGGTGCGGGCCGCGCTTCGAGGGCGCCGATCGGCCAGAACGGGGCGCAGCCGATCTGGTCGTCGCGGCGCAGCAGCCAGTTGGATATCGCTAGCGATCCTTGGTCGCTAGCGATCCTTGGTCGCTAGCTTCTGGACGTTTGTGTCAAGTTCTCACGCGGCGTTGCCGAGCCGAGCGTGGGCGGTGTAGGCATGGACGTAGCGGTCCAGGGCTGTCAGCGCCGCGCGGAGCTCGGCCGGGGCCTGGGGTTGGTCGGCAGCCAGCAACGGGCGAAGCAGCCGGTTGTGGACCTTGGTGTAGAAGACCGCGACGCGGATACCGTCACCGGTGAGCACGTACCGGTTGGTTCGGGGAAGGCGCCGGATCAGCCCGTTGCGCCGCAGCCGGCGCAGGTCGTAGGTCATCTGCCCTGGGCGGTAGGGGGTGCCGAGCAGGCCGGCCACCAAGGCGCGCAGGCTCTTGTTGGTGAAGCCGGTCGCGGCCAGCAGGGTGGTGCACAGGGCGCCGACCAGGGCCATGACCCGAGGATCGCCGAACCGAAGTGCCGGGGTCCTCCGCCCCGCCGCGTCCACGGTGGGGTGCGCGATCCGCTCAAAGGCTGGACTTGCAAGCACACAGCCCTGGCCGACACGCTCGAGCATCCAGGATGCGGCGGTTGCATGCACGGGCCTTGGCCTGCAGCTCGTCAAGGTTGGGCAGGCGGGCGTTGCAGCCCAGGTCGCGGGGGGCGTTGCAGACGGTCTCGATGCGCAGCGCTCGGCCGTCTGAGACGAAACTCCACGGTGCGTGGGCAGGCGGCAGCAACCCCGGCGCAGCCGGGGTTCACATGGGTGAGGCGCTCAGGCGGCGGTGGTCAGGTCGACGGCGTAGCCCAGGGCCTGCAGTTCCCGG
>JBIOYL010000401.1:0-5027 GCA_044870185.1 Actinomycetes bacterium | reverse complement strand
GACCCTGTGCCCATCCATGACGAGGAGGTGACCACCACCACCAGAGCAGCTGTCACACCCGCCGCATAGCATGATCACCACGAGCCTGCGCCAGTCGGCCTTTTACACCGAACCTGGGACGCAACCATCATGGCGCGTGACGAGCCGGACGCCGGGGACCGGCGCCAGCCGGAGCGCCGGCAACGGGCGGCCGGGCTGGCCAGGGGGCTGCGCTCGCCGCGCTGGCTGGTGCTGCACGCGGGCGTCTACGTCATCGTGAGCGGGTTCTTCGTCGTCACCTGGTTGCTGTCCCCGCCCCCACCCGGGGTGCAGGAGCAGTTCTGGCCCGCCTGGATCATGCTGCTGCTTGCGCTCCCGCTCGGCCTGCACGCCACGGTCGTGCTCGCCACCCGCCCCACCGGCGGGCCGGGCGGGCGTCCACCCCCCGAAGCCGCCGTGGCGACGGCGCCCGCCGAACCCGGCGGCCAGCAGCGCGACCGGGCCGAGCGGGCGCTGGCCACCGTGCTGTTCACCGACATCGTCGGCTCGACCGAGCGGGCCAGGCAGGTCGGCGACCGCCGCTGGGGTGAGCTGCTCGACGCCCATGACCGGCTGGCCCGCGAGCTGGTCGGCCGCTTCGGCGGCCGGTTGGTCAAGTCGACCGGTGACGGCGTGCTGGCCACCTTCGACCGGCCCGGCCGGGCGATCCGCTGTGCCACCGCCCTGCGGGACGGGCTGCGCGGGATCGGCATCCAGATCCGGGCCGGCCTGCACACCGGCGAGGTGCAGTTCCGGGGCACAGACGTCGGCGGCATCGCCGTCCACATCGCCGCGCGGGTGATGGCGGCCGCGGGCGCCGGCGAGGTGCTGGTGTCCAGAACCGTCCACGACCTGGTCACGGGCTCCGACTACGTGCTGGAGGACCGCGGCGCCCATGCCCTCAAGGGGATGGCCGGCGAGTGGCAGCTGTTCGCGGTGCAGGCCTGACGCAGGCCGGCGCCGGGCTCCCTCAGTACGGCAGCAGCCGGCCGGACGGCGTGCGCCGGTCGACCGAGCCGGCCTTGCGATGGCCGCGCAGTCGACCGGCGACCCGGAGCTGCTGGCGCCGTGGTGCTCGAAGCTCACGCGTACGCGTCGGACCCTGCCACATCGCCTGCCTCCTGCCGGTTGTCGGTCATCTCTGCCGGTTGTCATCGGGGTCGGTACGGCGCACCGGTCGGCGTTGGTCTCGCTCCGACGCTACGAGCGGGCCGTGCCGGCGACATCCCTCCAAGGTGGACAGCAGGGGTGGAGTCTTCTTGGGCGGGGTGATGCCGGCGGGTCCACCTTGGTGGTATCCGGTGCCCGCGTGACCGCCGCCGCCCGTCCCGCCCGGCCGCAGCTGCGCCCGTCGGGGTAGCCGGCCTCCCCCAGCCGGCCTAGCAACCGTCACCCCTGGTCGGACGACACCTGCGGATGGCGCCTCCTAACGTCCTTGGCAGCAGGCAGCAACCACGCCGTCAAGGAGGGACCACGCCATATGCGACCACGACACCAGCTGCTGGCTGCGCTGCTGCTCGCCACCGCGCTGCTGGCCGCCGCGCTGCTCGCCGGCTGCGCCGACAACGGCGGCGGGCGGGACCAGGCGACCGGCGACGCGCCCAGCAAAGGGGTGACCACGGTCGTCGCCAAGCACGTCAAGTTCTCGCCCGCCGCGATCGAGGTTCCCGTTGGCACCGAGGTCACCTGGAGCTTCCAGGACGGCCAGGTGCCGCACGACGTCAAGGGTGACGGCTGGGGCTCCGGCGAGCCGCAACGCTCGGGGACCTACCGCCACACCTTCGACCAGCCCGGCACCTACGCCTACGCCTGCACCATCCACCCGCAGATGACCGGCCGCGTCGTGGTCACCGCCACGCCGTGACCACGCCACCGGCCCGCCACGCCAGCGGCCGTGGCCATGGCCGCTGGCGGCCGGCGGCGGTGGGGCAGCCGGCCTCCCAGCCGCGTCATCGCAGAGGCCCGCCGGCGGCGTCAGCGCGGCGCGGCGAGGTCCCGGAGGAGCCGGCGGCTGACAGCCTCGGCCTCCTCGTAGACGGCCTTGCCGGCCTGGCGCATCGCCTGGGCCAGGCCGCCGTCCCAGGGGGTCGGCGCCGCGGGGCCCTCCAGGTCGACCAGGTCGTCGGGGGCGCTGCCGGCCAGGGCCAGCTCGTAGTCGGGCCGGCCCAGGCGCCAGGGCCGGGCGCCCTGGCGGGCGATCACGGCGGCGGCGATGCGCATGCCGGGCCAGTCGAAGTCGCCGTGGTAGGCCAGGCCGCCGCCGGCCGCGCGCACCCGGCCGGCCAGGCGGTCGAAGGCCACCGAGGGCATGCCCTCGGCGCAGACCAGCGGCGCCGACCGGGGTCCGAGCCGCTCGGCGGCAAGACGCAGGACGGCGGGGTTCTCGCACACGAAGACCTCGGCGGCAACGGCCGCGTCCGGGTAGGCGGTGAGCTGCTGCAGCGTGACCCGGAAGGGTGTGCCTTCGGCGGCGGCGCCGGCGAGCCAGCCGGCCAGCGGGCTGGTCCCGTCCAGGCGCAGGTTCAGCACCAGCACCTGCGAGGCGAGGTCGTCGCTGACCACGCCGAAGCGCTCCCACAGGGCGCGCCGCTCGGCGGCGCCGGCCGGGCGGGGGACCCCTACCCGCTCGGCCAGCGCACGCGTGACCAGGCCCGCGAGGGTGCCGCGGCCGAGCGCCTTGGTGCTGCCGGTGCAGTCGGCCGCCAGCACGGCCAGCGGCATGCCGTCGGCCGGCAGCCGCTCGAGCACCTGCCCGGCCAGAGGCACCAGCCGCAGCTCGCCGGCGCCGCGCAGCCGGGTGAGGGTGCCGTCGCGGGCCAGCCCGTCCAGCCAGCGCTCGTACCAGGGCTCGGCCGCGAGCGGGCCGGCGCGGGCGGCGGCCAGCGCCCCGGCGACCGCCTCGGCGGCGGCGACCGCCTCGGCCGGGCGGTTGCGCAGCGTCCCACCGAGCGCCTCCAGCACGGCGGCAAGCCCCAGGCCGCTTGGTCCCGTGCGCAGCGCACGGTCGAGCTGGTCGAGCCGCAGGTGCAGCACCGCGCCGGCGCGGCGGTGGCGGCCGAGCAGGCCGGCGATCGCCGCGCGCTCGGCGTCGGAGGGGTCCCTGAGGGTCACGCTGGCCGTGCCGATCTCGCCCCCGCTGCGCTCCAGCGCCGCCCGGGCGCGCTGCCACAGGCGGGCGAAGCCGGGACCGGCCAGGTGGGCGAGCTGCGTCCTGGTCGCGGCGCTGACCTGCGTGCCCGGGCCGGCCGGCACGCTCGCCTGCGGGCCGGCTGTCACGCCGCCTCCGGCCCCTCGATCAGCTCGTGGCCGTTCCACATCAGCAGCAGGGTCGACACGGTGTGCTCGGCCTCCAGGTGCAGCAGGTCGTAGTGGGCGACGGCCGGCACCTTCGGGTAGGTGCCCCACAGGTCGTAGCCGGTCATGAACAGGTCGAGGTCGAACGCGACCGACAGGGCCAGCAGCTCGCCCCGGCCGACGTCGTCGATGCCGGCGAACGCCTCGTCGAGGGCGAGCAGGCGCGGGCAGGTCGGGCGGGCGCCGGCGAACTGGGCGTTGGCCGCCGCGAACAGCGGCAGGTGCAGCGAGGCCGCCTTCTCGCCGGCCGACAGCCGCCCGTGCCGCCGGCGGGTGAGCGGCAGCTCGGCGCCGTCGGCCTCGACCAGCGCGAAGCCGAACTGCCGCCAGCTGCGGTAGTCGAGCACCTCGCCGAGCAGCTCCCGGTAGGAGGTGGTGGGCCGGGCGGCCCTGGCGGTCTTGACCGCCTCGGCGAAGTGGCGCCGGACCGCCTCGAGCTCGTCGGGGCGCAGGTTGGCCGGGTCGCGTTCCAGCAGCCTGGCCACCTCGCGCTGCTCGGGGCCGGCACCGTCGGGCAGGCCCCAGGAGATCGTCACCGTCTTGCCGCTGGAGGTGCGCCGCGCCCGCAGAGCACGGTTCATCTCGGCGACCAGGTCGCGGGCGCCCAGGGTGCGCTGCTGGATCTGGGCGCACAAGGCGGCCAGCAGGGCGTCCTCGAACACGCGCCGCTCCTGCTCGGTGAGCAGCGCCTCCTGCTCCTGCCGGCGGGCCCGCAGGCGTTCGGCGAAGCCGGCCACCGGGCTCGGCCCCTCCTCGTCGGCCACGGTGACCACGACGATCTCGTCGTCGGTGTCGAGCTCGAGCTGGTAGCCGGCGCCGAGCCTGGCCTCCAGCTCGCTGAAGCCGTTGAACACGGTGGTGCGGGCCGCCTTGAGGCGCTCCTCGCTGGGGGACAGGCCGCGGGTGGCGGCGTCCAGGGCCGCGGCCAACGTGGCGCCGGCCAACGTGGCGCCGGCCAACGTGGCGCCGGCCGTCGTGCCGGCCTGCGTCGTGCCGGCCTGCGTCGTGCCGGCCTGCGTGGCGCCGGCCTGTGCGGCCGTGAGCCCGAGTGTGCCGGCCAGGTCGGGGTGGCCGAACACGGCCAGGCGCTCGGCCGCCGCCAGCTCGGCCTGGCGGGCGGCGGCGGCCCGGTCGCGGGCCGCCGCCAGGTCACGCCCGGCCGCGGCGGCGGTCCCGACGGCGTCGCGCACGCGCCCCAATCCCATCTTGTGGGGCGTGGCAGCGGCACTGCTCAATTACATACCATATATCGGAGCTTTAGCCGGCATTGCCATGGTCAGCGTGGTAGCATTGATCTCATTCGACTTGATTGGCTATGCATTAATCCCGCCGCTGCTGTATCTCGCAGGTGCGGTGATGGAAGGGCAGATCATTACACCCATTTTTCTTGGCCGGCGGCTGGAACTCAACTCTGTTGCGATTTTCATTTTCGTTGCAATGTGGAGCTGGCTGTGGGGAATTGTGGGCGCCATCATTGCAGTACCTTTGCTGGTTTCAATCAAGGTGTTTTGCGATCACTTTGAAGGTCTTGCCGCTTTCGGTGAATTCTTGTCCGGACCGGCGAAAGCGGACTCGGGCGCAGCAGAAGCTGAATATAGGCAGTGATCAGCAGGTCCCCTGCGAATGTTGAAAGCGCTCTTTTCTGCAACACTTGC
>JBIOYL010000400.1:0-13537 GCA_044870185.1 Actinomycetes bacterium | reverse complement strand
GGGGCATCAGGCGGGTTGCCCTTGGACAGTTGATGGTCGGCGACCAAGCCGCGCTCGTCTTCGGCCAGCAGCAGGGTGGAGCCGAACTGGGTCGGGCTGCGCGGCTTGCCCTTGCGGATCGGCCGGGCATCCGGATCAGCCAGCGACACCACCCGGTCGGGGATCTGGCGGTTGCCGGCCAGCCGCTGGTCGGTCTGGTCAAGCAGCCGCCCGGTGAGCGTGACGGTCTGGTCGAGCTGGCCGGCCAGCCGCGCCAGCCAGCCGTCGCTGGGTCGGCGGGCGGCGGCGCGGTGGGCGGCGCGCTGGACCGCGGCGACCTCGCGGAGGGTCTGCGAGGCGATTGCGGCGACCTCGGCGGTGAGCCGGTCGACCTCATCCATGGCGACGCCGGTGCGCCGCCGCAGCGTGCGGGCGAGCTGACGCAGCCGGCGCCCGGCCGAGCGGCTGCGGTCCCGAAACGCGGTCTGCCGCGCAGCGCCGCGGGCCTTGAGGCGCCGCACCAGCCCACCGGTTGCGCGGATGGCCTGTTCGAGCAGGTCGGCGTCGGTCGGGTAGTCGATGTCGGCCTCTACGACCGTGGTGTCGAGCCTGAGCTTGCGGGCGCGCAGCACCCGGTCGCCGGCGAGCTTGCCCTGCAGCGCATGGTTGAGCTGGCCGATGACCTCCGGGCCGGCGCGGCGCACGAGCTTGCTCAAGGTGGTGGGGTGCGGTGGGGGCTGGTCCAGGGGGATGCGGCAGAACCGGCGCCACGAGATCGAGTCGCCGACCTCCTTACCCAAGCTCTCGTAGCCCAGGCCGTAGCGGTGCTTGAGGTACAAAAGGCGCAGCAGGGTTGGGACCGGCACCGACGGGCGGCCAAGCCGCGCGGAGAACAGGGCGTGCCATGGGGCGAGGAAGCGCTCGTCGTCGAGGTAGGCGTCGATGCGGGCGAGCTCTGTGGGCAGGCGGGTGGCTTGGGCGGGCAGGAGGTCGTCCCACGCGACCCGCACCACGTCCCTCGAGCTGGCGGTCGCGCTATTGGTCGTCGTCGGCAATGACGTCAGGGTCGCGCAGGTCACGCAGCCCGCCGGCAAGCTCCGGAAGTGGGAACGAGTACTTGCCACCGTGGCCAGCAGCGTCGCCAACCTGCGGGCGTCGGGGTGTCGGCGGAGCTGGGCCGCCTTGCCGGCCATGCCGTAGCGGGCGAGCTCCACCAGTCGGCGGTGCGGCACGACCGCGTCCAGTTCCAGCCGGCTCAGGCCCGCCCCGGCGACGTCCGCCACGCTGCAGCGCCTTCTCCAGGCTGCGGCCAGACGGCTTGGTCGGTCCCTTGCGCCACCGCTCCAGATCCGAGACCCGAGCGCCCGCGGGGGACCTCCAGCAGATCCTCCAGCAGCTGCCGCTGCTGCACGGTCGGCAGCCCGTACAGGGTGTCCCACAGCCGCTGGTTGGCCTCCTTCCGGATCCGGGCGACCAGCCGCGCCAGCGTGGTCACCCCGGGCAGCAGCACTGACCGCTCCCGCAGCCAGCCGACCGCGTCGAAAACACGGTCCTCGGGCCATCGCCGCTGGTCCACACCCGGGCGTCCACCCACTCCGCAAGGTCCTTCCGTTCCGGTTGCTGCGTGCAGCGCTTGCGGCCAGGCAACCATCCCCACATCGGTGCCTCCTCCGCGTGAACGGCACGACCATCCAGCCGCCCTACCAGCTCCGCCTCCGGCCGCCTCCACGGCATCCGCAGTGGTTCGTCTGTCTGGCGAGGCCGCCACCACTACTGGAGGCTACCGATGCTGGTGAACTGCAAGGCCTCCTGCCGATCGCGGCAGTCGCGCAGGGCGACGATCCGCCCGTCACGCACCGTGAACACGCTGTAGTTGCGGTCGTCGGCCTGCCGCACACGGTACGCATCGACCCCGGGGGTCCGTACCACCACCATCACCCGGTCGCCGCGCCCCATGGCCTCTTCCAGCTGTGCCCGCAGGCCCCGCTCGACCTGGCGCTGCAGTGCGGACTCCAGCTCGTGCGACCGTGGCAGACCTGTGGCTGGGGATCCTCAAGGCTGGGATCGAGGTAGGCCCACTCCAGGTCCGGGTCGACGAACTCCAGCATCGCCTGCAGATCGCCGGTGGCGTACGCCTGGTACGCCCTTCGAATCAGGTCCACGTTCTCGTTCGACATGACCCCTCCTCCTCTTGCGTCATCGAGTCATCGGTGACGACGGGGCCGAAGCCCCCATTGGAAGGCGGAGCTCGCGCCGGTGCCGCGGCCAGGCGTCCGCGCGCCGTTGTGTCAGGAGCACGGTCCGATCGTCGTCGAACTGCTGCGCTTGCAGCGCCTCCCTGTGCCGTCGGTCCGCGAACCTCGACTGCTCGACGCTCCATGAGCGTCCAGGCGAGCTGCTCGCGCAGCCGCTGGTTCCTCCTGGCGCAGGCGGCGGATCTCGGCGTTGACGGCCTCGAGCCGACGCCGCAGCGAAGCCTCCGAAGCACGCTGGCGGGCCGGGACCGGCGGGGCGGTCGAGGCACCCGGACCCGGGCGGCCGTCGCCGCGGAGCCGCTGGATCTCGCCGCACAGATCCGGCCGGACATCAGGATGCGCCGAGGGGACTGCTGCCTTCAGGCGGCAGAGGAGTCACGGAGCCAAGAGCGGGAGACGCCGCCTGCCTCGCAGGCGACGGTGTCGAAGCTGAGAGGTTGCCCAGGACCTGCTGATTCGTCTCCACCATGCGAAGCTGCCTCTTGCTGGTGGCGGTGGCGATCAACTGCCGGGTCTGCTCGCGGTAGGCACGGTGCTGGTCGAGGAACTCCGGCGTGGTGATGAACACCGGGCAGGTCAGGGCTTCTGTGACTTGTGACACGTGCGCTCGACCGACGTCGATCGACAGCCATCCGTGTTCGTTGGAGCGCAGCACCTCGCGTGAGCCGGTTGGCCCGTGACCAGCGCAGCTGCAGGGCTGGAGCGTGCTACGTGGCCAGCGATTCCCGGACCGTCTGGTGGTCCGGATGGAACGCGGCGAGTTCCCTGGCGAGCGCGCCGAGGCCGAGCAGCAGGGCGCGCCGCTCATCCGGGGTCATCGCGGCCAGCACCCGCTCGTGCCGCTCGTGCCAGCTCTGCCGCAGCCGGGTGGCGGCAGCCGCCCCGGACGGGGTGATCCGGACGCGGAGGTTGCGGCGGTTGCGCGCGTCGCGTTGGCGGGCAAGCAGGTGCTTGCGCTCCAGCATCGAGCACAGCCGGCTCACCCGGCTCTTGTCAAGGCGCAGCTGGTCGGCCAGCTGCTGCTGGGTCGCCTCGCCGGTCGCGAGCACCTCGACCAGCAGGACGCCCTCGGCCACCGACAGCGCCGGTCCGGCAAGGTCGTCGACGGGCGCGTCGCCCGTGCCATGCACGGCTGCCAGCCGCAGCACCTTGGTGAGCAGGGTTTCCAGCAGCTCGGCGTCGGCGTCTGGGTCCGGCATGACACCTCCATGGTTGATAACAGCAACTGTTGCGGCTAGCATCGATGACAGTTGTTGGTGTCAACCATCATAGGGAGCGGTCATGCACAAGGCACTGCACCAGGTCACCCAGCGGGTGCACTTCGCCCATGGGCAGGCCTACGACCGGTACGCCGGCACGGTGTTCCGGGGCATGTACCGGCGGGTCGCCGCCGACGTGGCGCTGGCAGCCCCAACCGGCGCCGCCGTGCTCGACGCGGGCTGCGGCAGCGGGCGGCTCGCGGTGGAGATCGCCGCGCGGCGCCCGGATCTGCGGGTGCACGGGGTCGACCTGGAGCGCGGCATGGTGGAGGTGGCGACGCAGCACGCCGAGCGCGAGAACCTCACCGACCGGTTGGCGTTCACCGTCGCCGATCTCGCCGACCTGCCGCTGCCCGACGACTGCGTGGATCTGATTGTTTCGACCGCGAGCCTGCACCACTGGACCGACGTCGGCGCGGTGATCGCCTCGCTCGGCCGGGTGCTGCGGCCCGATGGCCGGCTGTGGATCTACGACCTCCGCCTGGTCCCGGCCGGCAGGGTGCGGGCCGCCGCATCGGACCTGGGCCGCCGCGTGGACCGGACCCTGGTCCGCACCGGATGGTTTCCCGCCGCGCTCTTCCAACGTCTCGCGATCGAACCGGCATAGCCGGAACGCACCGAGCAGGTCGCGGACTGGCCGGCACCGCAGCCGGTAGCGGTCCACCAGTTCCTCGATGCGCAGTTGGCCGAGGGCGAGCCCGAACGCTCGGATAGTGGCTGGAGCGTCGGCACCCAAGGTCACAGGTTGCCGATCGGGTGCTGTGGCTGGAGAACGGCGCCTTCCGTGAGCTGGCCACCATGGCCACACGGCCCGGAAGCGGAGGCCACTCGCCCGCTACCGGCGCCGCTGAAGGTCCCGGCCGAGCCGAGGCTTTCGGCCCGTGCCGGGGGCGGGCGCATGTCCGAAGCTTGGTTCTTGGAGGCGGCTGCTTCGCGTACCACAAGGGGGCGAGCGACATGGCCATGGCGCTGGCAACCAAGACACGCCTTGAGGATATGTTCGGCACCGTCGGCGAGGCGATGACCAGCGATGTGCTCATCCTCGAAGCCGACACGCCCGCCGATGTGGCCCTACGGCAGCTCCAGCACGCCGGCGTCTCCGGCACCACGGTCACCAGGGCGGGCCAGGTGGCCGGCGTGATCACTGTGCGCGACCTCGTCACGCCAATGGCCCTGCCGCCGCCGGCACTGGGGACTGGGGGTCGTTCCTACCCTTCGAGCACCTGCTGGTCGGCCTGCGCGTTGCGGACCTCATGACGACCGAGCCGGTCACCGTGCGGCTGGACTGGCCGCTAAGCCGAGCGATCCTGGCCATGGAGAAGGCCGGGGTGAACGGAACGCTGGTGGTCAACTCGGACGGTCGGCCGGTCGGGATGCTGACCCGGGACGATGCGATTCGGTCGCTGGCCCGTCGGTTTGGGGTCGTCGCCTTCGGCCGAAGCGGCGAAGACGCAGGGAGTTGGTGACCACGCTGACCGAGGAGAACGCCATGGCCGCGCCGGCAATGATTGGGTTGAGCAGCCCCAGGGCGGCCAGTGGGATCGCCGCGGTGTTGTAGCCGAACGCCCAGAACAGATTCTGCACGATCGTGCGGTAGGTGCGGCGCGACAGCTGGATCGCGGTGGCCACCCCGTCCAGGTCGCCGCGCATGAGGGTGAGATCGCTCGACTCGATCGCCACGTCGGTGCCGGTGCCGATCGCGATGCCCAGGTCCGCCTGGACCAGCGCCGGAGCGTCGTTGACGCCGTCCCCGACCATGGCCACGACTTGCCCCTCGGCCTGCAGGCGCCGCACCTCGGCCTGCTTGTCGGATGGCAGTACCTCGGCCAGCACCTGGTCGACCCCGACGCTGGTGCCGATCGCCTCGGCGGTGCGGGCGTTGTCGCCGGTGATCATCGCCACCCGCAGCCCCATCGCGTGCAGCCTGGCGACCGCCTCGTGGGCGCCCTCCTTGAGGCTGTCGGCGACGGCCAGCACCCCGCGCACCTCGCCGTCCCAGCCGACCAGCACCGCAGTCTTGCCCTCGCCCTCGAGCCGCTCGGCGGCGTCGTCGAGCGGCTGGGGCAGGAGCAGGCCGGCCTCGGCGGCCAGCTTACGGCGGCCCACCCAGACGGTCGTGCCGTCGACGTCGGCATGCACGCCCTGCCCGGCCAGCGCCGTGAAGCCGGCCACCGGCGGCAGCCGGCCGCTCCGGCGGGCCGTGGCCGCGATCGCGGCGCCGATCGGGTGCTCGCTGTCGGCTTCGACCGCGCCAGCGCGCCGCACCAGATCGGCCTTGTCGATACCGGCGGCCGTAACGACGTCGGTCAGCCCCATCTCGCCCTTGGTCAGCGTGCCGGTCTTGTCCACCAGCACCGTCGTGATGGCGCGGGTGCGCTCCAGTACCTCGACGCTCTTGATGAGGATGCCGAGCTCCGCGCCGCGGCCGGTGCCGACCATGATCGCGGTCGGGGTCGCCAGCCCGAGCGCGCAGGGGCAGGCGATGATCAGCACGGCGACCGCGGCGATGAGCCCGTGCTGTGGGTCCCCACCGAGCGTGGCCCACCCGACAAAGGCCAACAGCGCCACGCCGATCACGGCGGGCACGAACACTCCCGAGACGCGGTCGGCCAGGCGCTGCGCCTTCCCCTTGCCGCGCTGGGCCCGCTCGACCAGCTGCACGATCTGCGCCAGCGCGGTGTCGGCGCCAATTGCGGTCGCCCGCACCGTCAGCACCCCGCTGGCATTGACGGTGGCGCCAGCCACCCTGCTGCCGACGGCCTTGTCGACCGGGACCGACTCACCGGTGAGCATCGACTCGTCAACGGCCGACGCGCCCTCGACCACCTCGCCGTCGACCGGGATCTTCTCGCCGGGGCGGACCCGCACCAGGTCGCCGACGACGACCTGGTCGACCGGCACCGTGATCTCCTGGCCGCTGCGGATGACGCGGGCCTGCTTTGCGCCGAGCTCCAGCAGCGCGCGGATGGCCTGCCCGGCCCGGCTCTTGGCGCGAGCCTCGAAGTACCGGCCGGCGGTCAGGAACGCGATGATGATCACACCCGCCTCGAAGTACAGGCCGCCGCCCACGGCCAGCTGGTAGACGCTGAACCAGTAGGCGGCCAGCGTCCCCATGGCGATCAGGGTGTCCATGTTGGCCGTACGCCGGCGGGCCCGGCGGGCAGCCTCACGCAGAAACGGCCAGCCGATGACGAACTGGACCGGGGTGGCGACCGCAAACATGGCCCACCGCAGCCCCTGGCGCATGGTGGCCTGGTAGCCGACGAGCATCATCGCGAGCATGAACGCCGCCGCGGGCGTGACCGCGACCAGCCGACGCAGCCATGCCCGGCGCTGCTCGGCCTCGGGATCCTGCCCGTCGGCGGCATGCGGGTGCTCGGCCGCTGGTGGCCGCAGCGTGTAGCCGGCCTTGGCGACCGCGTCCTGCAGGTCGGTGACGTGCACCGGCCGGGTGAGGGTGACGTGGGCCTTGCCGGTGGCGAAGTTCACCTCCGCCGACGCGACCCCGTCGATCTTGCTCAGCGTCCGCTGAACCCGAGCGGCGCACGACCCGCAGGTCATCCCCTCGACCCCCAGCTCCATCGTCGAGCTGTCGGGGACGGTGAGGGAGTAGCCGATCCTGTCGACCGCGGCTTGCAGTGCGGCGAGGTTGGCGACGTTGGGGTCCAGGGTGACGTGAGCCTTGCCGGTGGCGAGATTCACGTCGGCCGAGATCACCCCGGCCTGCTTAGCCAGCGTGCGCTGCACGCGGGCGGCGCATGACCCACAGGTCATCCCGCCGACGGTGAAGTCGGCGACGCGTAGCCCACCGCCACTCGTGGGCTGGCGGCCAGCAGGATGAATGGTGGTCATTGCGATGCTCGCTTTGCTGCTCGTGTCGAGGGCGATCGGCATGAGCATGCGCTGCGGTGCGGCCGACCTCCGCCTCGGCCGTTGCCGGTCGGCCCGGCCTGGGCGAGGGCGCTCGTCACGCCCGCACCGCGTACCCGGCCTCGTCCACCGCGGTCCGGACCGCCTCATCATCGACCGGGGCATCGCTGGTGATCGTGACCGTTCCGGTCCGCAGGTCGACGTCCACGCCGGTGACACCGGGCAGCTTGCCCACCTCGGTCGTGACGGCGTTCAGGCAGTGCTCGCAACTCATGCCATCGACCGTGTAGGTCTTCACGTTCATGCTCGTTGCCCTCCTTGAGAACGAAGCGTGGCGCCCCCTGGGGAGCGGACACCATGGCGATGTGCGCCCGGATCAGGAGCGCACGAGCCGGGCGATCGCGTCCGATGCTTCGCGGACCTTGGCGTTGGCCTCAGGGCCGCTGGCGGCAGCCGCTTCCACCACACAGTGCGCCAGGTGTTCCTCGAGCAGGTTGAGCGCTACCGACTGCAGGGCCTTGGTGGCGGCGGACACCTGCGTCAGCACGTCGATGCAGTAGGCGTCCTCGTTCACCATCCGCTGCAGTCCCCGTACCTGCCCTTCGATGCGCCGTAGCCGCTTGAGGTAGTCCTCCTTGTTGCCTATGTACCCCGCCACCATCATCCTCCCTCGCTTTGGGACCAGCCGCGTCACCTGGCAGGACACCGGCCCGACGCCACGGCAACTGCTACCTAATACTATACCAGTCTATGGTATAAACCAGGGATGCGTTCGCCCGGGGTGCCGTGGGTTTGCGTGTCACCCGTATGACTTTCCACACGTCGGAACGTCTCGTGGGAGGAGGCCCCATGGCCTACGCCAAGCAGCTGCTCGACACCTACCCCGCTCGTTCAACGTCGACGCCGAGCCACTGGCGGCCTGCATCGAGGCCTGCTTCGACTGCGCTCAGGCCTGCACGGCCTGCGCGGACGCCTGCCTGAGCGAGCAGAACGTCGCCGAGCTGGTCAAGTGCATCCGCCTGGACCTGGACTGCGCCGACGTGTGCACGGCGAACGGCAACGTGCTGTCCCGCCATGAAGTAGGCCAGGAGGCTCGGCGTGGAGGCGATCGGCCACGCACTCAGCGTCCGGGGCCGTGCAGGCGGTGGTCTCCAGGGGGGAGATGAGCAGGCTGCCGCAGCACCTCCCGCAGCATGGGATCCAGAACCCGGGTCCATTGGCCCTGTCTTCTGCGACGTTGGTCCCTAGCTTGCCACTACATCGTGTAGCAGGCTTGTCGCGTCCAGCTCGACGACTTCGTGCCCTGTCGTCAAGGGCGCTGACCGATAGCAGGTCGGATGATCGCGGCGTCGCCCAGGTCGGTCCGGGCGCCGTGCGAGATAGCCGCCGAGTTCCCGGTCGGGCTCCAAGCACGCATGGGAGGCGGGTGGGAATCGGCGTTCCTGATCGCGTTGTTCAGCGTTCGGTCCGGCCTGGGATGCCTATGCCGCCCGCACGCCCCGCTTCTTACCCTGGCCGCGTGGCATCGGTCCTCTGCCGGTAGGCGGGGTGCCGTCCGGCGGAACAAGGGAGGCCGAGAGACGGGAACACCGCCGGCGTAGGCAGCCACGCCGCGGAGATGTCTGAGTAGACAGACTTCAGGTAGCGGCCTGGGCGCCCTTGCCAGCGTGTCAGCCGGCGGCCCGGCGGCCGCCGTTGGCCAGGAGCTTGTCGAGCCGTTGGGATAGGATGGCGACGGTCGTCCGGCCAAGCAGCTGGTAGGCCGCCCTCCCGTCCCGATCGAGGATGACCGTGGTGGGGAGCCCGATGACGCCGGTCATGCCGGTGTTCCGGCCTGCCGGGTCGAAGACCGACGGATAGGGGACGTCGAACTCCTGCCGGTAGCGGTTCGCGCCGGCGCGGCTGTCTTCGATGTTGATGCCGATGAAGCGGACGCCGCGAGTTTCGTATGCTCTGGCCACCTTGCTCAGCTCCGGTTGCTCCTGACGGCATGGCGCGCACCAGGACGCCCAGAAGTTGAGCACCACGACCGAGCCTCGCTCGGATGTCGAGGTCCACGATCGCCCCCCATCCAGCAGATCGCCCCTGAACTCGACGATCCGGTGGGCAACCTTCGTCTCGACGGCCAGGTTGCTCATGCCGGCGCTGGTGATCGTGGTGATCCGGTAGGTGTCCGACCTCGAGTGCCGCAGGGCGTTGATGCCGGTGCCGAGCAGGACCACGGCCAGCAATGCCCGGACGATACCGAGGGTCCGCAGCCGGATGCTCCTCGCCGATGCAGCGACCTTCATGTGGGCATGCTATGACGGCGAGTCGTAGGTCACAATGCACGGCCTCGGCATGGCTTTTCGGCGAGGCCGCGAGCGGTGCCGGCCCGCCTGCTCTTCGCTCCTCCGCCGGCTCGACACGCTGCGGACCTCGACCCGACACCCCGACACCCCGCCACCATGCGCGGTCAGGGCATCTGATCCGGAGACGGCGATCTTCGGACCAGCCACCTGCTCCCTGCTCATCCTCAGCGATCTTCCGCATGGCGAATCCGCACCTCCCCCCGGATGGCCGCCTGGTCGTGCTGGAGGACGCTGGCAGTGATGGAACCGTGCACGTGGAGGAGGGAGACAATGGCGTTGACCGCACGGAGGGTCAACCTCAGCCGGACCGAGCGGGTGCTGCGGGTGCTCATGGGAGTGGTCCTGGCGGTCTGGGGCCTGGTGCTGCTGGCAGGCGGTGCGGCGATCTGGGGTACCGCGGCCGCCGCGCTGCTGCTGGCCGCCGGCCTGGACCTGGCTGTGACCGGCGCGCGCGGCTACTGCCCGCTGTATGCGCGGCTCGGCTACACGCCACGCTCACTGAGGGGGTCACACCGATGACCGGCCCGCATGAGCCGCTCGAGCCGGTCCAGGAGGAGGGCGCCGATCGCGGCATGGATCGTCGCCACGTCATCGGGATGATCCTGTGCTGCCTGCCGATGGTGGCACTGATCGTCTGGGCCGTGGTCGCCAACCGTTGAGCCGGGCCCGACTTGGACGAGAAGGACCGCGCTCGCCCGGCCCGCGGGATGGGGTGTGCCGCGACCTCGGCTTCTACTACACTCTATCGTTTGAGGAATCGGGGACTCGGCGAGTTCGTGCGCGAACCCGCCGGCGGCAGTGTGGGCGCTGCTGACCACGGTCGCGACGAGCGAAGGCCTTTGGTGGCGGCCCGACCCGCGGATGCCGGCGGCGCGCGCTCGCGTCTGGAGGTCGTCACAGTCCCTCATCGCATGGGGCTGGTCCCCCGCCCCACCACCCGCCGATGCAGTCGTTCCTGGGCGTGCCGGTGGTCAGCGGCCCGCGCCGCTACGGCAACCTGTACCTCACCGAGAAGCGCGGCGGCCGGCCGTTCGACGAGGAGGACGAGCGGCTGATCATGACGCTGGCCGCGTTCGCCGCCGCCGCGATCGAGAACGCCCTGCTGGTCACGGCCGAGCGGGAGCTCGCCGCGGCCCGCGAGCGCGAGCGCCTCCGCGAGGAGATGCTCGCCCGGGTCATCGCCGCCCAGGAGGCCGAGCGGGCCCGGGTCGCCCGCGACCTCCACGACGAGATCGGCCAGGCCTCACCGATGTCGGCCTGGCGGCCGCGCTGCAGCAGCTCGCCAGCGACCACGCCACCTACCACGGGGTCGCCCCGGAGCTCGCCATGGAGGGACTCGACCAGGCCGAGCGGCTGCCGCCCGAGGTCGAGACCGTCGCCTACCGGGTGGTGTAGGAGGCGCTGACCAACGTCATCCGCCACGCCGACGCGGCGTCGGTGCGGGTCGCGGTGGCAAGGGCGGGCGGCCGGCTGCGGGTGCGGGTCACCGACGACGGCCGCGGCTTCGACCCGAGGAACCTGCCGGAAGGGTCGCTCGGGCTGCGCGGGATGCGCGAGCGGGCGGCGCTCGCGGGGGGCAGCCTCGAGCTGGTGTCGCATCCGGGCGGGGGCACGACGGTGACGCTGGAGGTGCCGCTTGCCTGAGGCCGGCGTGGTGCGGGTCGCGCTCTGCGACGACCACCGGGTCGTGCGTAGCGGGCTGCGCCGGCTGCTGGACGACGAGCCCAGCATCGAGGTGGTCGGCGAGGCGGGCACCGCCGAGGAGGCGGTCGCGCTCGCACGGGCCGAGTGCCCGGACGTGTTGGTCATGGACCTCGGCCTGCCGGGCACGGACGGCATCGAGGCGACCCGCCGGGTGCTGAAGGTAAGCCCGATCACGCGGGTGCTCGTGCTGACCGTCCATGACGATGTCGGCTATCTGCGCCGGGCGTCCGTACTTCGACCGGATGGCTGCGGCCGCCGCCGGGCGCAGCATGACCGTGACGTAAAGGAGGTGGCGCCAATGCGCACCCGGCGCTCGCTGTGCGGACTGGCGGTCGTGACGCTCGTGGTGGCGGCGGTCGCCGTCCTGGCGCTGCCTGCCAGGGCAGACGAACCGGGGAGAGCGACCAGGCGGGCGTGCTGGTCCGCCAGGCGATCGCCCTGATCGTCAACACGCCGGACAACACGATGAGCATCCAGGACAAGATCGATGACGCCCTCAAGGTTGAGAAGAAGGAGGGCGTGGACCTCGCACTGGTCCAGCAGGCCAAGCAGGCGCTGGCCGCCGGTGACCTGCACCAGACGCGCACGCTGCTGGCGCGGTCGATCGGGGCCCAGCCGCACCTCAGCGGCGGGACCGTGCCGCCGATCCGGTAGATTACCGGCACACCTGGGCTGGCGACCGGCGAGGAGACCGGCACCAACGTCGCCATCGACCCGCTGCCGCCCCAGCGGGCCTTCCATGGCGGCCAGTGGGCGCTGCTGGTCGTGGTGCTGCTCGGCGCCTGGCTGGCGCTGCGCTGGCGGGCGCCCCGACACAAGGAGGCATGATGGGCACGACCGACCTGCCCGCCGACCGGACACGCGTGCGCCAGCCCGGCGGCGCGGGCCGCCGCGCCCTGGACGCGATCGACGAGCGCCTCGGCCTGAAGGCGCTGCAGTACCCGGTGCCCGAGCACGCGCAGCGGCTGACCTGGAGCCTGGGCGGGCTGACCGCGGTGTCGCTGGTGATCCTGATCGTCACCGGGCTGGTCTTGACCCAGTTCTACGACCCCGTCCCGGAGGTCGCCAACCAGTCGGTGCGCGACATCGTCACCGGCGTCCCCGGCGGCAACTTCCTGCGTGCGATCCACTTCTGGGCGGCGCAGGCGATGTACGTGCTCGCCGGGCTGCACCTGCTGCGGGTGTTCATCGACGGGTCGTTCAAGCGGCCCCGGGAGGGCAACTGGCTGGTCGGCGTAGGCCTGTTTGCCCTCACGATCGGCGCACTGTTCACCGGCACGGTGCTCAAGTGGGACCAGGAGAGCTTCGAGGCGCTCGGCCACAACCTGGAGATCGGCAAGGCGCTCGGTGGCCTCGGGTTCTGGTTCTCGACCGGGTTCTCCAAGAACGTGCCGATCCTGCTGCGCTTGTACGTCGCCCACGTCGCGATCCTGCCGCTGTTGCTGGTCGGGCTGTTCGTGATCCACGCGGCGCTCATCAAGCGCCATGCGATCTCCCCGCACCCGAAGATCCCTGACACCGCCGGTGAGGCCAGGGAGCCGTTCACCTACCACCTGCGCCGGGTCGGGGCGTTCGGCCTGGTGCTGCTCGGCGGCCTCGGCGTCCTGGCGCTGTTCTTCCCGCCCGGGGTGGGGCCGACGCCGGTCGAGGGTGTCGAGGTGACCAAGCCGCTGTGGATGTTCCTGTGGTACTTCCCGATCGAGGGCTGGTTCGGGGTCACCGCCATCCTGTGGGCTGCGGTCGCGCTGTTCGTCCTTCTGGCGGCCGTCCCCTTCCTCGACCGCGGCCCCGAGCGCTCCTGGCGTAAGCGGCCGGTCACGATGGCCGTCATGGTCGTGTTGCTCGCGGCGATGCTGGCGTTCACGCTGCTCGCCCTGTTCACCGGCGGCGCGGAGCACCTGGGATGAGGCGCGTGCTGTGGACGTTCTGGGCGCTGGTGGCGGTGGCGGTCGCGGCCACCGGGACGCTGTCGCGGGCGCTTGGCGCCACCCCGAGCCCGGCGACCGGGATGGCGGTCGCCGCCAGTGGGCTCGTGCTGGTCGTTGCGGTCGGCCTGGCCCTGCGCATCTGGCTGGTCATGGGAGGTCGCCGGCGGTGACCTTCTGCCCAGTGCGACGGG
>JBIOYL010000399.1:0-5219 GCA_044870185.1 Actinomycetes bacterium | reverse complement strand
CCCCCCCCCCCCCCCCCCCCCCCGCTTCGGGTGGGGCTTAGCTGCAGCTGGTGCAGGCGCTGGCGCAGGTGCTGCCGCAGTTGTCGTCCGTGCTGCGCATCAGCTCGGCGACGATCGGGCCGGCCTCCAGGACAGTCACGTCCAGGTCGAAGTCGGCGTCGGGCTGGGTGGTGAGGGTGGTGGCCGTTTTCATCGGTCCTCCAGGTGGGGATGGATGGGTTGTGCTGACGGTCTGCCCGGCCTAGGTCCAGGAGACCGACACTCGGGTGTGATCCTTGTCGATCACGAGGCCGCCGCTGAGCTGGTCATCCGGCGTACCCGCGGGGTGCACCTCGAAGACGGGCCCGGGTCCGCTGCGGTGCTCGCGGTCCCAGACCTTGATCTGCTCGGCCATGCGGGCGGCGAGCGCCGTCGCGTCCGGCCCGTGGGCCAGCACCCCGAACTCGTGGAGGTTCTCCTCGCCGTCGACGCGCCGCAGCGTGCGGTAGGCGAACGAGGCACCGTCGGCGATCGCCGGGGTGCCCAGCCGCCACGTCGGTGCAACCAGCCCCGCCGTCACCGCCTCCTTGGTCGCGGTGAGCAGGCAGAACTCCGGCAGTGCGTAGAGCAGCCACAGGTCCTGGCCGTCGAAGGGCTCCATCGAGCCGACGGTCACCGACGTCCACTCCTCGTGGCGCGGACCGCTCAGGGCGTCGCGCAGGTCGGCGGGGAAGGTCAGCGCCGGGTTGTCCACCCGCAGGGCGACCTCGTGCCCGGGCTGGTCGTGCAGCAGGATCTGGCGCTGCTGCTTCTCGCCAGCGCCCTGCATCGGCACGAAGCCGCAGATCTCGAAGGTCCGGCTCACCAGGTGATCGCCGGTGCGCTCCAGCGCCAGCGAGCGGGTGAGCCCACGCAGGCGCAGCGGGACCACCAGCCGGCCGTCTCCGGTCAGCTGCTCGATCCACGCCCGGGGGATGTCGGCAGCGCCGACGGTGACGATGATCCGGTCGTACGGTGCGAACTTGTCGGCGGCGAACTCGCCGTCGCCCTGCAGCACCTGCACGTCGTCGTAGCCGGCGGCGGCCAGCGTCGTGCGGGCCCGGTCCACGACGTCGACGTCGATGTCCATCGTGACCACCAGCCCGTCCGGGCCGGTCAGCTCGCGCAGCAGGGCCGCGTTGTACCCGCCCGAGCCGATCTCCAGAATCCGGTCACCCGGGCGTACCTGGAGCTGGTCGAGCATCATCGCGATGATCGTCGGCTGGGACACCGAGCTCATCGCCAGCCCGTCGCCGCCCCGCTTGGTGATCACAGCGTCGTCCGTGTACGCCTCCTGTGCGGAGACGCCCGGGACGAACAGGTGCCGCTCGACCTTGCGCAGCGCGCCCTCGACGGAGGCTGAGAGCGGAACGCCGAGAGCGGTGCGCTGCTCGACGATCCGGTCGACCATCACCCGGCGCAGGTCATCCTGCGCAGTGAGGTCCTGTGTGCCGTCCACGGCCATGTGAATTCCCATCTGGTGGAGTTTAGGTGTATTTGCCGGGTTGCCCGTCGGGGTCGCAGGCCGAGTGTCAGCGGCAGAAGTCGCGGGCCGGGCGGTGCTTGACCTTCACGCCAGTCACCTCCCCTCCACGCTCAGCCGCGGCTGCGCCCACTCGCCAGTGAGCATCCGGGCCAGGAGCTGTTCGAGTTCGTCAGCCCCGGCAGCGGCCAGGTAGGAGGTGCCGTCGGCAGCGGTCACCTTGACCGCGCCGACCACGACTGGGCCCTCCGGGATCTCCTGTAGGGACAACCGGCCAAGGGCGGCCGGAACCGAGACAACACCGCGGTGCGGGTGAGGCGAAAGGCCGCGCGTGCCCGACGTGGCGGAGACAGCTGTGGCCCGCGCGTACGCGGCAAGAACCCGAGACGCTCGCAGTACCAGTGGGCACGGCGCGTCGACCGGCTCGCCGCCCAAAGCGCAATCGGTGCACCGGCCCTCGGCATCGGGCGTGTGGATGATCATCACGGACCGGGCCGCCTCGACCACCGCGGCGACGTCGGCCATCTCGGCAGCGCCGGCGGTCTGGCGAACAAGATCCGAGCCCATGTCATCTCCTCGGTCGACGGTCGGCGCGGGGCAGGCTTTCCATCCCAGACGGGGGACCGGGAGTACCGGACGAGCCCCGCGCCGTCTCGCCGCGGTGCCGGTGTGATGGCGTTCTCGGCGAGCGTCATCAGTGGACCGCAGAGGTGAGACGGCCACCGGTTGCAGCGGCGGCCGCCTCACGGGTTCGGCCTACCGGCCACGACCTATCGCGCCGCCCGGCATGCCGTGCGTCCAGACAAGCCAACGACCGGCCGAAGTGGAAGACTGCCGCTGTACTCTCCGTGTACTCTCTTGCGCCGCCAGTAGCGGCGCCCGGCCCACCGGGGGAGGCGTCATGCAGCACCAGCACCACGACCACCCGCTGGCCTATGTGATGGCCCGCAACGGATGGAGCCACCGAGACCTGGCCCGGGTCATCGCCGAGGAAGCCGCCGCCGACCAGCTCAACATGAGTACCGCTCGGGGCAAGGTCTGGAAGTGGATGAACGGGGCCACCCCCGACCGGGTGACTCAGTTGCTGCTGGCCCGACGCCTCGGCGTACCCGCCGAGCACATCGACACCATGCGATGGCCCTTATGGCTGCCTGCGTACGCTGGGATCCGCACGGACTTCCCGCACGACCACGATGGCGTGCTCGCCGCCGTGACCGCGCTGGAGGACGACGTGATGACCGACCGCCGTAGCTTCCTGCTCCTCACCGGTACCTCCATGGCCACCCTGGCCGGGCTCGGTGCGCTGCCCGCTGGCGTGCTGAACGACACCACCGGCGACACCCACGTTGACGGCCAACTCGTTGACGACATCGAGGCCGGGGTGCCGCGGCTGCGACGTATGGAGGCCAAGCTCGGCGGAGCCAGTGTGCAGCAGCTCGTCGACGCCGAGCTGCGTACCGTCATCAGCCTGTTGCGCCACGGCAGCTACACCTCCGCCCAGGGACGAAGGCTCTACCTCGTGGCTGCGGAGCTCGCGCGGGTTGCCGGCTGGTCAATGTTTGACGGCCAGCGCCACGCCGCAGCGCAGCGATATTGGGCGGTCGGCCTCTACGCCGCCCGCGGCGCCGGGGATCGCCTGGTCGCGGCCAACATCCTCAAGAGCATGAGCTTGCAGGCCCTCGACTTCGGCAACGCCACCGACGCCCTGCAGGTCGCCGACGCCACCATGTCCGGCCTGCGCGGCGCGACCCCCCGCGTGATCACCATGTTCACCCTGCGCAAGGCCAGAGCGCTTGCCGCGATGCGGGACCGGGCCGCCTGCGAGCGGCTGATCGCCACCACGGACGCCGACGCGGCAACGTCGCACCCAGGCGACCCGAGCTGGATCGGCTACTTCGACCAGGCCGAGTACCACGCCCAAGTCGGCAGCTGCTACCTCGAACTCGGCGACCTTGCGGCCGCGCAGCGGTGGCTTGCCCAGGCCCTAGACCTCATGCCGCCGGACAAGACCCGAGACAACATCACCTACTTACTGCGAAGCGCCGAGACACATGCCCTCGCCGGCGACGCCGACGCGGCCGCCACCATCGCCCTGCAGGCCGTGCCGCTGATGGCCGCGGCGCGATCGGCCCGCAACACCGGCCGCCTCGGCGAGCTGCGCAAGGCCATCGGACCACGCCATCGCGCCGCACGCGACCTCGACGACGCCCTCGCCGCATGAACCCGCCCAGCCAGCGGATCGCCATCGTCACAGGCGCCAACCGGGGACTCGGCCTGGCCATCAGCCGCCAGCTCGCCCAGCGCGGCTACCACGTCGTCCTCGCCGGCCGCGACCCGCAGCTCGTGGCCGCAGCCGTCGACGAGCTCGCCCAGCACCAGCTGCCAGTCAGCGGCGCACACCTGGACGTCACCGACGAGACCTCCGTCAACGCCGCCGTCGCGACAGTCCTGGCCAGCCACGGCCGCATCGACGTCCTGATCAACAACGCGGCGATCGTCGGAGACCAAGGCCAGCACGCGTACGCACCAGACTTCACCCGGGTCACGCGAATCCTGGACACCAACCTGCTCGGCGCGTGGCGCTGCGCAGCCGCCGTTGCCCAACCGATGATCGACGCCGGCTACGGACGCATCGTCAACATCTCAAGCCACCTCGCCTCGCTGACCACCACGACCACGGTCGGCGGCGGCGTGTCGTACCGGGTATCCAAGACCGCCCTCAACGCGCTCACCCGCATCCTCGCCGCCGAGCTGGCAGGAACAGGAGTCCTCGTCAACTCATGCTCACCCGGAAAGGTCAACACCCGGATGGGCCTCGGCCCCGACCTTCGCGAGCCCGACGAAGCCGCCGACACCCCCGTATGGCTCGCCACCCTGCCCGACGACGGCCCCACCGGACAGTTCTGGGCAGACCGCACCCTCATCCCTTGGTGAGCCGTATTCAGCGTGTCACCCAAGGCAACGAGTGTTCGGCGTTGGGACCAGGCACTGGGTCGTTGAGCTTCTGGTGGTGCTATGCGCGCAGCATCCGCTCGAAGACAAACTGAGCCAGTGCATCCGGATCGTCTCCGATCAACACGTTGAGCTCCCAGTCCGGAAAGAGGCCAAGCAGCATCTCCAACCCGGCGGCGGCCGGGCCAGAACCCTTGAGAACTGCGACCGGAAGGTGGTAATCGATCACGGCCGGGAGGATTTCCTCCAGGGTGCCCTCCCCGCCGGTGACCGCGATCAGCCCCGATGACTGCGAGACCTGATGGACGTTGCGCATGGGGTAGTCGAGGTCCGTCTGCACGATCTCGTCGGCGCCAGGCTGGATCTCCTCGCCGGCTGCGACCATGTGCTGCTGACCGGGCAAGTAATAGCGCACGATGCCGGACCGGCCCTTCACCGACCTGAAGCCGTCAATGGCGTACCGGGCGGTTCCGGTCCCTGGCCCGCAGGCGAGTGAGAAGCCAGCCTGGGCGATCAATACGCCAATTGCGGCGGCTGCCTCGGCATACTCGGCAGCCAGATCCTCACGCCAGGTCCCGGACACAAACACCTGCAGCTTGCTTGACGTCAACCTAGTACGGCAGCCTAAGTTCGTGATCATTGACTGATGTCGACGGCGGTTCGGCGTTTGTGGTGGTAGTGGCGGGCTCGGGCTTGGTGGACGAGGCGCCAGGCCAAGCTGCGGATCGTCGCGCTCATGCTGGCATTGGCTATGGCGAATGCGTGT
>JBIOYL010000398.1:0-4281 GCA_044870185.1 Actinomycetes bacterium | reverse complement strand
ACCTACATCGCCGTTCTCGGAGGTCACGGCTATGCCGGACACAAGGACGCCGGAGGACATGGCGACTTCGAGTTCGTTCGGGACATCTGGCCTGAGGCTAGTCCCCGGTCTCCCTGCGGGAGGCCCGTTCTGGGGTGAAAATCGGGCCTGGTTGCCCGCTGACGTCGTTGCTCCTTGGTCGCTTGAGGCCGGAGGCTAGTCGGACGCTGGGAGCCGCGCTGTGGGCCCTTCAGTGTCGCTTCGAGCACGCGGATTAGATTCCGCCCTGTCCTGTGGCTCCCGCGGGCGGCCGTGCTGGTGGCCATCGACGCCAAGGAGGCCAGGTGCTGGAGGAGACGCAGGAGACCCAGGAGATCATCGAGCGGGTCGCGGCGCTGGATATCGGCAAGGCCGAGCTGACCTGCTGCATCCGGGTGCCCGGCGAGGGCAAACGGGGCAAGCGGCTGCAGGAGGTCAAGACCTACCAGACGATGACCCGCTCGCTGCTGGTGCTGGCCGACCGGCTCGGTGAGCTTGGGGTGACCCGGGTGGTGATGGAGGCAACCAGCGACTACTGGCGGCCACCGTTTTACCTGCTGGAGGCGCACGGGTTTGAGTGCTGGCTGGCAGGCGCCCGTGACGTCAAGCACCTGCCGGGCCGACCCAAGACCGACCGGCTCGACGCGGTGTGGCTCGCCAAGCTCGCCGAGCGGCAGATGCTGCGCCCCAGCTTCGTGCCGCCACCCGCGATCCGCCGGCTGCGGGACCTGACCCGCTACCGCACCGACCTGGTCGGCGTGCGCACCGCCGAAAAGCAGCGGGTGGAGAAGCTGCTGGAGGACGCCCAGATCAAGCTGAGCGTGGTCGCCAGCGACATCTTCGGGGTCTCCAGCCGGGACATGCTGGCCGCGCTGCTCGCCGGAGAGCGCGACCCCAAGGTGCTGGCCCGGCTGGCGCGCCGCCGCCTGCGCGCCAAGACCGCCCAGTTGGAGGAGGCGTTCGTCGGCCGCTTCAGCGACCATCACGCCTTCCTGCTGGCCACGATGCTTGGCCGCATCGACCAAGCCAGCGCCGACATCGCCGAGCTGGACCGCAAGATCGACCAGGAGATCGCCCCTTTCGCTGCGGCGGTCGACCGGCTGGATGAGATCACCGGGGTCGGCCGGGTTGCCGCGCAGGTGATCATCGCCGAGCTCGGCACTGACATGGGCCGCTTTCCCACCCCTGGCCATCTGGTCTCCTGGGCCCGCTTTGCGCCTGGGGTCAAGCAGTCGGCCGGCAAGACCAAAGGCAAAGCCACCACCGGGCATGGCAATCCCTACCTGGCCCGGGTGCTGGGCGAAGCGGCGGTGATCGCGGGCAGGACCAACACCTTCCTGGGGGAGCGCTACCGGCGCCTGGCGCGCCGGCGTGGCAGCAAGCGGGCCATCGTCGCGGTCGGCCGCTCCATCCTGATCATCATCTGGCATCTCCTGTCCGACCCCGACGCCTGCTTCCGCGACCTGGGTCCCGGCTTCTACGACACCCACATCGACGCCGAGCGCCGCAAGCGCAACCACGTCCGCCAGCTGGAGGCGCTCGGCTACAAGGTCACCCTCCAACCCGCCGCCTGACCGGCACCATCGCCCACGTTTGGACCCGGCTCCGCTACGCTCCGCCGGGCGCTGCCGCCTGCCTACTCACCGTCAATTTTCGGATTAGGCGGAGTGGCGGGCCCAGGCCGACGCCCGGGCCTGGGCCGCTGGGTCGGCGGCGACCAGGTCGAGCAGCGCGTCGACGCCGGCCGACAGCGCGCTCACCTCGTGCTCGACCGTGGCGCTCAGCGCCCGCACCTGCGCCTCGGTGTGGGCGCCGAGCCCGCCACCGGCCGCCCGGCGCATGGTCAGCGCGACCCGCTCGACGTGCTCGACGCGACCACGGGCCGCCGGCAGCAGCCGGGCCAGCTCGCGCTCGTCCGGCTCCCGGGCCAGGATGCGCAGCTCGGCGTCCAGCGGCGCGGCCACACGCGCGAGCCGGCGGGCCAGATGGGGCAGGTCGCCGACCGCGCCGCCGGCCGCCGCGACGACCGCGACCGCATGCGAGGTGGCGGCGATCGCGTCGCCCAGCTCACGCCGGAGCGCCACGGCCCGACGGCGCGGGCCGGGCGGCGACGTCCACACCTGGACGGTGCGCAGGCCGCGGCGCCAGCGGACGCTCACGCGCAGGCGGCGCCAAACACGCCAGACGGCGACGGCGAACAGCCCCAACAGGACAAGGGTGACCGCGAGGGCGACCAGCGCCAGGTCTCCCAGCAGGTCCCCCACCATGCGGACCCCTTCCGTGCGAACACGACGCGCCTCCCCGGTGGACCGGGGACCGTGGAACCACCGGCAGTCTACATGCCGCCGAACGCGGACATGAACCTGTCTCGGACCTTCGGGTCGATGCGGCGACGCCGGCGGGCCGAGGACGCAACGGGGCCAGGCCCACGCTCACGAGGTCGGCTTGTCCTCCGGTCCCTGGTCGGCCGGGTCCGAGCCGGCCTGGTCGGGCTCGGACGGCGGGTGCCAGCGGGCGACCAGGACGCGGGCGGCCCGCGCCTCGTCGAGCCGGCCGACCGGCGTGGTCACCGGCGCCTCGTGCAGCCGAGCGGGGTCGGCCTCGGCCTGACGGGCGAGGTCGAGCAGGGCGTCGGCGAAGGCGTCCAGTATCTCCACGCTCTCGGTCTCGGTCGGCTCGACCATCAGCGCCTCCTCCACGATCAACGGGAAGTAGACCGTGGGCGGGTGGACGCCGCGGTCGATCAGCGCCTTGGCCAGGTCCAGCGCGCGGACACCCTTGGCCTTCTGCGCCTTGGCCGACAGCACGAACTCGTGCATGACCGGCCGGGTCGGGTAGCCGAGCCGGTAGGTCGGGGTCAGCCGCTCGAGCAGGTAGTTGGCGTTGAGCACGGCGCGCTCGGCGACCTGGGCCAGGCCCTGGCCGCCGTTGGCGAGCAGGTAGGCGAACGCGCGCAGGATGATGCCGAAGTTGCCGTTCCAGCCGTGCACCCGACCGATCGAGCGTGGCCGGTCGTGGTCCCACTCGTAGCGGTCGCCGCGGCGGACCACCACCGGGGCGGGCAGGAAGTCGGCCAGGTGGGCGGCCACCACCAGCGGGCCGGCGCCCGGGCCGCCGCCGCCGTGCGGGGTGGCGAAGGTCTTGTGGAGGTTGAGGTGCACCACGTCGAAGCCCATGTCGCCGGGCCTGGCCTTGCCGAGGATGGCGTTGAAGTTGGCGCCGTCGTAGTAGAGCTGGCCGCCGACGCCGTGGACGAGCTCGGCCACCCGGGCGATGTCACGCTCGAACAGGCCGAGCGTGTTGGGGTTGGTGATCATCAGGGCGGCCACGTCGGCGCCGAGCGCCCGCTCGAGCGCGTCGAGGTCGACCAGCCCGTCCGCGCCGGAGGCGACCGTGGCCACCTCGAACCCGGCCATGCGCACCGAGGCGGGGTTGGTGCCGTGGGCCGAGTCGGGGATGAGCACCCGCCGGCGCGGTGAGCCGGCCGCCTCGTGGTGGGCGCGGATGATGAGCAGGCCGGTGAGCTCGCCGTGGGCGCCGGCGGCCGGCTGGAAGGTGGCCGCGGTCAGCCCGGTCAGCTCGCACAGGGCGTGCTCGAGCCGGGCCAGGACCTCCAGCGCCCCCTGGACCTGCTCGGCCGGCTGGGCGGGGTGTAGGCGGGCGAAGCCGGGCAGGCCGGCGGCCGCCTCGGCCACCTTCGGGTTGTACTTCATGGTGCAGGAGCCGAGCGGGTAGAAGCCGAGGTCGACCGCGAAGTTGCGGTGGGCCAGCCGGGTGTAGTGGCGCACGAGGTCACGCTCGGACACCTCGGGCAGGCGGACCGGGGCGCTGCGGCGGACGCCGGCCGGCAGCGCGGCGGCCGGGTCGACCTCGGGCAGGCCGTCGCCGCCGGGCAGCGACGAGGCGCGCCGGCCGGGCGCCGAGCGCTCGAAGATGAGCCGCTCCGGCTGGTCCTGGCGGGCGGACGCGGCCCAGGGGGCCGCCTCGAACGCGGCCGTCACCTGCCCGCCTCCTCGTCCAGCTCGCCGAGCACCGTGCCCATGGCGTCGGCCAGATGGTCGATGTCGGCCTTGGTGCGCCGCTCGGTCACGGCGACCAGCAGGCCGTCGGCGAGGTGGGGGGCCAGCCCGGCCAGGGGCAGGCCGGCGAGCAGGCCGTGGCCGACCAGGCGGCGGCACAGCTCGGCCGGGTCGGCGGGCAGCCGGACCACGAACTCCTTGTAGAAGGGCTTGTCCGGGAAGGCCAGCCGGACGCCGGGCAGGG
>JBIOYL010000397.1:0-6748 GCA_044870185.1 Actinomycetes bacterium | reverse complement strand
GGCGCCCAGGCGGCCTCGGACACCCAGTTCGCGGTGGTCGGCGCCCAGGCGGCCGCGACGACCCAGATCAGCGCCGGCGGTGGCGAGCCCGACCATGCCGGCCGTGCCCACCACCGCGCCGGCCAGGCCGGCGGTCACCGAGCTCCTCCGCGACGCCCAGATACCCGGTTCATACGGTCCTTTCGCCGAGCTGGACGCCCTCACCCTATGGCGTCGTTGTTCCACCCGTGTTACGGCTGTGTAACCCGAGCTTTTCCCCCGACCCACGTCGCCGCCACGAGGCCGGCCGTCAACAGGCCAGCCGCCAAGAGGCCGGCCGCCCGCCTGCTTGCCGCGGTGCAGCAGGCGGTGCCCGTCCGCGGCGCCGTGCCGATCGCCGGCACGGCCGCCCAGCTCGTCCTGGGGCTTCACACTGCCCGGCAGGAGAGCATACGGTACCCCCCAGGCCGGGCGCCGACGCAGCCTCCAGCAACCACGAAGAAGGGGAGACGCCGTGAGACGTAAGCTCGAGCCGACCTGGTCGGAAGAGACACCCTTTGTCAACCACGGGTTCAGGCGGCCCTGTTGAGGGCTCGGTGGCGGTTGGCGACGTGGGTGGCCTCGTCGTAGAGCAGGCCCTTGTGCAGGCAGTGCCACAGGATCTCCAGCCAGCGATTGCCGAGTGCTCGCAGGGCGGCGCGGTGGCCCTTGCCACGGGCGCGTTGGGCGTCGTAGAACTCGCGTGCCCAGCCCGAGCAGCGCAGGCTGCAGAAGGCCCACTGCTGGGCCGCATCGTCCAGGTAGCGGTTGCAGGCCAGCCGCTTGGCGACGACCAGCTCGCTCTTGCCGGAGCGGCGGGTCACGGGGGCTTTGCCCGCGTAGCATTGCAGGGCGTTCGGCGACTCGAACTGCTGGGGATGGTCGCCGATCTCGCCGGCGATCCTGGCGGCAAGGCGGTCACCAAGCCCGGGAAAGCTGAGGTAGACCTTGCCGCCAGGGATCGCGTTGCCCAGTTCGTGCTCTCGGGGGGTGTTGGCGCGGCCGCGGCGGGGGGCGCCGAGCAGCAGCGCGCCCATGCGGCGCTCCCAGACCCGACGCTGGTGAGTGATGGCCAGCAGCTGGGTGGCGGCCAGGCGGATGGTGTCGGCCTTGGCGCGCACCAGGTAGTCGCGTGGGGTGAAGTGGTCGCCGGCTAGGGCGGCCTGGACCTGGTCGGCGAAGCGCTCGGGCCAGCCGTGGTGGGCTGCTCGGGCGAAGGCGACCAGCTCCTGGCGGCTGGCGGCGGCCAGCGCAGTGGCAGTCGGCCAGCGCTGGAGCAGGTTGAGGATGGTCGGTGCGCCCAGATCAGCACCGGCCAGGCCAAGCGCGGCCGGGAAGGCGCTGAGCAGATCCTGGCGCAGCCGGTTGAGCAGCCGCCTGGCATCACGAGCGGCGCGCTCGTCGTCGCGGGCGATGGCGCGCAGCTCGCCGGCCAGCTCGCCGTGGGGGAGCAGCGGGCGCAGGGACGTGTAGCGGTCCAGGGCGAGCAGGCAGGCCAGGCGGGCGTCCTCGGCGTCGTCTTGCTTGCGGGCCGGCCCGCGGCGGCGGGCGATCAGGTCGGGGTTGACCGGCAGGACCGTGAACCCGGCGTCGGTCAGCCGTTCCACGAGGGTGCCATGGCGGGTCTCGAGCACGACGCGGACCTCGGCGGGTCGGGTCCCAGGGTGGCGAGGTGGGCCAGCAGCTCGGCGAGCGCGGCTGGGGTGTGCTCGACGCGGCGGATCTGGATCACCCCCTCGCCGGGCCTGCCCAGGGCGACGAGGTGGAACGCCTCAGCCCAGTCGATCCCAACAGCAAGCATGCTGCCTCCTTTGCTCGACGGCGATCCGGCTGCAGGCACGGCGCCGTGCTGATGGACCAGTCCTCACGGGACGACACCCTTGTGGGCGTCGGGCCTGCGGGGCCGGCCCCCTGGGACGCCGTCTCATCTCAGTCCTCAAGGGACAAGCAGCGGAAGCGTTCCCAGGGGACGACCCCATGACCCAGGAGGGTAGAGCCATCAGCAGCGGGCAGCCGGGGAGCGGACCCGGGACGCGTGGAAAGCGTACTTCTCAGGGGCGCAGCGGGCGGGCGAGACCCCTGGGAGGCCTTCCATGGGCCCCGAGGACGTGCGCATCGCCGCGGTTCGCGCTCGGCATGAGCAGGAGCTGTTGCGCTACCCCAACGTCGTTGGGGCAGCGGTCGGCGTCCGGATGCGGCAGGGAACGCCGACCGGCGAGCGCTGCCTGGTCGTGTACGTGGAACGGAAGCTCCCGCGGGACCAGCTGGCCGCGGGTGAGCTCCTGCCCACCGAGGTCGAAGGCGTCCCCCTGGACGTGGTCGAGACCGGCCGGATCCGACCGCTGTCGGGTTGACCGGTCACGCCGAGGACGACGGGTGGAGGCGGTCAGCCCGACCGCGGCGCGGTGACCGGCCGCACACCCAGGGCGGTCTCGACGTCGGCGATGTGATTGTGGATCGTGACCTCCGGCGAGCCGGCGAACAGCAGCCCCACGGCGTTGAGGGCGGCACGATCCTGCCCACCTGGACCACGTCCGTCGGGACACCGTCCACCTGCTCCGGCACCCTCGACTCCTCGGGCACCTCGGCCAGCGGCAGCTTCCGCTCGACGAACACCGTCAGGCTTCGCTGCCCCGTTGGCTGCCCGCCGGTCACCTTCAGGCTCGCGGCCACCCCGACCACGTTCTCCCGACGCAGCAGCGCCGAGGAGTGCCGGTCCTTTGCCTCGGTGACACGCGCCGTCTCCTCGATCGCCTGCGCCTGTGCCAGGGGCGCCTGGGGGGTACCCTGAAAGAAGCCTCTCCAGGTGCCCGCCGTCTGCTGTCCCGCGGCGCGCTCGTCGTCTGTCCAGGCACCGGGCAGCTCGGTCATGAGCGGTCTCCTTCACCGTCGTCGCCCGATATGGGCGGGCGTCCGTACAGCTCGCCGACGCAGAAACCCGTGCGTCCGGCGCGGCCGGCTGGCAGCAAGATATGAAGTGCAAACGGGAAGACAATGCTTGGCTTGATCTGGCCGTAAACGAGCGCAGGGATGTTGCCGTCCATCTCGACTCGCGGTTCGTGTCGGCCGACGCGCAAACGATCCCCCCTGGTGTCGCCATCGTCAAGGGAATGTGTGGTCGGGCACACCGTGGCGGTGTCGTCGGGCACACCTGATAGGGTTCGGTCGTAGGAGGGCGACGCATGGAGCTGGACCGGGTGCACGAGGGCGTCCGCGCGCGGCTCGACGCCAAGCACCGGGCACGCGAGGCCGCGCTCGGCACCGCGCGTCAGGCGGTGCGCCGCTGCGCCAACGCCATCCGGGCCGCGCACCGGTCGCAGCTGGAGGTGGCCGACCGGCTGCTGGTCGAGGCCCGGGAGCTGCTGGACGTGGCCGAGGCCGTGCTCGCCGCCCATCCGGACATCTACTATGCGGGCTTCCTGCAGGACGCGCAGAAGGAGTACGCGGAGGCGCGGGCGACCCGCGCGCTGGTGGCCGGCGATCCGGTGCCGGCGCCCGAGGAGCTCGGCGTGGGCGACCCGCCCTACCTGAACGGCCTGGCGGAGACGATCGGCGAGCTGCGCCGCCATCTGCTGGACGTGCTCCGGGCCGGCGACGTGGAGCGCGCGCGGGCGCTGTTCGCGGCCATGGAGGAGATCCACGCGCTGCTCGCCGACCTCGACTTCCCGGACGCGATGACCGGCGGGCTGCGCCGCTCGACCGACGTGGCCCGCTCGATCATCGAGCGCACCCGCGGCGACCTGACCCTCACGGTGGTCCAGCGCGACCTGGCCGACGCGCTCCGGCACCGGGCCGACGCGACCCCGCCGACCGACGGCTGAGCGCCGGCCGGGCGGCGCTCGCCCGGCGCCCACTCGGCGGCTGCGCGGCAGCCACTCGGCGGCTGCGCGGCGGCCGGGCGGCGCTCACGGCGAGGCGGGCAGGCCGGGCTCGTCCGGGCTGGGCGCGACGGTGCGGTCCAGCTCGGGCAGCAGCCAGGCGAGCAGCGCGACCCCGGCCAGGCAGGCCAGCCCGCCGGAGACGACCGAGAAGGTGGGGCTGGTCACGGCCGCCACCGCGCCGGCCTCGGCGTCGCCGAGGCGCGGGCCGCCGGTGACCACGGCGATGTGGATGGCGGCCAGCCGGCCGCGCAGGCTGTCGGGCACCGTCTGCTGGAGGATGGTGTTGCGGAACACGGCCGAGACCACGTCGGCGGCGCCGGCCAGGGCGAGCAGGCCGAGCGCCACGGGTAGCCGCCGGGTGAGCCCGAACGCGGCGATGGCCGCGCCCCACACCGCCACCGAGACCAGCACGGCCCGGCCCTGCCGGCGCACGCCGCCGACCCACCCGGCGGTGAGCGCGCCGAGCAGCGCGCCGGCCCCGGGCGCCGCGTACAGCAGGCCGACCGTGGCCGCGCCGCCGCCGAACACGCTCGTGCCGAGCGCGGGGAACAGCGCCCTCGGCATGCCGAACACCATGGCGTCGAGGTCGATCCAGAACGTGGCCTGCAGCGCCCGGCGGCCGCGCAGGTAGGCGATGCCTTCCCGGATCGAGGCGAGCCCGAGCGGCCGGCCGCCGCCCTCCGGCGGCAGCGGCCGCATGGCGAGCAGGGTGAGGATGGATGCGGCGAAGGTGGCGACGTCGATCCAGTAGGCGGCGGCCAGGCTGACCCGCGCGATCACCAGCCCGGCCAGGGCCGGCCCGGCGACCTGCCCGGTCTGCATCAGCAGCTGGTTGAGCGCGGCGGCGGCCGGGATCTGCTCGCGGCGCAGCAGGTTCGGGGTCGCCGCGTTGCGGGCCGGGAAGTCGACCGCCGACAGTGCGGCGCTGCCCGCCGTGAGTAGGTACAGCGGCCAGGTGCGCGGCCGGGGCAGGCTGGCGTTGAGGGCGAGCCCGACGCTCGTGCAGGCGAGCAGCGCCTGGCTGGCGAGCAGCAGCTTGCGCCGGTCCATGGCGTCGGCGATGGCCCCGCCGGCCAGCGAGCACACCAGCAGCGGGCCGAGCTGGACCAGGCCGAGCAGCCCCACGGCCAGCGACGAGCGCGTGAGCAGGTACACCTGGTAGGGGACGGCCACCACGGTGAGCTGCTGGCCGAGGAAGGAGACGAGCTGGCCTGCGTAGAGCAGGCGGAACTGCGGCGAGGAGCGCAGCGGCGTGAGGTCGACCAGCAGCCGCGGGCGCCGCCTCACCGGACCTGCCCTTCCGGCCGGGTCGGGGGCACGGCTGGCATGCCCTCACGGTGCCATCCGCGGTGGGTCCGGCGCACGGCCGGCGCCGACCGACCTGCCCAACGCTCGCAAGTTGCATGCGATGCATGTAGATTCCAAGCATGAAGACGCTGCAGGTTCGAAACGTCCCTGAGGAGACCCACTCGGTCCTGCGTCGACGCGCGGCCGAGGCCGGCATGTCGCTGCAGGAGTACCTGCTCGCCGTGCTCAAGGAGGTCGCCGACCGGCCGACCGTCGCAGAAGTGCTGGCCCGCGCCGGTGGGCGGACCGGCGGCGAGGTCAGGCTCGGCGTCGCGGCGGCGCACCTTCGCGCCGAGCGGAGCCGGCGCTGATCGTCGTCGATGCCTCCGTGCTCGCCGTCGCGCTGGCCGACGATGGTCCGGACGGCGACCTGACTCGCGGCCGGCTCGCCGCTGATCCTGCGCTCCATGCTCCTCATCTTGTGGATCTCGAGGTCCTCTCGGTGCTGCGTCGCCAGAGGAGGACGGGTGCCCTCGACGAGCGGCGCGTCGGCTTCGCGATCCAGGATCTGACCGACCTTCCGCTCGTCCGCTACCCTCACCTGCCGTTCGCGCGGCGGCTATGGGAGCTGCGCGAGAACCTCACGCCGTACGATGCCGCGTACGTTGCGCTGGCCGAGTCCCTTGGCTGCGTGCTGGTGACCGCGGACGTCCGGCTGTCGGAGGCGCCTGGGGTGCGCTGCGCCGTGGAGGTCCTCCGTGCCGGATGAGGTGACGCTCGGACCGCCGCCTGCCGCCTGCTACCCCTGATGAGGCTCAGGCGGCCGGGAACTCCCCGGCCGGGAAGAGGCGCTGCTGCATCGAGCTCGGGTCGGCCGCGTGAGCGGCCGGGAGGTCGTACCAGACGTCCCAGGGCAGGGCCGGGTGGAGCCGGCCTGCTCGAACGGCGGGCCGCCGCGGCCGCCAGGCGCCGTCGCGCCAGCGGGCCAGGCCTTCGCGCTCGAGCCGCCGCCCGACCAGGGCGGCATGCTTGCAGGGAACCGGCAGGTTGCCGCGGTAGTCGCCCGATGGGCAGGTGCAGCGCAGCACCACGATCCCGGCCTGGATGCCCTCGATGCGCACCCGGTAGCTGCCGGGCTGCGAGTCCGCTTTGACGAGGATGGAGCCGTCGGGGAGCACCCGTGCGTGGTGTCCCTCCTCGACCGCCCGGATCTCGGCGGCCAGGCCGTAGCGGCCGCCGTTGGTGGGGCTGTCCGCCCGGCCCCGTGCGTCGGCCCCCTTCGGCCCGCTGGTGACCTGCTTGTTCCTGACTCGTTCGCTTGTGTTCTGCATAGTGCTATTTTACCCGATACCACGTCGTCCGAGCTAGCAAACGCGCAGCTCACAGGGCCTGCCGCCGCCTGCGGGTCAGGCCAGCGGACCTGCGGCGGCCCGGTCGGCAGCCTGACCGGCAGACCGGGGATGGCGGCGGCACACTGGAAGCGGCCATGTGGCCGCCTGCGGGACCTCGTGGCCGCGTGCTGGACCTCGATGACTGGAGCCGGATGCGTCGACCGTGGGTGG
>JBIOYL010000396.1:0-9521 GCA_044870185.1 Actinomycetes bacterium | reverse complement strand
GCCTTGGTGGTGACCTCCCCGCCGTACGGCTCCAGCGTGCACGGCCAGGTCGACGCCCGCCCCGGGCAGGGCGTGGTCAAGTACGACAACGCTTACTCGCCCGACCGGGCCAACCTGGGCCGGGTCGGGCCGACGACCCTGCTGGCCGCGCTGGCGGAGATCCTGGCCGGCTGCCGGGCGCTGCTGCGCCCCGGCGGGCTGCTGGTGCTGACCGCCCGGCCCTGGCGCCGTCGGGAGCAGCTGGTCGACTTCCCCAGCCAGCTGGCCCGCACCGCTGAAGCCGCGGGCCTGGTGCCGTTCGAACGCAACGTGGCGCTGCTGGTGGGCCTCAACGGCGACCGGCTGGTTGGGCGCCCGTCGTTCTTCCAGCTGGACCGGGTCGTAAGGCCCGCGCACGGGGGCTGCCGCTGCGGATCATCGCCCACGAGGACGTGCTGGTGTTCCGGCGGGACGCAAAGCCCGTGGGTTCACGAGGACTGAAGGATCCGCGGCGGGAACCCGAGGGTCTGGCGCGCCCGAACTCGAGGAGGGCTCCGCGGGTTGAGGGTGACCGGTCCGGGCAGGCCCGCGCATGACCGTCCCCCACACGCCGAACCGTCGCGACCCGCCGTCCCACAGCCCGCGGCGGCGGTCCTCGCCACGGTCCCGTCCTCGCGCGCTGCCACCGCGGCCCGCGGCGCACCGCGACGCCACCCCGCTGGGGGTGCGGCCCCCCGAGCTGATCCCCCTCGACCCGGCCACCGAACGCGAGGTCGTCGCCCTGCTCGCCAGGCTGCTGGTCGACTGGCACGACCAGCAGCAGCGCAACGCCGCGCCGACACCCCCTCGCCCGCGGTAGCCGCGTGACCCGAGCGCGCCACGGCCACTGCTGCCTACGGTCGCGGGTGCGCTCGCGCACGACCACGCCATGGCCTTGACCTCTCGGGCGGTTGGAGCGCTCCTGGCGATCCCGATCCCGGGCGCCGCCGCGACGGCGTCGGCACCAGTCAAGGAGGAGCGATGCACCACCACCGCCTCGACCCCACCGCGGCCGCCTTGCCATGGCAGCCCAACTGGCCGTCAGCCGCTGGCTCGAGTGACGGAGCCTGCTGATGCCCCTGCGCGTTGCCACCCTCACCCGCCGTTCCACCGACGAGCAGCACCAGCCGTTCAGCATCGAGGCCCAAGACACCAAGCTCGCCGCCTACATCCAAAGCCAAGACGACTGGCAGCCCGCCCCCGGCTGCCAGTACACCGACGACATGAGCGGCGCCACCCTGGACCGCCCCGGCCTCAAGCGCGCCCTGCTGGACGCCCGCGCTGGCCGCTACGACATCCTGCTGGTCTACCGCGTCGACCGCGTGGCCCGCACCCTCCGCGGCCTGCTGGAGGTCCTGCACCAGCTCGACCAGGCCGGGGTGGCGTTCTGCTCGGCCAGCGAGCACTTCGACACCCACACCCCCGTGGGCCGCATGATCGTGCAGATCCTGGGCGCCTTCGCCGAGTTCGAACGCGCCACCATCATCGACCGGGTGATCGCCGGCATGGAACGCAAGGCGGCCAGCGGCGCCTGGTGCGGCGGCGCCCGGCCCTACGGCTACCAGGTCGACACCACCACCGGCCACCTCACCCCCCACCCGGGAGAGGCGCCGCTGGTGCCAACCATCTTCGACCGCTACACCAGCCAGCGGCACGGCGCCCGGGCGATCGCCACCTGGCTCAACCGCGCCGGCCACCGCACCCGCGCCGGCCGGCCCTGGAGCCACGCCTCGGTCATCACCGTGCTGCGCAACCGCGTCTACCTCGGCGAGATCTACTACCGCGGCCACCACCACCCCGCCCCCCACCCGCCCCTGATCGACCCCGCCACCTTCCAGGCGGCCCAGCAGCTGCTGGCGGAGCGCGGCGAGGACCGCCGCACCAGCGCCTGCAACGCCTCCGACTACCTGCTGGCCGGCAAGCTCGTGTGCACCCACTGCGGGTTGCACTACGTCGGCACCGCCGCCATCGGCAACCGCTACCGCTACCGCTACTACACCTGCTTTTCGCTCCAGCGCTACGGCAAGCAGGCCTGCCCATCACAGCGCCTACCCGCCGACCAGCTCGACCAGGCCATCCTGGCGGGCCTGCTGGACACCTTTGCCCGCACCGACCTCGCCCAGCAGGCAACCCGCGCCATCCGCAGCCAGGCCGCCGGCGCCCGCGACCGCGCCGAGGGGGAACTGGTCGCCATCCGCACCGAGGTCGACCAGGCCGAAGCCGCCATCGAGCGCTACCTGGGCGCCTTCGAGGCCGGCACCCTGCCAGAGGCCCAGTGCGGCAAGCGCGTCCAAGCCCTCGGCGCCAAGCTCGCCGACCTCCAGGCCCGCGAGCTGGAACTCCAGCAGGCGCTGGCGGCCAGCGCCACCCAGGAGCCACCGACCCCCGCCGACCTCGAAGAGTTGGCCAGCCAGCTGCGCCAGGTCGTCGAGCATGCCCCCGTCACTGCCAAGAAGGCCCTCGCGCAGCAGCTCGTCCACGAGATTCACGTCTCCAGCCGCGACGAGATCCGGCCGATCTTCCGCGTCCCCACACGCCACGAATCTTCTCCAGGCGAGGGGGAGAAGGTTCGTAAGCTGGTCGGATCGGTGCGCCCGGCAGACCTCGAACCTGCGACCGGCGGATTATGAGTCGCTCCCCGACCGTCCAGCGGGTCGCCGCGAGTGCGATCCTTGCAGCTCAGGTCGGGTGGGTCGTCCAGCCAGTGCGCTCGTGTCGGGCTGAGTAGTACGAGGTGGAATGACCGGACTCTAGGTTCAACGCGGCTGGGGCAAGTTCAGCTCCGCGGGGCTCTCGTTGCCGGGCCGGCCGCCTGGGCCGGTGGCCGGTGCGGCCATGGCTAGGGGCTTGCAGGCGCCGGCGACGAGAACGGCGATGGCCAGCAGGCCGGCGGCGATGATGAGGGCGCGCAGAACGCCGACGTGGTCGCCCAGCAACCCGATGGCGGGCGGTCCGGCGAGGAAGGCGACGTAGCCGATGGAGGCGACGACGCTGACGCGGCCGGCGGAACGGCGGGGGTCGTCGGCGGCAGCGCTCATGCCGACGGGGAACCCGAGGGCGGCGCCCAGACCCCATAGGACGACACCAGCCATCGCCAGCGGCAGGACGGAGCCGAACACGACGAGCAGCAGGCCAACGAAGGCGATGAACGCGGAGCCGCGGAGGATGGGGACGCGGCCGTACCGGTCGATGAGGCCAGGGCCGAACCAGCGACCAGCGGTCATCGAGGCGACGAAGACCGCCAGGGCGAGGGAGCCGAGCACGGCGGCCGCGTGGTACCCGTCGATCACCGCGACCCCGAGCCAATCGTTGCCGGTGCCTTCGGTGAAGGCCATGCAGAGCACCAACACCCCGATCAGCAGGGTGCGCGGCTCGGTCCAGGCGGCCAGCGGACTGCGGCGGGGCTGGTCCTCATGGTGGCCCTCCACGGCCGCTGCGTGCGGGAAGAACCAGCGTGTGGACGCAGGGACGACGGCGGCGACGGCGCCGGCGACCGCGAGCAGGTGGGTGGTGACCGCCACGTGCAGCGCCACCATCAGCGAGCCGATCAGCGCCCCAGCGACCGTGCCGACGCTGAACCCGGCGTGGAACCTGGACATGATCGCCCTGCCCAGGCGCTGCTCGACCGCGGCTCCCTGCACGTTCATCGCCACATCCCAGGTCCCGTTGCCGAACCCCATGAGGAACAGCCCGATGGCAACGGGCGTGACGCCGCGGGTGAAGCCGACAGCGACCGTCGCGAGGCCGACGGCCAGGGTCGTTGCCATGACGGCGATCGTGCGCGCCTCGCCGAACCGACTCACCACCAGACCCGACAGCGGCATGGCGATGACCGATCCGACGGCGATGCACCAAAGGAGCAGCCCGAGCTGCGCCGGGGTGACCTCCAGGCGGTCCCGGACCTGGGGGATTCGCGACGCCCAGCTGGCGAAGGCAAGGCCGCTGCCGATGAACACGATGTAGACCGCGGACATGGCGTGCCGCACGGCCGCGGCGGGCGTCGGAGGCGCCGCCGGCTGGGGCGGCGTCCTCAAGTCAGCGTCGGGGTGGCGGTTACTCGGCATGCTCGGTTCTCCACACGGCAAGTCGTTGGCGGGATGGCAGTGTCCGCGGGTGGAACGCTGTGCCATTGGACGGCGCGCCGTGCCCACATCGCTGCGTGGTCGCTGCGCACGATGCCGATGATGCCGATTCAGACTGCAAGCAACGTAGGGCGGTGACCAGGGTAGTAATCAGGGTAGTAGTCAGGTTGCCGATCCGGCACCAGCAACCCGACCGAACAACGACAGGCCTGGCCACGCTGGCGCAGTCCGGCCGACGCGTTCGTCACCGGTCGTCGTGGTGGTGGGGTGTGCACGGTCGAGCATGCCGCCACCACCCAAGCGAGCTCAGCGCTCAGGCATCGCGCTTGCCTTGGCTTGGTGGGGCTGGCAGGCCTCGAACCTGCGACCTGGCGGTTATGAGCCGCCTGCTCTGACCGACTGAGCTACAGCCCCGCGTCCATCTGGTGCCGTCTGGTGCCATCGAGTTATGAGTCCGCTGCTCTGACCGACTGAGCTACGGGCCCTGACTCGGCGTTGTGGCTTCGGCGACCCCTCGACTGCCAACTGGCTGCCAAACAGCCCTGCCACGGCGCGCACCGCATCCGGCTGCATCGTACCGGTGACCTGGGAGGGGAGGTCCAGCGGTGGAGGCTTCTCCGCGTTCCAGCGTCGCTTCACCGGTATCGCTGGCCACCGAGCTCGATCCAGCCTCCCTCATGGGAGCCGGTGGTGTGGTGGGTGTAATGGATCACGGGGTGTCCAGGGTCAGGCTCGAACTGACCGTGGACGGTCACCGTGCTTCCGACCGTGACGGGCACGCGCGGCGCAAGGGTCAGGTTGTGGTCGACTTCCACGACGACACCGTGGCCGAGCTCGATGCGGAACCGCTGGTGTGGGCCGTCAGGGCCGTTGCCGTCAGGGAGGAGATCGACGACTGGACCCTGCACGGTCACCTCCGCCCGGCGCGCGTCGTGAAGGTCGGCGATGAGCGCCCGGTTGTCCGGCCTGACCGGGTGGCAGCCGGCAAGCAATGCCGCACTGAAAAGGACGCCGAGGACAAGTGCCGGCTTGCCTGCTGGTGGCCAACGTCCGGTCACCCAGGACGGATCCCTCACGCGCTCAGGATCTTGATGAGCCCGAGCGGACATCAGGCCGAGCAGATGCCAAGCCGACACAGCCGCCAGAGCGCATCCAGCCCATTCTGGCTGCCCGGCCAGTGCCGCTCCAGTGCGTCCGGGCCGGCCCGGCGCACCACCGAGCGCAGCACCCAGATGAGGATGATCGCATCATCGGCATAGCCCAGCACCGGCACGACATCCGGCACCAGATCGACCGGCATGGCCAGATAGACCAGCAGCAGCCACAGCCGCACCCGCACCCCGCCGGGCAGCGACCGGTCGCTGGCCAGACGCCGCAGCAGCCGCACCACGTCGGGCAGCAGCCGCACCGCCTCCTTGACCAGCTCACCCTTGGGTCGGGCCACCAGCATGGCCACCACCAGTGCCACCCAGGCCAGCAGCAGCGCCGCACCGATGCCGACCAGCATGCGCAGCAGCATCACAACCCCCGCTCGGGATCGGCGGTCGGCCGCGCCGCGTGCGGCGCTGCGGGCAGCGTCAGCAGGGAACGCGCAGACGGCTCGGGTGCCTCGACGGCCAGCGCCTCCGTTGCTTCCTCACCGGGACTGGGCTCGGGCAGGGCGAGCTGGAGGATGCGTCCTTGGCCGCCGTTGCGCACGCGGCCCAAGCGCTCCGGCACCCGGCCCGGGTGCGTTTTGCGGACGCGCTCACGGGTAGGCCAAGCCTGGATGGCCAGCCTCGTCAACCCCGAGGAAGGGCAGGACATGAGCATTGGCGTGAGCATCTTCCTGCTGGTAGTGGGCGCGATCCTGACCTTCGCCGTGCAGGTGAGCGCACCGGGTTTCAGCGTACACACGGTCGGCGTCATCCTGATGGTCGCCGGCGCCCTCGGCTTGGTGCTGTCTCTGCTGTTCTGGAGCAGCTTCTCGCCTTGGGGCCGGCGCAGAACCATCGTCGGCCCGGACAGCGTGATCGAGGAGCGCCGCATCGAGCGGGACGTCCCGTAGACCTCCCCGGTGGACCGGCTGGTCGGTGACCCTTGGCAGACCGGCCGGTCGGGAGCACCGGCGCCGGCGGACGGCCGCAACCTCGTGGCGCGCGGTAGGCTGGTTGGCGATTCCTCGTTCAGGAGCCGATGTGGCCGAGCCGACCGATCACCCTGCCCAGCCCGAACAGCATCCTGCCCCCGGGCATCGTCCGGCCGGCGGTGGAGCGGACGCTCCGGCCGGCGTGTCTTCCGAAGGGCGGGACGGTGGTCCCCCGGAGGCCCTCCCGCGGCCGGGTGGTTCCTGGGCGCGACGCGGCGAGCGCACACCCCGGCCGCCTGGGGGCCCCATCTCGCCACCGGAGGGCGGCAGAAGCTCCGTCCCGTCCCCGGAGGGCCGCGGACCGGCCGCGGGCCGTCGTCCACCATGGGAGCCCTCCCGCCACCCCGAGCCGCCGGCGCCCGAGCCGCAGCCCGACCCGGACCACCCGGCCGGGTCGGGGTGGCGGGCGGATGGGGCCGTGCCATCGTGGAGGTGGGCGGGGTGGAGGGAGCAGGTCGGTCAGCCGCCCCCACCGCCGGCGCCCGGGGCCGAGCAACCGCCGGGCGGCTCCCCCCGAGTCTTCGGCATCCGGCTTCCCGGCCCCGAGGACGGCCGATGGCCGCCGGGCTTGGGGCCGCCTCGGCCGCTGGCAGATTCGGGCCAGGAATGGGCCGCCCCGGGAGCACCTTCGGGCCGTCCGGTCGACTCGGGGTCACCGCCGGATGGTCCGGTCGACCCGCAGCCGGGTCGCCAGGGCCCGCCATGGGAGCCTGGCGGGAACCCGGCCTGGGGACGGGCCGGCGACGCCGGGACTCGGCAGGGTCAGCCGCAACGGTGGGGTGCGCCGGGGCCGCAGGGGTTCGGCACGCCAGTGCAGCCGGGACAGGGCCCTGGCCGGGTCGAGCCGCCACGGCCCGCGCCGGCGCTCGTGCCGCCGCCCGCCGCCCCACCCCGGGTGCTGCGGTCCGAGCTGGCCGTCGTGCTGCTGCTCGCGTTCGCGCCGGCCATGCTGGGCCTGCTCGTCATGGCCTTGGGCGTCGATACCGGCGAACCGGCCACCCGGGTCGGGCCGGCGGTGGGGACCATGGCCTTCCAGCTCTTCCTGGCCTGGATGCCGGTCGTCGTGATCGCTTTCGCGCTCATGCGCAACGGCGAGCGCGCGGCCACCATCGGGCTCGGGCGCTTCGACCGTGCGGCCGACGGCGGCGTCGGTCTCGGGCTCTGGGTTGCGAGCTGGGTGCTCGTGTTCGTCCTGTCGATCCTGTTCAGACCGCTCGGCGGCCGGGAGGTCGACTTCCTGCCGCCGGCGCTGCCGCTGTGGTTCCGCGTCGCCGACGCGCTGGTGATCGCCTTGACCGCGGGCGTCACGGAGGAGGTGGTGGTGCGCGGCTACGCGCAGACCCGGCTGCAGCAGCTGCGTGTGCCGACGCCGCTGGTGGTGCTGCTCCCGACCGGCCTGTGGGGGATGCTCCACCTGTACGAGGGTGTCGGCGGGGCGCTCACGATCTTCTGTCTCGGCCTCATGTACGCGCTGTTCTTCCTGCGCACCCGCCGGCTGTGGCCGCTCATCATCGCCCACAGCCTGTTCGACCTGACCCAGCTCGCCCTGCTCCTGGCCACCAGGCACTGACCGATCGATGACCGGGACGCGGGGCGTGACGCTGCCGTTCGGGCTGCGCGGGATGCGTGGCGTGACGCTGCCGCTCGGGCTGCTCGGGGAGAGCGACTGCGAACGGCTGCGGGGCGGGCTCGTCGCCCAACCGGTCAACGCCGCATCGAGCCTGACCTACGTGCTCGTCGGCGCCTGGCTCGTGCGGCGCGGCCTGGCCGGCGCGCCGTCCCGGCGCCGCGTCCCGGTCACCTACGGGCTGACCGTGATCGCGGCCGGGATCGGCAGCGTCGACTTCCACGGGCCCGCCTCTGGCGGCGCTCGCTGGCTCCACGACCTCGGCGCCGCCGCGCCTATGGAGTTCATCGCCTTGCTCGACCTCGCGCTGCTCCGCGGCCTTGAGCCGACGGCCGCGCTCGTGCCGCTGGCCGGGGCCGTTGCGGCAAGCGGCCTCGCGCTCGCGCTGGTACCGGACGCGAGCGTTCCCTTGCTCGCGACCCTCGCCGCGCTCGCGGTCGCCGCCGAGGTCGCCGTGCTGCGCCGTGGTCTGCGTCCGTGGCGCACCGGCGCCGGGTCGGGGCGGCGCGGCGGCACCGGGTTGGGTCGCGGCGCCCCCGGGTCGGGGCGGCCTCCCGGCGCCGGGTCGGGGCGCCTGGCCGCCTACCGGCTGGCTGTCGGGTCGGCCGCCACCGGCGCCGCGTTCAACCTGCTCGGCCGGACCGGCGGGCCGCTCTGCGACCCCGACAGCCTGCTGCAGGGGCATGCCCTCTGGCACGTGCTGACCGCGGTCGCGCTGGGCGCGTGGGCGGTCGCCGTCTTGGACGGCCCAGTCGAGCCGGCGCGCCGCATGCGCGGATAAGAGACGGGCATGGCGCGTGGAGCCGCTCGTCCCGACCCCGGCGTGGACGCCTGGGGCACCAGCCGGCGCTCCCGGCTGTTTCCCGGCCCCTTCCTGGTCCACGCCGACCTGCACAACCACACGCGCCTGTCGGACGGGGCGGGCGACCCCGCCGCGGCGTTCGCCTGCCTGCGGGCGGCCGGGCTGGACGTCGCCGCCCTGACCGACCACTCCCGCTGGGCCTCCGCCTTCCTCGGCCTGCTCGACGCGCCCGGCTGGACCGGCATCGACCACCGGGCCTGGCAGCTGACCGCCAGCCTGGCCGACGCCGCCGACGACCCGGGCCTGTTCGTGGCGCTGCGTGGGTTCGAGTGGTCCAGCCCGATCCAGGGCCACCTGAACGTGTGGGCCAGCGAGCGCTTCACCGACCCGCTGCGCACCCTGGTCGTCTCCGTCGACCGGATGTGGCGTTGGTTGGCCCGTGACGGCGGCGACGGGCTGGCCGGATTCAACCATCCGGGCACCGGCGGACCCCGGCGCTTCGGGAGCTTCCGCTACCGGCCGGACCTGGCCGGCCGGCTGGTCGGCCTGGAGCTGTTCAACAAGACCGACGACTACCTGTTCAAGGGTGACCAGTCGCCGCTCAACCAGTGCCTGAACGCCGGCTGGCGGCCGGGCCTGCTGGGGGTGACCGACGAGCACGGCGCGGACTGGGGCATCCCCGAGGGCAAGGGACGGGCCGGCCTGTACGTGCACACGCTGACCCGGGCGGGGGTGCTGGAGGCGCTGATCGCACGCCGCTTCTTCGCCAGCCGGGTGAAGGGGCTGCGCGTGGATGCGGCCGTCAACGGCCGGCGCATGGGCGGCACCGTGCCGCACCGGCGCGGACCGGTCCGGGTCGAGGTC
>JBIOYL010000395.1:0-7735 GCA_044870185.1 Actinomycetes bacterium | reverse complement strand
TCCTTGGTTCCCGGGATCTTTGACGTTGTGACAAGTTCTCGGAGGACGAGGTAGAGTTTGGGCGCCCGCTCCACATCAGCAGATACCTCATCTGACCAGCCACTTTCGGAGTGGCCAGCCGATCGGGATGCCGATCGGACCTTGGCGCAGCGGGCGGCGGCGGTCGGTCTGACGGACCGCGGGTCCTTTGTTGAGTTCGCCCTGATGACCGATCGGCCGCTGCGGCTTGCAGCCAAGCGGGTCATGGCAGGCCTCCGACCTGAGGGCGGCCTCGGACCCACCCCGAGGCCTGTAAGCACCGTAGGTCACGACCACGGCCGGGGTACTCGGCGGTCCGAGGCTGGCCTCACTGGAAGTATGGCCAGCATCGTGGGCAAGCGGCACGGCGGGCGGATCTACTACTACCTGGTGGAGTCGGCCTGGTGGAGTCGGCCAGGGTGGCAGGCCAGCCCCGGATCGTCGCCCAGACCTACCTGGGCCCTGCCGAGGCAGTCGCTGCCAGGCTGTCACAGGCAGGGCCGGGCGAGCCGACCAGGACCCGCCATCGCGGCTTCGGTGACCTGGCGGCAGCCTGGGCGGTGCTGGAGCGGCTGGGGCTTGCCCGCATCACCGACGAGGTGGTCGGGCCCCGGCGGGCCGACGCGTTGGCCTCCGTGGGCACCTATCTGGCGTTGGCCACCGCCAACCGGGTGGTGGCGCCCTGCTCCAAGCAGGCCGTTGCCGACTGGTTCAAGACCACGGCCGGTGACCGCCTGGTTCGCCTGCCCAACGCTGCCCTGGACCATCGCCGCTTCTGGGATGCCATGGGCGCGCTGGGCGAGCCGCAGCTGCGCCGGATCGAGCGGACGGTGGTGGCCCGCATGGTCTGCGAGTTCGAGCTCGACTTGTCCGGCTTGGTGCTGGACATGACCAACTTCGCCACCTACATCGACTCGGCCAACCCCAAGGCGCCGATCGCCCAGCGGGGCCACGCCAAGCAGAAGCGGACCGACCTGCGCCTGGTCGGCCTTGGCCTGGTCGTGGCCACCGACGGCGGGGTGCCGGTGTGCTCGTGGGCCTACCCCGGCAACCGCCCCGACGTCACCCAGTTCGCTGCGGTCGTGGGTGAGCTGGTGGCCCGCTGGCACGAGCTTGGCGCCCAGCCAGACCAGCTCACCTTGGTCTTCGACGCCGGTCAGGACTCGGCCGCCAACCAGGCGGTGGTCGCCGACAGCCCGCTGCATTTGGTGGGCTCGCTGCCGCCCAGCGACCATCCCGAGCTGCTGGGGGTGGCGCGCCGGCGCTACCGGGTGGTTGACCAGGCCGCCTTTGCGGGGCTGACCGCGTTCCAGGCCAGGGCTGCGGCGCTGGGTGGGACCTGGCGGGTGGTCGTGTGCCACTCCGAGACCCTGCACGCCAAGCAGGTCCGGGGCTTGGAGCAGACCCTGGCAGGGGTGGCGCGTCGCCTGGGGGAGCTGGCCGAGCGGCTGGCACGGGGCCGGACCCGACGTCCCCGCCAGGCGGTGGAGGCCGAGGTCGCCCAGATCCTCAAGCCCCGCTGGGTCGCGCGGGTGGTGACCTGGAGCCTGACCGGCCAGCGCCCGGGGGAGCTGCGCCTTGCCTGGGCGGTCGACGAGCCGGCCCGGCGGGCGCTGGAGGCCGAGGTGTTCGGCAAGCGGGTGCTGGTCACCGACCGCCAGGACTGGCCGGTGGCCCAGGTGGTGGCCGCCTCCCGCGCCCAGGCCGAGGTGGAGGCCGACTTCCGCCAGATGCAAGACCCCAAGGTGGTCTCCTTCAGCCCTATGTGGCACTGGACCGACCAGAAGATCCGGGTGCATGTGTTTTGCTGTGTGATGGCGCTGGTGGTGGCTCGGCTGCTGCGACGGCAGGCCGCCAGGGCCGGGCTGCCCATGAGCGTGCGGGAGCTGCTGGACCGCCTGGCCGGCATCCAGGAGACCGTCTTGCTCTACCAGGGCGAGCGGGGCCGGCCTCGGGCCCGCCATCTGCTCACCGACATGGACGCCGTCCAGCGTCGCCTGTACGACCTGTTCGGTCTGGACGCCTACGCCCCAACCGCTGCTGGTAGGTAATACACGCTGGCCCGTCATGCACCCAGGCTGACCTGGGCCTTCTCCCCACAACTCGAGACAGCCAGGAAGGTACCGTTAGGGCTACACCGTCGCCCGCCCGAACGGAGGTGCGAGCGATGGAGTCTCGTCATCCGGCAGGGCAACAGCAAGCCCCGACGGCAGGTCCGGGGCTTGCCTATGAGTGCGGACAGCCAGGGTCAGCGATCCTCGCGATCGCTGTCACGCTCCTCACGGCGCCAGCGGCGTGACCGGTCGGGCGGCTGGTCGCGCTCCTGGTCGTCGTGGCCCAACGGCAGCCAGTTCTCCGCGCGCGGCGGCGGCTGCGGCACCCTCCAGCCGTAGGTCTGGCGGATGTGCTCGGCGCGCTGCTGGTAGGTGCGCCAACTGTCGCTGAAGTCGTCCTCGGGCTCGCGCTGGCGCTCCTGCTCCTGCCGATCGCGCTCACGGTCCGGCGGCGCGGCCGGCGGGTCGCCAGGCTCCTGGCGGCCGACGGCCGGGTCGGGGTCGGTCGCCCGGGCGCGCAGCGCCTCCGCCACCCGCCGCTCAGCCACCGCGCCCGCCCGAGCGGCTCCTGGCGGCGGCTGGGCAGCTCCCCCAGCAGCTCGGCCAGCTCGCCGACCGGCAGGCTGTCCAGGCAGGCGACCAGGTCGGCACGAACCCGCGCCTCGCCGCCGAGCTGGTCGGGTGGAGGGGGTCAGCGGGCATCGGCAACCATCCCCCTCTCCTGCTGATGGGGTCGGTCGGTGCGGCTGGCGCGGTCGGCCTGGCGGCGCTCGGCGCGGCTGGCGCGCTGCCCGGCCAGCCGGTGGCCGCGGTCGGCGCGGCGAGCGATCGCCCAGGCGCGGGTGCTGGGCTTGGCGGCGTGGCTTTCGGTGTGCAGCTCCACCACCACCCGGGCACCCAGCACCGCGTAGTCCTCGGCGCGGCGCACCCGCTCGGCCAGCTCCCCACCCGACCGCGCTCGTACGGGGAGCTCGTCGTGGTTGAGGGCCACAAACACCGGGTCCAGGCTCGGGGTAGCCGGCCGGCCGCTGCGCTGGCGGGCGGCCTCGATCGCCCGCTGCCGGGCGGCCTGGGGGTTGCGGGCCGGCATGCCCAGCCCGTGGCGGGTGAAGGCTTTGCGCAGCGACGGCCAGGTGGTGCCCAGCTCGGCCGCGGCCGCGTTCACCGAGCCGAGGCGTTCGGCCAGGGCGAAGGCGCGCTCGGCCTCGGCCCGGTCGGCCAGGAAGCGGCTGGGCTGCCAGCCCACCCGCCGCTCCAGCGCCGGCAGCCCCCACTGGGCGAAGGCGGCCCTGAGGGCGTCGCGGTGGATGCCGAGCTGGCGGGCGGCCTGCCGCAGCCCGACCTCGCCAGCCAGGGCGTGGGCCTGCTCGGCCAGCGCCCGCTGCTGCCGGTAGGCGCTGGACTCCGGGAAGGTGTTGCCCCGCAGCGGGCTGCGCTCGGTCGGCAGGGTGCCGCCGAAGATGCCGTGGTCGGCGTCGATCCCGCCGGCGGCCTTGACGGCGAGGTCAAGGCAGTGGTCGCGGACCTGGCAGCTTGCACAGATGGCCTTGGCTTCGGCCGCCTTGACCTGCTCGCCGGACCCTGGGAAGAACCGCTCGGGGTCCAGATCGCGGCAGGCAGCCCGGTCCAGCCAGGCTTGCCGGCCGTCGTCCTCGACCACCACCGGTCGCCCCGCCTGGCCGTTGACGGTGTTGCGGTGGGCGGTGCGCAGCGGGCCGAGGACCTGCCGGACGCGGCCCTCGCGGACCCCGACAATGCGGGCCAGGTCGGCGAACGCGAGCCGCTGGCCGCCCTGGACCTCCCACAGCCGCCAGAGCTGCTCGATCCGCTGGGCGCTGGTGAGCGTGCCGCCCCGCAGCGCCAGCAGGGTGCCGCGCACGTAGTGCTCGCTGACGCCAACCTGGTGGGCGACCTGGGCCGGGTCGAGCTGCTGGCCGCGGGTGACTTCGCGGTGCTGGTAGAGCTGCTCGATGCGCTCCAGCGCCCAGCCCGCCGGCCTGGAGTCCTCGGGCTGGGGGCGGCCGCCGCCGGCGTAGGCGGCCTGCAACGCCTGGAGCTGCTCGGGGGTCGGCTGGCCGTGGCTGACCGGCTCACCATGCAGATCGGCCAGGCGCCGGTCGGCCTGGTGGCCGGCGCGCAGGGCGTGGAGCCACTGGCGGGCGACCGTGGTGGTGGTGTCGACCTCGGCCGCCAGCTCGGCCGGGTCGAGCTGCTCATCGCCTGAGAGTTCGCGGGCGAGGTGGGCGTCGGTGATCCGGTCGCGCACCAGCCGCGCCCGCAGCTCCGCAAGTTCGGGGTCGCGTTGGCGGTGGGTGCGCAGCACCCGCAGCAGGTCACCGGCGAACCTCGGCGCCACGCTGACCTCGTCGGCCAGCTCCATGGGGTCGACCGGCTGGCCGGCGTCGACCTCGCGTGCCAGCCAGGTGTAAGCCACCCGCTCCCACGCCGGCCGCGGGTCAACCGGCCCCTCGTGGTGCTGGATGGGGATGGTGGTGGGGTCGGGCGTGGAGGTCATTGCCGGCCCCCTTCCCGCTCCGGCCACACCACCCGGGCCGCCGCCCGCTGGGCCAGCTCGCGGTCGCGGCGGCGCTGCATGCGGACAAAGGCGCGTTCGGTCTTGCGGCCAAGCCGGCGCTGCGCCCGCGCTAGCCGCCTGGCCGTCCGCTCCTCGGCGCGCTCCCGCCGGGCCTGCTCGCGCGGCTGGTAGAAGGGCCGCAGGCGGATCGGGGTCGGCCGTAGATGCCCATAGAGGAGGACGCCTTCGCCTGGCCGCAGCCGCCGCAGGTCCTCCACCGGCAGCAGCGGCCGATACAAGGTGGACTCGTTCAGCGAGTGGCGGCCGTCGGAGCCCATCGACCGGTTGCGCTCCGTGAGGGCCTGCTCCCCGATCAGCTTGGCGCCGAGTTCCAGCGCCGACAGGTCGGCCAAGCCCGACAGGAACAGCTTGGCGCGGTGGTTGTTCAGGATGGTGGAGGCCTTGGGGCCGTAGCGGGCCTCCAACTGGCTCTTGTCGTGCCAGACCGTGACGAGCTGGATGCCCTGCCCCCGGGCGGTGGTGGCCAGCACGTCCAGGTCACTCAGGGCGGCGCAGTTGCCGGCCTCGTCCAGGAACAGCCCCAGCCGCGGCGACAGCATGCCGTCGGGGCTGCGGGCGGCCTGCTCCTGGGCGGCGGCCACCACCTGCTGGGTGATCGCCTCGAACAACGGCCTGAGCAGCCGCTGCTGGTGGGCGGGGGCGTACAGGTAGATGGTGTGATCCCCCGCCAGGAAGTGCTCCAGGTCCAGGTCGTGCCCCTCGGTCGACGCCGAGACGCGCTCGTTGCCGTAGACGTGCAGGACCTCCTCGGCGGTGGCATACAGCGAGTCCACCGCCCGGTCGGTGCGGTACTGCGAGGACTCCCAAGCGTCCACCGCGGCGGGCACGCCGGCGGCCTCGAGGATGTCTTTGATCTGCTGGTCCTCTCTGGAGTCCAGCCAGTGCAGCACCTCGGCCATCGACAGGCCCTTGGTGGCGGCGGCGTGGAGCATGGGGGCGAGGAACTTGGTGCCCATGGTCTTCCAGAAGCGGTGCTCGGGGCGCTGCTCCTCGGTGGGGGTCTGCTCGATGGCGTTGGCGAGCATCACCGCCATCTGCTGCGCGCCCGCCCAGGTCCCGCATGACGCCAGCGGCGACCAGCGGGCGGCCGTGACCCCCGACGCGCCGAGCGGGTCGATCACCAGCACCTGGCCGAGCCGGGCGCGGTGGGCCAGGGTCGCCCTGAGCAGGTCGGGCTTGACGCTGGTGGCGACCAGGGGGCCGGTCCATTCGAGGACGGCGGGGATGACCAGGGCGGAGGTCTTGTAGCTGCCGGTGGGCCCGAACACCAGCACCGAGTGGCAGTCCTCGGCCGCCAGCAGCCGCCCCAGCAGGCCGGGGGTGCGGCCCAGGATCACCCGGCCCGGCCGCGGCTCCCGCACGGTCAACAGCCGCAGCTCGCGGTTGCTGGCCCAGACGGCGCCGGCATGCTTGGCCGGCCTGGCGTGGCCGGGCCGGTGACCGGCCGCTCGCCCCGGCAGGTGCCGCAGCACCCCGGCCATCCCACCTGACAGGCCGCCGACCAGGCCGGTGAAGGTGGCGTACATGCCGACCGGGCCGGGGAGTGGGGCGCGCACCTCAGACGGCCACGCCAGCGCGGGGTCGTTCCAGTGCTGCGGCAGGTGCCAGAGGATATGGGCCACATCGGCGGGGGAGACGTCGAGCCAGGTGTGGCCGAAGGCGAGGCCGGCGAGCTGGCCGCTGGCCCACACCAGCGCGCCGGCGCCGGCGCTGGCGCCCAGGCCGAGCGCGAGGAGCTGGTCGCTGGAGCTGGTGAACGGCGGGGCGTCCGGTGGTCGGTGCCCGCCGGGCGGCAGCGGCGGCCAGGCGTCATGCCACATCCGAGCCACCCCCCGCCATGGGCTTGGTCGCCGCGTCGATTGCCTCGTCAATGAGACGTTCGAGGACGATCCTTGGGATGAGCAGCCGGTCACGGATGCGGATGGCCGCGAGCCTGCCTGCGGCGATCTCGCGGTAGAGCGTCATCGGGCTCACGTCGAGCCGACGTGCTGCCTCCGCGACGCTGTAGACCAAGCGGTCACTGTCCTGGCCATCACTGGATAGCGCGGCCGACGCGCTATGCTTTTCGTGCATTCGAGGCCTCCAATCTCGATGCACCGGCCTGGAGGACGCTGCTATGTCCTCCAGGCCACCTCCAAAAAACTGAGACTCTTCTCTCCTCCTTCGCCGACTGGCCAATGCCACTACTGGATAGTGGACTTAGCCAGTGGCCCAGTCAAGTGCTGTGGCCAGTGAGGTAGAGGCCGCCTCGCTAGATCACCCCGTGCTACGAGAAGCCGGACTGTGACTATTTAGCCTGATTAGGCGAGTAGGGACGATCCTGCCGAATCTACCGATCTATCCGACATAGCGCCAAGTGCTTATCGGCGCGCCACCCTGCGATGGATCGAATCAGATCGGGATCGTAGTGGGGGAGCTTCATGACTTCAGTGAGCCGTCGGAAGGTTGCCAAGGTGACGCCACGAGCGGCCGCAGATAGCCAATACTCTTGTAGCCTGCGCTGCATTTCTGCTGCGGGAGTCGTCACTTGCGGTAGGACTGCGGCTTTCTGTCGTTCGTAGTCCAGCTCACATCTACCGCACACGGCAAGAGTGGCGGCTTCGGCCTCAGCTAATGAGCGGGTCGCAGTAAGCTCTTGGGCAAGTTTGTTGCCTGCGAATGCCCCGGAACCGCTTAGGACGTAAACTTCCGCACTGGCGTTAGTAACCGCCACAGTATCAGCGTTGTCGCGGATTTCTGCCTTGCCTGCAATGCCAAGGGCAGCAGCCGCTAGCAGGGTAGTAGCTTCTGATGGATGCTCAGCCAGGGCGGAGAAGTATGGCTCAACGTCAGAGCCATCAAGGTGAGCTAACAGATTGCCGCCAAGGCTAATACAGCGCGAGCGTACGTAGGAGGGAGGCAGTTCGCCATCCAGTCCGGGGCCAGCGACAGCGACATGTACTGGTGCAGGGAAGTCTGCGAGGGAGGCAAGTGCCAGTGCGTCGGCGAGTGGACTCCTCAGCTCATCCTCGCTTCCGGTTGCCACAAGGTCGCCGCCAACGTCGACCACTATTATTGACTCAAACGA
>JBIOYL010000394.1:0-18009 GCA_044870185.1 Actinomycetes bacterium | reverse complement strand
GCGGGGGTTCGTGCTGGAGACCTCGATCCTGGACCGGGTCTGCGGCCCGCTGGCGGATGCGGTCACCAGCCGCGCCGACAGCCAGGCGCTGCTGGAGCAAGTGGAGCGGGCCAACCTGTTTCTGATTCCTCTGGACGAGGAGCGCCGCTGGTACCGCTTCCATCAACTGTTCGCCGATCTCCTCCGTGCTCGGCTGCAGCAGACCGAGGGTGCGCGGCTGGCGGATCTGCACCGGAGGGCCGCCGAATGGTGCGAGCAGCACGGGCTGATCGACGAGGCGATCCACCATGTCCTCGGGGCTGGGGACGGGGCGTGGGCGGCGCGACTGGTCGAACAGCACCTGGGCGAGACCCTCGGCCGCGACGAGAGTGCGCTGCTGGAGCGATGGCTGTCGCGACTGCCTGACGACGCGGTGCGATCCCGACCAGCGCTGTGCCTGGCCGAGGGGTTGCGGCAGCTCTTCCTCGGCCGCCTGGACCTGGTCGAACGACTCCTGGAGCAGGCCGAGCGCGCAGTCGACCACGGCCAAGGACCGGCCGAGTTTGGGGTGCTCACCGAAGTCGGCATGGTGGCCGAGGTGCCGGCGGCGATCGCGCTCCTTCGCGCAGAGCTCGCAGGAACCCGGGCGATCCTGAGGTGATGGCCGCGTACGCGCGATCGGCCCTGGCCGAGATGGCCGAGGACGAGCCTGGGCCTCGCCACTGGGCGCGCTGGCTCGCTGGGGCCGAGGCCGAGCGGATGCGGGGAAGGCTGGCGGAGGCCGAGAGCGCTGCCGCCGAGATCCTGGCCGAGGGCCGAGCGGCACCCGACCCCCACCCCGGGATGGTATCCCCGTTTCCCCTCGGCCAGCTGCAACAGGAACGGGGCAGGCTCACCGCGGCCCTGCGAACCCACCAAGAGGGTCTGCGCCTGGCCACCCAGGGCGCCCGCACGTCGGCGTACCAGGCGGGCCTGGCGCACCTGGGGATCGCCCAGGTGCTCTACCAGCGCAACCAGCTCCACGAGGCCCTCCAGCACCTGAGAGAAAGCAGCGAGCTTGGCCGGCAAGAGCGCTGGTTTCGTGAACGCGAGCGAGTCGCCTCGGCCTGGATCCACCAGGCCATGGGGCAGGAAGACAGCGCCCTTGCAGCCATGAACGAAGCCTGCCGGCTGCAGACGAGCCCAGAGGTGAGCAGCCTCTGGTACCCCGCCCGCTCGGAACGGGCCCGGCTCTCCCTCGCCCAGGGACAGGCCGGCGAGGCCGAGCGGTGGACCGAGGAACGCGGCCTGACGGAGAACGACGAGATCGCCTATGTGCGCGAACGCGACCACCTCGTGCTGGCCCGGGTGCTGCTGGCCCGGTCGCATTCCGGTGGGGCGCTGCGGCTGTTGGAGCGCCTCGACGAGCTTGCCGAGTCGCAAGCCCGGAACGGCAGCCTCATCCAGATCCGGGCCGTGCGGTCCCTGGCGCTGCAGGCAGCCGGGGATCACCAACGGGCCCTCGCCGTCCTGGCCGACGCCCTCGCCCGCGGCGCGCCAGAAGGCTACCTGCGCGTGTTCGTCGACGAGGGCGCGGCGATGGCCACCCTGCTCGGCACTCTCCTCACCACCCCGGCCAAACCCGTGGCCGTCCAGGTGCCACCCGACTTCCTGGACCGACTGCTGGAGGCGTTCGAGCAGGCCGGCCAGGCCGCTCTCCCCCGCTCCCGGCGCGGCGCCGCCCTGCCCGGGCTGGTCGCGGCGCTGAGTGCCCGCGAGCTGGAGGTGCTGCAGCTGCTGGCCGCCGGCAGGTCCAACCCGGCAATCGCCGAGGAGCTGGTGGTCACCCTGGACACCGTCAAGCGCCACGTCACCCACATCCTCGACAAGCTCGGCGCGGCCAACCGCACCCAGGCCGTTGCCCGGGCGCGGGAGCTGGGGCTGCTGCGGTAGGCGACGCCGCGTAGCGGCCGCAGCGCACCGCAGCCTCATCGCCCCGGGCGGCGCCGAGCCGCAGCATGATCCCACCCCGCATCCCACCCTGCGTTCCCACCATCGGGTGATGTTCCGGCCGGCGCCCGTCCCTAGCGTGCAGACCGGACAACACCACGCCACGGGAGGGACGACAGCCGGAAGCGCTTGTTCCAACGGCCGCGCCTGACGCCTCGATGGCTCCGCCGGCGACCTCCGGGGCTGCGTGTTCACGCGTGAGAGGTCGCCGCCAGCCATGACAGCAGAAGACGAAGGACGAGGGCGACCCGATCGGCACGCAACGACGAGAAGGGATGAACCGATGAGTGATCGCACCCTGCCCGTCCACGCCCTTGCGCCGCGCCCGCCGGGTCCAGACCCGCGGCGCTGGTGGGCGCTGGTGCTGCTGTGCCTGGCGCAGTTCATGGTGATTCTCGACATCACGGTGGTGAACGTCGCGCTGCCCAGCATCGGCGCCGACCTGCACCTTGACCGCACCGCCCTGACCTGGGTGGTGACCGCCTACACGCTCTGCTTCGGTGGCCTTATGCTGCTGGGCGGCCGGCTGGCCGATGCGCTCGGCCGGCGGCGGATGTTCCTGGCCGGGCTGGGCGTGTTCACGGCCGCCTCGCTGGCCTCGGGCCTGGCCCAGACCGGGACGGTCCTGGTCGCCGCCCGCGCCGCCCAGGGCGTGGGCGCGGCGCTGCTGTCGCCGGCGGCGCTGGCGATCATCACCACCACCTTCCACGGCCCCGAGCGCAACCGCGCCCTTGGGATGTGGGCGGCGATCGCCGGTGCCGGCCCCGCGGTGGTCGCCGCCGTCCGGCCAGCCCACCGGGCTCGCCGGCTGGACCTGCCCGGCGCGCTGACCGGTACACTGGCCACCACCGCAATCATCTACGGGCTGGTCACCGCCGGCAGCGACGGCTGGGGCGCCACCACCACGCTCCTCTGGCTGGCGGCGGGGGTGGTGCTGGCCGGGGTGTTCGTCGCCGTCGAGCACGTCACTCGCGAACCGCTGGTGCCGCTTGAGCTGCTGGCCCGCCGGCCGCTGCTGGCCGGCCAGCTGGTGATGCTAGCCACCTCCGGCCTGCTCTTGGCCACCTACTTCCTGGCCTCGCTGTACCTGCAACGGCTGCTCGGCCACACCGCCCTGGACACCGGGCTGGTGTTCCTGCCGGCGGCCCTGGCCACCATCGCCGGCAGCCACCTCGCCGCCCACGCCGTCGGCCAGCTGGGGCCCCGGCCGGTCGCCGCGGTCGGGTTCACCCTGGCCGCAGCGGGCGCCCTGCTGCTGTCGCGCCTGCCCGCCGACGCCTCGATGCTGGTCGAGCTGCTCCCCGGCCTGCTGCTGGCGACCGCCGGGCTCGGCGCCGGGTTCGTGGTCGCCACCACCACCGCACTGGCCCACGTCGACCAGGCGCAGGCCGGCCTGACCTCCGGGCTGCTCAACACCGGCCACGAACTCGGCGCCTCCCTGGGCGTGGCCGTGGCCTCCACCATCGCCGCCGCCAGCGTCACCAGCGACCCCCTGGCCGGCCGCCCACCAGTCGACGGGTTCGACCGGGCGTTCCTGGCCTGCGCGCTGCTGCCGCCGTGGCCGCCGCAGCCACCCCCTGGCTGCTGCCGCCCGGCCGCCCACCCGCCCCCGACCGCCCCATCCTCGCCCACTGACCAGCGACCCACCCGTGCGCGACGAGAGAGGAGCATCCATGACCCCCCAACCGTCTGAGCATCACCTGGACACCGTCGTGGTCGGCGGCGGCCAGGCTGGCCTGGCCATGGGCTACTTCCTGGCCACCCAGCACCGCCACTTCGTGATCCTCGACGCCGCCGGCAGGGTCGGCCAGACCTGGCGGAACCGCTGGGACTCCCTTCGGCTGTTCACCCCGGCCGGCCACAGCGGCCTTCCAGGGATGCCGTTCCCCGCCCCCGGCCACTCCTTCCCCACCAAGGACCAGACCGCCGACTACCTGGAGACCTACGCCGAGCGGTTCCAGCTGCCCGTGCGCCTGGGGCGGCGAGTCCAGTCCCTGGCCCGCCGCGACGGCGGCTACCTGCTGCGCGCCGGACACGAGCGGTACACGGCCGAGCAGGTGGTGGTCGCCACCGGGCCCTACCACCACCCGCACATCCCCGGGTTCGCCACCGGACTGGACTCCACGATCGCCCAGCTGCACTCCCGCGACTACCGCAACCCGGCCAGCTGCCCGACGGCGACGCGCTGGTGGTGGGGGCCGGCAACTCCGGCGCCGAGATCGCCGTGGAGCTGGCCGCCACCCGACGGACCTACCTGTCCGGCCCGGACGTCGGCCACGCACCGATCGGGCTCATCCACAACCGCCTCTCGCTGTGGCTGGCCGACCATCTGCTCACCCTCGACACCCGGCTCGGCCGCAGGATGCGCGACACCCGGCAGCGGCGAGGCGACCCGCTGGTCCGCCTCAAGCCCGCCGACATCCTGGCCGCCGGCGTCCACCGGGTACCCAGGGTCGACGACGTCGCAGACGGCACGCCCCGGCTGGCCGACGGGCAACTCGTGGACGTTGCCGTGGTGGTGTGGGCGACCGGCTACCGTCCCGACTTCGGCTGGATCGACCTGCCGATCTTCGACGACGCTGGCGCCCCCACCCACCACCGGGGCGTGGTTGCCGCCGCGCCCGGCCTGTACTTCCTGGGGCTGCCCTTCCAGTACACGCCCACCTCCGACCACGTCGGCGGGGTCGGCAGGGACGCCCACCACATCGCCCAGCACCTCGCCGCCCTCGCCGACCGATCCCGGCGTCACCTACGACACGCCGCATCGACGCCCTCCGGGACGCGCTGACATGAACGGGGGGCGCTGCGCTGGTCGCCGGCCGCCCTGATCCAACGGCGAGACGTCACCTGACCGGAGAGGACAGGAAGGAGCAACGGATGGACAGCCCAACAAGCAGGCCAAGGAGGTTGTCGGCGGCCGCCAGCATCACCGTGGCCGGCCTGGTCGTCGCGGCCGCCGGCATCGTGATCCAGATCGCCTCGGGAGCCGACTACCCGACCATTCCCCCGGGCCTGCTCATCCTGCTGGTCGCCGCGGGCCTGGTCGCCCTGGCGACCCGCTGGCGCTGGACGATGATCGTCGGGGTGATCGTGTCGCTGTTTCTCCTGGTCGGCGGCGCGCTCGCGCCCCAAGCGAGGCAGCAGCTGGGCGACCCGGGTCAGGTGGGCGTCTTCGTCGGCACGGTGATCCAGCTGCTGGCATTGGTCGTCGCGCTCGTCGCCGGCGTGGCCGCCACCCGGCAGCTCTACCGGACCCAGACCCGAACATGACAGCCAAGACCGCGGGCGGCCGTCTTGCTGGCGGCCGCCCGCCGCAGCCAAGGTCATCGGGGAGCACGGGCGTCCTTGAGCTGCTGATGTCATCCACGGTGGGAGACCGCGGCGTCGGTGTGGCGACGCTCGGGAAGGAGACCTTGCAGAACCTGGCTGGGGTGTATGCCGGCTGCTGGTCGTCACCGAGGCACGGCTGGCGACCGCCGCCGACGTGGCCGCCGCCCGCTCGACCTGGGGCACGCGCCTGGACGCCGGCGGCAGGCGGCCGGCCTGGCGGCTGCGGGCACGGGCAGTGAGGCTGCGCATCGGGCAGCTCCCGACTTCGCGAGCCTATCCGCCACGGCCATCCGCCGGGTGCCGGACCCCAGCCCCTCGACGCGTCCAGCAGCGGCCGGCCAGGCAGGCGCTGGCGGCCCTCCACCAGGCCGCCGCGGAGAGCGAGCTCGACGCCGAGCGACCGCAGCAGCCGAAGCGCCGGCCGGTTGGTCGGGTCGACCAGGTAGACCAAGCTGGTCAGGCCGGCGCGGACGGCGACCGGCCGCAGGGCCTCGACCAGCAGCCGCCCGATGCCGCGGCCCTGGTAGCGGTCGGTCACGGTGACCCCGACCTCGGCGGTGCCCGGCTCGTCGGCCAGCGCGATCCAGCGGGCGATGCCGGCGCATTCGCCGTCGACGGCGGCCACCACGGCGACATGGCGGCGGCGTCGACGTCCACCAGCCGCCCCAGCATCGCCTCCGACAGCCGCGGCATCGGCTGCAGGAAGCGGCGGCACCGGGACTCGGCGGACAGCCCGGCGAAGAACCGGGCCACCAGCTCCCGCTCGTCGCGGCGCAGCAGCCGCAGGTGCACGACGGTGCCGTGGGGGGCGGTGGCCAGGTACCCGGTGGGGTTGGCCGGGTCGATCCAGGCTCCCGAACCCATCGTCGGGTCGGGCGGCCATCACGCGGCGTGGTCGCCCGGACCTCGGCCGGGTGGTCCCGGGCGTCGGGCTCGGGGGAGGTCTCGGGCAGGTCAACGACCACGTTGGCTCCCGTCACGACGAGCTCACGGCGTCGCCGACGGTGAAGCGCTGCATGGCGTCGTCGAGGACGCCAGGACGCCCTGACCCGAACCTCCAGCCAACCCGCCAGCAAGCGCCGCTCGCGCCACAGGCCGCCGGTGCCGCCACGACCGTGCGCCCCGGCAAGGCGCACGAGGCGCTGGCGCTCCGCCTGGCGGTGGAGCTCGGCCACCCGCTCGCGTCCGAGCTCTGCTGTCCAGTCACCCGGCAGCATCACGGTCCCTCTCCCTGGTTCAGCTGGCACGGTCATGTGCCCGACGATAGGGAGCGGACCGCACCAGGACATCACCCGAAGGTGGAGCACCCGGTGGAAGGTTCCGGGAGGAGGTGCAGGCCGGGTGGTATCCCATAGACGGCCGTGGGGACGGTGGACCCGATGCCCATTAGGATCGACTGCCAGCAGGCCCTCGCCGGGTGGACGGCGGGCGACGGCACGGCTGAGCCACCGACATCGTCTCCGGACCTGGCCACACCCGTGCGCGAGACGCGCTGCTGGCCACCAAGGTCAACCTCCCGCGAACCCGCCCGGACCGGCTGGCCCGGTCATGCCTGTTCCAGCGGCTCAGCGAAGGGCTGGCCGGGGAGCTGATCCTGGTATGCACGCCCGCCGGCTTCGGCAAGACACCCTGCTGGCCGACTGGGCCACCAACACGGAGTGGCCGGTTGCCTGGCTGTCGCTGGACCCCGACGAGAACGACCCGGCACGCTTCTGGCGCTATTCGGACCGAAGGCTGGGTCGTGGGCTGCTGCGGCTGCCTTGTCGCTCCAGGGGCGATCCGACCCTGCCGCCTTCCTGGACGCGTTCGCCGGAACCCACCGCGACGTGCTGGACTACCTGAGCGAGGAGGTGCTCGCGCGGCAGTCGGACCGGGTGCGGACGTCCTACTGGAGACCTCGATCCTGGAGCGGCTCAGCGGCCCGCTCTGCAACGCCGTCACCGGGGTGCCGACCGCCAGGACATGGTCAAGGAGCTCGACCGAGCCAACCTGTTCCTCGTCCCGTTGGATGCCGAGCGCCGCTGGTGGCGCTTGCACCACCTGTTCGCCGACCTGCTCCGCACCAGAGCGGTTCAGCTTCATTCGGACCTGGTGCCCGAGTTGCACCGCCGGGCCGCCGCCTGGTGCGAGCAGCATGGGCTGATCGATGCGGCCATCCGGCATGCGTTGGCGGCTGGGACATGCTGCGGGCGACGCGGCTGGTGGAGCAGCACCTGAGCGAGACCCTCCGCCGCGGAGAAACTGCGATTCTCGAGCGCCGCCTCTCCCTGCTCCCAGACGATGCGGTGCTATCCCGCCCAGGCCTGTGCTTGGTACAGGGCTTGCTCGAGGTCCACATCGCCCGCCTGGACTCGGCCGAGCGCCGCATGGAGCAGGCCGAGCGGGCCCTCGACCACGGACCCAAGCAGCAGAATCTCGACTTGCCCACCCAGGGAGGCATGGTGGCTGAGGTGTCGGCGGCGATCGCGCCCGAGCACCCAACGGCCGGTGAACCAGGCGGCGAGCTACTCGGCGGTCGCCGCGTCGGAGGCTGGCGGCGGACCGGTCGGCGCCCAGCTCGGCGCGCAGCGCGGTGAGGGCGCCGGCGTAGACGCGGCGGGTGCCGGCGGTCTCGGGGTGGCCGAGGGTGGCCAGGTTGCCGGCGATCTCCTCGGCCAGGGGTGGCCCGGCGGGGCCGGGCGGAAGTGATGCGCGGTCGCTATGGGCGTCCTTCTCGCTTTCCGCACATCCGAGCCTCGTTTCGGCCCCCAGTCACGAGCCGACGTAGGCGGTCTCGGGGATGTCGAGGAGGTCGAGCACCTGGCGCTGCAGCGGGGTGAGTTCGGGCTGGAAGGTCTGAACGAGCTGGCCATCCCGCATCAGGTAGTGGCGGGCAAGGCCGGTGAAGATGTCGAACGCACGGGCGGCGGTGGGGGCAGCGCTGTCCCGCTCTTCGGGGTAGAGCGACAGCTGGTGCAGGCCGCGGATGGCCATGGCGCGGCGGGTCTCGCGTTCGAGCAGGGCTTGGACGAGCATGGCGATGAACTGGCAGCACAGCAGTCCTTCGATGCGGGCGGGATCGTTGAGGAACACCGGCGCGACCAGCTGGGTGCCCTTGAGCTGGGCGTGGCGCTGCTCGAGGTTGGGCTGCCACTTGGAGGCGGCCAGCAGCTCGGCCGCGGTCATGTCCTTGTCGCCTATGACCAGCAGAAAGCAGCCGTCCGAGGCGGCATCGCGGGCAACCAGGCCGTCGGCCGGCCGCCGGCTTGGTGTCATCTCGGCCGTGCGTCGAGCCCATGCAGCAGCGGTGGGCGCAGCGTGGTGCTTGAGCGGGTGAACGCGCCTGTCCCTGGTGACGGCCCGCCGCTCGGGTCAGAGCCCAGGTGTATCTGGCCATCAGGTTGGTGACAGTCGGCTGGTCGGCGGAAGCCCTCCGAGCGCAGCGTGTCGGCGCCGGGTGTTAGAACTCCAGCCACGAGGCCAGGGCTGTGGTTCGTTCGGTGTTGCTGGTGGGAACCATCGCCGGCCGCGAGGACTCGGCCGAACCGGGAGGGATGGTGCTGCGACGATGGCCGACACAACCCGGATGGTGACGGATGCCGCGATTACCATCACGCCCGCCAACCAAGCGTCCTGCGACGACCTGCAGGCCGTCTTCGGCACGCGCGGCGATGCGTCCAGATGCCAGTGCCAGTGGTTCAAGATCCGGGACTTCCAGTGGCGCTCAGTTCCCGTAGAGGAACGCGCCGAGCGGCTGCGCGAGCAGACCGGCTGCGGCCATCCCGGGGTCCGCACGACCAGCGGCCTGGTCGCCTACCTCGACGGCGAACCCGCCGGCTGGTGTGCGGTCGAGCCCCGCACGGCCTACGTGCGCCTGCTGTTTACCCGCGTCCCGTGGACCGGGCGAGCCGAAGACAAGGCCGACGACGGCGTCTGGGCCGTGACCTGCTTCGTCACCCGTACGGGCTTCCGGCGCCGCGGTGTGAGCCGCGCGCTGACAGCCGCCGCCGTCGACTTCGCACGCGAGCGCGGCGCCCGTGCCATCGAGGGCTACCCGATGATCACGCACCCAGGACAGGAGATCACCTGGGGCGAGCTGTACGTCGGCAGCCGCAGCATCTTCGCCGCCGCCGGGTTCACCGAGGCCAGCAGGCCCACCCCCAGGCGGGTCGTGATGCGGATCGACTTCTAGGTGCGAGCGGCCGTGAACGGCGGGATGGCCCCTGCGATCTGCCAATCGGCTCGGCGCGTTCCAGCACCACCAGGTGCCCGGCCCCGGGGAAGCGCTGCACGCTGGCCTGCGGGATGCCGTCGGCCAGCGCCCGGGCGTGCTCGGGCTGACCGAGCGGTCCTCGGCGGCGCACAGCACCAGCGTTGGCAGCTCTACCTGGTCCCAGCTGGTCATGGAAGTCGAACCGCCACACCGCCTTGGTCGCCTCGATGCTCGTCTGTCGCATGATGCGGCGCGCGAACTCCGCCAGGGCCGGGTCGGGGTGGGCGCCACAGCGTGCGCGTGAGCCGGTGCCCAGCCGGCGGCGGTGCAGCAGCTGGTGCGCCAGCCCCGACAGCACGAGCGGGCCAGCAGCCGGTTCTGCAGGCTCTCGCCCAGCCGCTGCGGTGCAGTGGAGATCAGCTCCTGCCCGGCCAGGCGGGCAGGAGCGGCGGCCGGCGCGGTGACCGTCAGGGCCAGCGCGCCGATTCCGCCGGTGGAGTGGGCCACCACTACTCACGGCGCACGTCGAGTGCCCGAGCACGGCCGCCAGAGCTTTGGCAGACGCCTCGAGAGCTAGCGCCGGGTGGCAGCTCGCTGTTGTCGCGCCAGCGCAGCCCCTGCTGGTCGCGGTAGTACTGCTGGACCCAGACCACGCGCAGGGTCTGGACTGCGTCGACGTGCCGCAGCCACGCCGGTGTCTTGGGCTCGGCGGCGTAGACGGCCTCCAGCAGCGTGAACCCGTCCGCGCCGACGGTGACGGCGAACTCGGCCCGTGCCGTCTCGGCCTTGGGTAGCCGCCAATCCTGGCACGCTGGCCGTAACGGTCGTACCACTGCGCAGGAACGACCCCTTCAAGCCACGTCGGCGCCGCGGCGGCCAGCGCTTCCAGCGCGGCCCGTAGCCTCTCGGTGACCAGCTCCAGCCGGTCCGGGCTCCCGCACCGCTGCCAGCACGTGGGTGGCGTCGGTGCGCTGCCGCCCACCACTGGCGACCAGGCCTCGCTCCCGCAGGCGGGCAAGCATCTGCTGCAGCAGCCGCTCGGCCGCATCGCCGGCGGCCAGCCTGGCGCGGAACTCGCTCAGCACCGAGGCGTCAAAGCCCGGTGTCGGTCAGCTCCAGGCCGAGGGCGTAGGTCCAGTCGATCCGGCCGCGGACGGCGTCGGCGGCTTGGCGGTCCGACAGTCCCTCGGCGAACTCCCAGCACCGACACCAGCGCCAGCCGCGCCGGTGAGACCGCCGGGCGGCCCCGGACCGCCAACAACCCTGCGAACTCCACGTCCTCGAACAGCGCACCGAGCGCATCACGGATCCGGATCGCCAGGCAGCCGTTCGGGAACGCCGCTCGTGCGACCTGTGCGGTCATCGTCGGGACCGCACGGCTTGAGCTTGGCCACATCGTCGACCACCTCTGGGTCCGGTGCGCGCTGCTGCACACCACGACCACAGCAGACCACCAGCTCACACGGCCCGTAAATTCGCCAGCAGAGTCGAAAGCGGGGGAACCTCACCGCCCACCGGCTGGCAGTCCGGGCTGCGCCTGCCACGCGACCACTACGTCCGCTTGGACAGCAACGACTACTCGGTGCACCCGGCCGCGGTCGGCCACCGGGTCGAGGTGCGCGCCGACCTCGAGCGGGTCCGGGTGCGCTGTGACGGGCGGCTGGTCGCCGACCACGAGCGCATCTGGGCCCGCCACCAGACCATCAGCGACCCCACCCACCTTGCACCGCGGCACAACTGCGCCACGACCGCGCCGTGGCTGGCCACCCAGCCAGCCGCGACCACGACCAGGCCTAGGTCGAGCTGCGCTGCCTGGCCGACTACGACGCCGCCTTCGGCCTCGACGGGCAGGGGATGGCGTGATGGCGACCCAGACGACCACGACGGCCGCGCGGGACCTCGCTGCCGAGCTCGCCTTTTGACCCGCGCACTCAAGGCGCCCAGTCTCGGCGAGGCCGCCGGTCGGCTCGCCGACCGCGCCCGCGCTGAGGGCTGGACCCACCAGGAGTTCCTGGCTGCCTGCCTGCAACGGGAGGTCACCGCCCGCCAGGCCCACGGCGGTGAGGCCCGCATCCGCGCCGCCCGGCTGCCCGCCCGCAAGAGCCTGGAGGAGTTCGACTTCGACCACGCCCGCGGCCTCAAGCGCGAACAGCGCGCACCTGGGCACCTTGGACTTCGTCACCGCCAGGGAGAACGTGGTCTTCCTGGGCCCATCAGGCACCGGCAAGACCCACCTGGCGATCGGGCTTGGGATCCGCGCCTGCCAGGCTGGCCATCGGGTGCTGTTTGCCACCGCTGGCGGGTGGGTGGCTCGGCTGGCCGACGCGCACGCCGCCGACCGGCTGCAGGCCGAGCTGGTGCGGCTGGGCCGCTACCCGCTGCTGGTCTGTGACGAGGTCGGCTACATCCCGTTGGAGGCCGAGGCCGCCAACCTGTTCTTCCAGCTGGTCTCCGCCCGCTACGAATGCGCCAGCCTGATCGTCACCAGCAACAAGCCGTTTGGCCGCTGGGGTGAGGTCTTCGGCGACGACGTCGTCGCCGAAGCCATGATCGACCGGCTCGTCCACCACGCCGAGGTCATCCTCACCAAGGGAACGCAAAGCGGATCTTCAGCGCTGTGGTGTGCTGCGACGCCTCGGGTGCGGGGCTGTATCTGCATCCTGACCACCGCCGACGTCTTCGCCGTCCCCCGGTCCTCGATGCCATGGGTGTTGAAGAATGAACGCCGCATCGACCACTGATGACAGGCTGGACTCGGCCGCCGGTCCGATCTCCCGGGGTAGTGGATAGCGGATCCCATCCGGTGAAGGAGGGATGGCGGCCGGGTCCAGCCTGGCGGCCTCTACCCCTGAGAGGTCGCGGCAGAGACAGGTGTCACTCGCACATGACCAGCGGTTTGGACACGGCGAGTTCACGGGCTTGGAAGGCCATGGTCGAGGGCAGAGCCGCTCCTGTTCCGACGCTACACCGCGAGGTCAGGGCCGAGCTCCAGAAGCCGTGGTTGACCCTTGGTGACCGCTCGTGTCCGTTGCGTAGGGCACGCCGTGGGCACGGGCCCGAGGATCTCAGCCCACTCGCCGGCCAACCGGCGCCTCAGCCGGCCGCGTGCATCGACATCTGCCGGTCGGTGCAGGTCGGGTTGCAGACGCCGAAGGTGTGGATCTGCTGGCTGACCCTGCCCGGGTCGGCAGGGCCATGGTCGCGTACCACCAGCACGACATTCGCGCCCTGGGCGTCCAGCAGGCCCGGGCCGTTGTTGATGACCCCGTCGGTGTCGCCCACACTCAGGTGGCCGCCGAATTCGGCCACGCCGCCCTCGTCGATGACGTGGCCGGCGGCATACTGCACCGACACCGACCCGTCGGGGTTGAACACCATCCACCAGACGGTCACCGCGTGCCCAGCCTCCAGCCCGCTGGTGGACAGCGAGAAGGAGATGCCGCTGCCGGTCCGGATGAGCGTGGAGGTGCCGACCACCGCTCCGGCGAAGGTGGCGACCGGGCTGGTGTCCTGGGTGGCCGCCCCGGCGCGACCGATGAGGATGACCGAGAGCAGCCCGATGAGGGCAAGGGCAACAAGGATTCGTCGCTTCACGACGCTTCTCCCATGATGGAGTAGGGACCGGACGGGAAGGCTGGAGTCTCGACGAAGCGGCCGTGCCGCGCAAATTGGGATGACAGGGCGGTCCTTGGCCTGTTTGGTTCGGGGCAAGCAGCAGGCTTGGCGAGTTCGGCGAGGGTGACTCGCCTCGGTCCAAGGGAGAAGTCCGTAGAAGTCGATAGCTCCTGCTTGTCTGCGACGCTCAGCCGCGACTCCCGAACTCCCAGGGCCCGGCAGAGTACCGTAATGTCCGGTTTGGCGGCCTGGAGGATTGCTGGGCGGGAAGCAGGCACGGAACTTCGAGATCATGCGGTTGCCGACACCCATGACCACAACGCAAAGCCCGTGCCTGCCCAACCGTCATCCTCGATCCTTGCCGCCCTGACCACCTCGACGATGTCCGCCCACTTGCCCCCCATGTGACTGTCCCGGCTGCTGGAACGCCTCGCTCCGCCGGGTGCTGGCCAGGGCGGTCCGGTGCACCGCTTGAAGCGATGGACCACCGCAATGGGCCGTCCTCGCCCAACGCGACGTGGACCCCCACCACCAACGAGCGTTCGGTGTTCCAGCCGCTGCTGGCCGACCTGGACCTGGCCGGCGTGCTCAGCACCGCTGACGCGCTGCGCACCCGCAAGGTCACCAGCGTCACCGGCCTGGACTCCCCGCACCCCGCTCAAGCGATCCAGGTTGCCTGCCGGGTGCGTGACCTCCACCGCCGCAGGTGGCGCGGCGTGAGCGAAGGACACCGAGCAGGGTGCTGCCGGGATCTCCCTCACCCGAGATGGTCCGACAGGCTTTAGACTTCGCAGGTTGCTGCATGCATGCCGGACCGTCCCCCGAGGAGGCCCCAGACGATGGCCCGAAAGCGCGTCGACACCGGCGCCGTTCCCGAGCACAGCCACGAGTTCGAGCACGAGCACCGGCGCGGGCGCGCGAAGCGGTTCGTGATGCTGCTTGCGCTGGCTGGGGGTGCCGTGTACGTGATCAGGCGGCGGCAGCGCCGCGCCGAGCTTGACGAGGGCGTCTGGCACGAGGCCCCGACCGAGGCCCCGACCGCCTGAACGGGCGGGCGGAGCGGGACGACGAGCGGGGCCACCAGTCACCCCCGCGATCTCCTCGTGGTCGCGCGACGCTGACCTCGGCAGCGTCCGGCTCGGGGAGGGTGAGCATCTGCCTTGAGAGCGGCGGTGATGCACCGGGCGACACCATCATGGCGCTGTTCAACGCTCCGACCCGCCGGCCCGACCACGCGCTCCGGGCTGCCCGGGCGCCCGCCAGCTCCCGAACGGCAGCGAAGGATCGGTCCTGGTCGCGAGCGCCAGCTGGCAACCGGCGCCAGCCGCTCCGCGAGGTAGCCGATGGCTGTGTGACAGCGCCGCCCGGTCACGAGGTGAAGGTCGTCCAGCACCAGCACGAACGGTTGGCCGCTTTCGACGCAGGCGTCCGCCCCGGCAGCAGTGGCGCGTGATCGATCGCGATCCATATCCATCCCGGCCTGTTGTAGCCGCTGGACGGGTGAGCCCCAACGCCCTCCCCACGATTCACCCGGGTGAGGTGCCGTAGGGCGTGACACGCGACCCGTCGCGTCCCAGGATGGGCGTCGACGCGATGGAGTACGGGGTCCAAGCCAGTCGCGGCCAGAGCGACGCTGCGCCGGCTTGGGCACGGGAGGGAGGTTGCGGTGGCCGACGAACAAGAGGTCGACGTCGCCCGAGCGCGTGAGGAAGCTGACGCTGCCAGGGGCTTGCTGGAGCGCCTGCACGATCCGGCCCGTGTGCTTGCCCTGTCCGACGGCGTGTTCGCGATCATCATCACCCTGCTGGTCCTGGAGATCCACGTCCCCGAGCTCACCAAGGGTCACTCGCTGAACGAGGCGCTGGGGGAGATCCGGCCGTCGCTTGTCGCCTTTGTGATCAGCTTCATCCTGGCCGGGATGTACTGGGTCGGCCATCGCGACCTGTTCGCGCTCATCCGCCGCACCGACCGCGGCCTGGTGTGGCTGAACATCTTGTACCTGCTGCCACTGTGCCTGCTGCCGTTCGGCGCGGGCCTGCTGGGCCGCTACGACCAGGAGCCGGTGGCGCTGCGGATCTACGGCCTGCTGCTGGTCGCGATCGCGGTCATGCGGGTGGTCATCTGGCTGTATGCCACCAACCGTCCGCACCTGTTGTGGCAGCGGCTGGATGACCGCCAGCGCCGAGCCGGCCTGGCCCTCAACCTGTACCCGGGGCTGGTCTACCTGCTGGCGGTCCTGGTGGCCAGGATGGCGCCGGGGGTGAGCCTGCTGATCTATGCGGGCCTGCCGGTGCTGTACTTCCTCAGCATCACGGTCCTGCGCAGCGGCCGGAAGCGGAACCAGGAGTACGCGGACTTCACCTGACCCGCCCGGCGACGATCCGCCAGCCTCGACCGGCGTCCAGCTTCCAGACCGTGACGTCGTTGAACGTGGTGGTCGCCTGGCCAGCAGCCGCCGGGAGCTCCAGGACGACGGTGCTCAGCACGTAGCCGAGGTCGCCTGAGCATTCCACCTGCCGCACGTGGATGGTCCGACGCATGCCCAGCCGCTGGGCCGCCTGCGACGCCGCCTTGAAGAACGCCTCGATGGCGTGCTCTCCCTGCACCACGTCGCTGTCGGGCGCCATGACCTCCGCGTCCTCTGCGCCGCTGCGCGGTTCCACCACCGAGGCGAGGTCGCCGGCGCCGCCGATCCGGCGGCCCAGCTCGGCCAGCTCGGCACGGTCGGCCTCGACGATAAAGAACACCCAGCGGGCGTCCGGGGCGCGGCGGGCCGGTCGCGGTGCTACCGACCACCGTGACCAGCGCACCGCCGGGCCGGACCAGCGGCCACGCATGGGGAAGCTCCTCGTTCATACCGCGATGTCGCGGCGGTTGAGCCACCATAGGGCCAGCCCGACCATGACCAGGGGCACGGCGGCCAGCACCAGCAGGTGGCCGAGGTCGACGCCGGTGCGCAGCGGCTCGCCGCCCAGGTACCAGTAGAACGGCGACCACTGCTGGAGCGCCTTGAGGGAGTCGACCCGGGGGGCGACGGTGTCGGCCAGGTAGGCGGCCACGGCCAGGGCGGCGGTGACGCCCAGGGTCAGGCCGCGGTGGCCGCTGCGCGCGCCGACAGCCAGCGCCACCGTACCGAAGCCCAGGGCCAGCAGCACCAGCCCGAGGGTGGCGACAGCGAGGTGGCCGACCCCGATCCCCATGTCGGCGGCGGCCACCGCGGCCAGGGTGCCGAGCCAGACCACCAGCCCGAGCAGGGTGACGGCGGCGGCCAGGGCGCCGAAGCGCTCGGCGACCAGGCGGGTGCGGCTGACCGGGTGGGCCAGCAGCAGCTCCAGGGTGCCGGCCTCCTCGTCGCCGGCGACGGCGCGGGCGCCGGCGGCGACCGCCATCATCACCAGCAGCAGCGGCCCCAGCAGGGCGAACAGGGTGCCCTGAGGTAGCCGGCCGGCGAGTTGTCGTAGCCGAGCGCCTGGTAGACCGGCGCGTCGGCATTGACCTTCAGCATGCCGGCGTCCAGATAGGCGCGGTAGGGCAGCACGTAGGCGGCGATCACGGCCAGCAGGCCCAGCGACCACCAGCCAAGCCAGCGGCGCTGGTCGCGCAGGGTCTTGACGAACACGTTACGCAGCACGACGTTCACCTTCTTCGGTGTAGTAGGCGAGGAACAGCTCCTCCAGGTCGGGCTCGTGGGACAGCAGGCTGACCACCGGGAACTGGGCGGCCGCCTTGACCAGGGCGTCGGCCGAGCCGGCCACCGTGCAGCGCAGCAGCTCGCCGTCCACCGCGACGTCCCGGACGCCGGGCAGGTGCCGGAAGGCCGCGGCGGGCACGGGGACGGCGAAGCGAAGCTCCACCCGGCGGACCGCCCGCTCCCGCAGTGTCTGGATGGCCTCGGTGGCCACCAGTTGGCCGGCGCGCAGGATCCCGACCCGGTCGGCGACGTGCTCGACCTCGGCCAGCACGTGCGAGGACAGGAACACCGTGCGGCCGTCGGCGCGGGCCTCCCGGACCATGGCCAGGAGCTGCTGCTGCAGCAGGGGGTCCAGGCCGCTGGACGGCTCGTCCAGGACCAGCAGCTCCGGGGTGTGCATGAACGCCTGGATCAGCCCGACCTTCTGCCGGTTGCCTTTGGACAGCCCACCGAGCGGGCGGTCAAGGTCCAGCTCCAGCCGCTCGGCCAGCTGCTGGATGCGCCGCGCCGGCACGCCGCCGCGCAGGTTGCCCAGGAAGGTCAATAGCTCCCCGGCGGTCTGGCGGCCGCCCAGGCGCAGCTCGCCCGGCAGGTAGCCGATGCGCCGGCGCAGCCTGGCGCCGCCGGCGCGCGGGTCCCGGCCGAGCACCCGGACGGTGCCGGCGGTGGGCCGCAGCAGGTCCAGCAGCAGCCGGATGGTGGTGGTCTTGCCGGCCCCGTTGGGGCCCAGGAACCCGAACACCTCCCCGGGCCGCACCGCCAGGTCCAGCCCTCGGAGCGCCGGGTGCCTGCCGTAGCGCTTGACCAGCCTCTCGGTCTGGATCACCGGATCAGCCATCGCTCCTCCTCTGCGTCTTGCTGGTGGTGCTGCCCGGCCGTGGCAGTGGTCGGCGTCGATGGTGCTGCCCGGCAGCTGGTGGGACATCCCTCCAAGGTGGGAAGCAGGGTGGGATCTTCACTGTCCGCCGCTCGGTCGGTGGCCACTACAATGATTCCGCCCAGGCAGCTGCCCGTCGCCGGACGGGCAGGAGCGTGCGAGATCCGCATGGCCGAGTCGCTCACGACGCCGTCGGCGCCCGCCGCAGGCGGGCGGGACGCGCTGCTGGCCACCAAGCTGCACGTCCCCCGCCCGCGCCCTGGCTTCCTGGCCCGCCCGCGGCTGCTGGACCGCCTCACCCAGGCCACCGCCCGCGAGCTGACCCTGGTGTGCGCG
>JBIOYL010000393.1:0-5140 GCA_044870185.1 Actinomycetes bacterium | reverse complement strand
TCGTCGCCCGGCGGCTCGTACAGGCACGAGCCCTTGTCGTTGTAGACCTGCGCGCCGAGCAGGCCGGCGTACCGCCACTGCTTCACCGTCTGCACGCACACGCCCAAGCGGGTGGCCATCTCCTCCTGGGTCAAGAGCCCGCGTCGGCGCAAGCGGGTGAAGCGGTCGTCGAGGCCCCGAGCACGCCGCAGCTTGAGCAGGATGAGCCGGTTGAAGCGCGCGGCCTGGCCGGGGCGGAGGCCGCGCGCGTTCAAGATCGCGACCACCTCGCCGTCGGTGTGGTGGTCGAGCAGGCGGTCGATCCCGGCGACCACGGCGGGATCGGGGAGCCGCAGGTGCCAGGCGTTGAGCGGCAGCGGCAGGCGCAGGGTCGTGGTCGCGCCCCCGCGGAAGCGCGCGTGGGCGACCAGCTCGTCCTGCTTGAGCAGGGTGACGTCCTCGAGGATGAGCCGGGCCATGCGCTTGCGTTCCCGCTCGGGCGTGTCGGGGTCGCGCCAGAGCCGCGGGAAGTCGGTGGCCAGCGCCAGGACCCGGGCGCGCTGCTCCGCGTCGAGCCGGCGGCCGTCGGCCTCGGTCTGGCGCGCGTACGCCTCCTGGGCGGCGCCCAGCGCGCGCAGCTTCTGGTTCCAGTCGGCCTCCAGGGAGTCGGCGACCAACCGGTGGTCGGGGTCGACGCGCAGGTAGCGCCGCTGCGCCAGGTCGGCCTCGTGGCGAGCCCGCTCGACGTGCTGACGCCGCAGGCGGTCGACCTCCTCGGCGCGTGCCTCCAGTTCCTGCTGGACGGCGAGCGCGACCTCCAGGGCGAGCGGCGTGACCGCCTCCAGCAGCAGCGCGCCGATGGCGTCGTCGAGGCCGGCGCCGCCGATGCTCTGGCAGATGGGTTCGGCCCGCTGGACGCCCTCCTGCTGGCAGACGTAGATGGGCACGAGCCGACCCCGGTGGGCGCGGTAGCGGACGGTCATGCGCTCGCCGCAGCGGCCGCAGACGACCAGGCCCTGGAGCAGGGCCGGCCCCTCCCGCGGTGGGCTCCGGCGCCGGTCCTCGCCATGGGCCCGGGCGTTCTCCCGGAGTCGGCGGAGGTTGTCCTCGTGCTCGCCCCAGCTGATGTAGCCGGGATGGGCGTCCAGGAGCAGGGTGTGCCACTGCTCGCGCGGCAACGGGCTCCGGCGTTCGCCGCCGTCGGGGCGCCGACGCGTGCGCGTGCGTCCGAAGGCGAAGGCGCCCGCGTAGCGGGGGTTGCCGAGCACCCGCAGCGCGCGCCAGTGCCGCAGCGGACCCCACGCCAGCTCGCCGTGATGCGGCCCGGTGCGCAGCCGCCGCGGGAAGAGCAGACCCTGCTCCCGGAAGTGGCGGACGGTGGCCGCGGCGGAGCCGGTCCGCCGGAAGGTCGCGAAGAAGACGCGCAACGTGGCCTGCACCTGCCGGTCGGGCTCGAGCGCGACCCGGCCGTCGGGCGCGTAGACCAGGCCCACCGGCAGCGCCATCCCGAGCTCGCCGCGGCTGGCCTTGGCCAGGATCCCGCCCTGCAGGCGGGCGCGCAGCACGTGCAGCTCGGCTTCGGACATGGTCCCCTTCAGCCCGAGCAGGAGGCGGTCGTTGAAGTGGGCGGGGTCGTAGAGGCCGTCCTCGTCCAGGATGAGGGTGTCGGTGAGCGCGCAGATCTCGAGCAGGCGGTGCCAGTCGGTCGAGCTGCGCGCCAGGCGCGAGACCTCCAGCCCGAGCACGATGCCGACCCGCCCCAGCCCGACCTCCGCGACCAGGCGCTGGAACCCGGCGCGGTCGGCCGCCGAGGCGCCCGACTGACCCTGGTCGCTGTCGACGACGACCACCCGCTCCGGCGGCCAGCCGAGCGCGACCGCCCGCTCGCGTAAGGCGTACTGGCGCTTGGTGCTCTCGGTGTTCTCGACGACCTGGCGCAGCGTGCTCTGGCGCACGTAGAGGTAGGCCTCGCGCGTCAGGTGGCTGGCGGTCACCTTCCGGTGCGACTCGACGCTCACGACGTGCTCCTCCGGCGGGCTCCGAGGGCCATCTCGGTCAACACCACGGCCAGCTCCGCGACCAGGCCGACCGCCGGCTCCGAGCGGCCGGTGCGCGGCGGCGGCCGGAGCGTGGACGGTGCGACCACCAGACGCCGCCACGCGGCGATCCAGGCCGCCAGGCCGGCGCGCAGGAGCAGGCTCAGCCCGCGCGGCGGCGTGCCCGCGGCGCCCGCGCCCGTGGCCTGCGCGCGCAGGGCCTCGTAGCCCGCGGTCATGACCCCGGCGGGGTCGGGCTCGCCGGCCGAGGGGTTGGCGGCCCCCCCCTTTTCCGGCGCCGCGCCAGGGCGCGCTCGATGCTGCGGGGATGGACCCGCAGCGCGAAGCGCTCCTGCAGGAGCTGGGCCTGCCGAGCCGAGCGGAGCGACGGCTCCTGCGCCAGCCGCTGCTCCAGGAAGTCGACCACCTCCTCGGAGAGCTTGTGGGCCCGCTTCGGCCCCGGCCGTTGCGGCACCAGGCCCGGCAGCCCAGCCCGCTCGAAGAGCGCCGAGGCGGCGTAGAAGGACGGCCGGGAGAAGCCGAAGGCGGCGGCGGCCCGGCTGACCGGCTGAGCCTCCTGGCGCACCCGGCGCAGCATCTCGTACTTGACCTGGACCAGATCGCGCCGGTCGAAGAAGGGATTGCCCGAGCTGAAGACGGGGTCGGTGACCGCCTGAGGCGTGGGGTTGAGCGCATGATGGAGACGCAGGGCGGCGAGCTTGTCGTCGTCCGGGCTGGGTCGGTTCACGTCCCGCCTCCCGAGTTATTGACAAGGCTATTATGCCGAACCCGACCCAGGCGTCAACCCCAGGAGGCGCCGGTCTGGAGTTCGAGACGCGGGCGCCACGAACCCGGAGCAACGTCGTCGACGACCGCGGACGCCGCTCGTCACCCGGCGGAATGCGCCTTACGAACACGGCGTAATCTCCCTGACAGACGCCGCCGGCCGTCGGTGGACCAGCTCGGCCAACGCCAGCAGGTCGTCGACACGGAACAGGCAGCGCCCGGCCGCCAGGACCACGAAGGGGTCGGGCCCGGTGACGTCGGTCCAACTGGCCGGCAGCGAACGGACGCGTTCGCTGCCGGCTTCGCGGTAGAAGACCCGCTGCTCGCCCCAGGTGTGGGCGTAGCCCAACAGCTCGAGCTCCTGGCCGGCCCGCGGGTGGAAACAATGCACGACTCGGAATCGCGCCCGGCCGTGCCCATCGCTTGTAGTCGAAGGCGGTTTCCAACGCGATCGCGGAGCGGGTGGTGCGCACGCTGCGGAACGAGTGTCTGGACCACGTCGTCGTGGTCAACGAGGCGCACCTGCGGGCGGTCCTCACCGAATTCGTCCGGTACTACAACGTGGAGCGGCCGCACCGGGCGCTGGCGCTGGAGACGCCGACCCCGGCGGTCCGTGCTGCCGCCGGCCCGATCAGCTCCCGCCCCGTGCTGGTGGGCTCCATCACAGCTACCAAAGGGCAGCGTGATCTTGCGATCGACTTTTCCACCCCGACAGGTGAGGTCTGATCGCACCAGCCGCACACCTCGACTGTGCGGCCACTGTACGAGCAGTGTACGACCTCTGTCGCTGGTGGCAGCGCCGCGGGCAGCGCACACTGGGAGAGGATGCAGCAACGACAGCAAACTGAAAGGAGTCGACCAATGGCAGCCATCGTCCTCGTCCTCTCCCGCCGCGGGGCGCTCGCCGGCCGCGCGGCGGCGCGAGCCGCCCGTGCCGGGCTTGAGCACCGTACGCGGACTGACGCCCGGCGGCTCGACGACCTCATGCGGCTCTATGGCAGCCTGGAAGCGTACGACGAAGAGCAGCGCCGCTGCGGCCTGCACCAGCTCGAGGCCCAACTCAGGCTCGCGTAGCGCCACAGCCAGCCCTCACGCCCCGACTATCCAGGCCTGGAAGCGAAGCGGGTAGCGCGAGCGGCAGGCCACGCTGGCGAGCCGGGGAGCGTGCTAAGCAGCGTCAGGTCGGGCTCGCGGCGCCCAGGCCGTGCGCCGTCGCCCAGGCGGCAACCTGCCAGCGCGAGTGGAGGCCGAGCTTGTCGAGGATGCGCTGCACGTGAACGCCGGCCGTGCTGGACGTGATGGTCAGCCGCGCGGCGATCTGCCGGTCGGTGTGGCAGCCGGCGGCGATCAGCGCCGCCACTTCGCACTCCCGCCGAGTGAGGGGCTCGGCGCCGCCGGCTGCCACCGGTGCTGGGTGGGCGCTTGAGGCGCTCGTCGTTGTCGCCGGCGCGTCTGCCAGCGCGGCGGCGATCGCCTGCTGCAGGGTCATGGCCTGGCCCTGCGCGTGCAGGCGAGCAACCTCGTCCGACGGCAGCGATGCGCACACCGTGGCCAGCGCGGGCTCCAGTTGCCGTCGATAGCTCGGCATGAGACGAACGAACAGGCCAGCACACAGCCCGTCCACCGCGCCATGCAGCCGGAGGGCGCGCCTCGCTAGCGGGGCGTCGATGGCGCCCCGCTCACCAGACAACCCGGCCTGTGCTCGTACCGCCGCCAGATGCGCGAACAAGCCGAGCGCATGGAGGATGGCGTGCTCAGAGATCCCCTGCCGAAAGCGCACGAGGCTTTCCACCGCCAGCCGGGCGGCGCCGTCGAGGTCCTGGCGATCCGCCGCCAGCAGCGCCTGATTGAGCAGCGACCAGCCCAGGTACATCTCCTCGCCGGCCGCCAGCCACACGGCAAAGCTCGCCTGATAAAGGGCGTCCGCCGCGTCGTAGTCCCCCAAGGCGTGCAGCACCGTGCCCAGGCGATCCTGGATGATCGCGAGCCCCGCCCGATCCTGCAGTTGCTCGTAGGCCGCTCGGCTTTCCTCCAGCCACGTGCGCGCAGTCGTGAAGTCCCCTTGCTCGCGTGCCACCACGCCCAGCCAGTTGGCGGCGGTGGCGATGCCATGGAGATCGCCAAGCTGCTGCGAGATCGCAAGCTGCTCCGCACGCAGCGCCGCCACGGCCGGATAATCGCCCTGCTGCCACGCCACTTCCGCTGCCCCGTCGAGGAGCTTCACGCGCAGCGTCGCGTGCTCGGCGTAGGGTGCGGCCGGCAGCGGAATTGGCGTGGCAGCAGGGCGATTATCCGGCCGTGGCGGCGCTGCGTGCGGAGCAGCTTGCGATCTCGCAGCA
>JBIOYL010000392.1:0-18634 GCA_044870185.1 Actinomycetes bacterium | reverse complement strand
GCTGCTGCGCCAGGCCTGGGCGCCGGCGCTGGTGGCGGCCCTGGCCTGCTGCCAGGTGCGCTTGGCGAGCTCGCTGGGTGGCTGCTCGAGCTGCTGCACCCAGCGGCGCACCGCCGCCACCAGCGCGCCGCCGAGCAGCAGGATCCCGGTGAAGCCGAGCAGCCCGCCGATGCCGATGAGCGCACCGCCGGCTGCCAGCAGGCCCTGGTTGAGCTGCACCCCTGCCTGCGCTGTCTGCTTGGTCATGGCACCTTTGTCCTGATCGGAGGGCGGCGTGGCGTCGTCATCGGCATGGCGTGGCGACATCGCCCCGGAACGTCCCGGCAGCCGGGACGCCCCCCCGGGAACCGGGGCCTGTCGCTTGGGATTCTGGGTGCTTCGGGGACGGCGCGCATCACCCTGTTGGGATGATTCCACTCTCCCAGACGGCTCGTCTGCACCATCACCATGACCAAGCTGTCTTGCCGGGCCGCGCGCTCGGCCCGGTCGCGGTAGCGTAGGAGGGCCGGCCCGCCAGGCCGGCGGCCCCTTTGGCCGTCCCGCGGCAGGGGCCAGCCCGCGTCGCCGGCCTCCGTGAGCGGCGGCGGCGGGAACCATGTGCTCGGACAGGGAGGGTCGTTGCCGCCCGACATCGCCCAGCCGACCACGACCAGCATGAGCGGGGAGCGGCGCCTGCTGGCCGCCTGCCGTCGCGAGCCGGTGGATGCCACCCCGGTGTGGTTCATGCGCCAGGCGGGGCGCTGCCTGGCGGCCTACCGGCAGCTCCGTGAGCGCTACGACATCCTCACCATCACCCGCACACCCGAGCTGTGCGCGCAGGTCACGCGCATGCCCGTCGACGAGCTCGGCGTCGACGCGGCGGTGTTGTACGCCGACATCATGCTGCCGCTGTACGGGATGGGCGTGCCGTTCTCCATCGACCCGGGCGTCGGGCCGATCGTCCACGAGCCCGTGCGGGACGAGGCGGCCGTCGCGCGCCTGCGGCTGGTCGACGCCGAGGAAGCCACCCCGGAGCTGTTCGAGACGATCGGCATGCTGCGCACGGAGCTGGCCGGGCGGGCGGCGGTCATCGGCTTCGCCGGGGCGCCCTACACGCTGGCCTCCTACCTCATCGAGGGCCGGCCGTCCAGAGATCACGCCCATGCCAAGGCCATGATGTACGGCCGGCCCGAGCTGTGGCACCGGCTGATGACCACGCTGGCCGAGGTCACGACCGGCTACCTGCGCGCCCAGGTCGGCGCGGGCGCGCAGGTCGTGCAGCTGTTCGACTCGTGGATGGGCGATCTTGGCCGGCGCGAGTACGCCGAGTACGTCCTGCCCTACAGCCGAAGGATCTTCGAGGGGCTGGCCGACCTCGGCGTGCCGCGCATCCACTTCGGCACCGGCACCGTCGGCCTGCTCGAGCAGATGGCCGCGGCCGGGGCGGACCTGATAAGCGTCGACTGGCGGCTGCCCCTGGACGAGGCCTGGGCGCGCATCGGCACCGACAAGGGCATCCAGGGCAACCTCGACCCGGCCGTGCTGCTGGCCGGCTGGGAGGTGGTCGAGCGGGAGGCCGGGCGGGTCCTTGCCGCCGCCGCCAACCGGTCTGGCCACATCTTCAACCTCGGCCACGGCGTGCTGCCCGACACCCCCGCCGAGCACCTGGCCCGCCTGGTCGAGCTGGTCCATACGGCCACCGACCGAGGTCCCAGCCGCCGGGCGGCCGGCCCGACCCCGGCCGCCCGCCGTTGACCCTGCGAGGTGCCCATGGCCGCCACGACCGACCCGACCGCCCCCCCGCGTCCCGTCGGCGTGCTGCTGATGACCTTCGGCTCGGCGGTGACCGCCGCCGACGTGCCCGCCTATCTCGGCAGCGTCCACCGGGGCAGGGACCCCGACCCGGCGCTCGTGGCGGAGTTCCGGCGCCGCTACGACCTCGTCGGCCGCTCGCCCCTCATCGACATCACCCGGGCGCAGGGCGCCGCGCTCGAGCGCCTGCTCGTCGAGCAGGAGGGGCCTGGCCGCTACCGGGTCGAGGTCGGCATGCTGCACTCACCGCCCTGGATCGGCGACGCGATCGGCCGGCTCGCCGGCGCTGGCGTGCGACGCCTGGTGGGGATCGTGCTCGCGCCGCAGTACTCGCCGATCATCATGGGCGGCTACGGCCGCGCCGTCGAGGCGGAGGCCGGCCGGCTCGGCCCGGACGCGGTCGTCACCGTCGCCGGCCCCTGGCACGACGTGCCCGCGTTCCTGGACCTGCTCGCCGCCAGGGTCCGGGAGGCGCTGGACCGCCGCCGGGCGGCGGGCGACGCCGACGTGCCGGTGATCTTCACCGCGCACAGCCTGCCCAAGGCGGTCGTGGACCGCGACCCGGCCTACCTCGACCAGCTCCGCGAGACCATCGACGCGGTCGTGGCCCGGGTCGCCCTGGCGCCGGGACGGTGGCAGTTCGCCTACCAGAGCGCCGGGCACAGCCCCCAGGCGTGGCTGAAGCCCGACCTGACCGACCTGCTGCCCGGTCTTCGGGCGCTGGGGCACACCAGCGTGCTGATCGTCCCGGTGCAGTTCGTCGCCGACCACCTCGAGATCCTCTACGACCTCGACGTCGCCGCCCGCCAGCAGGCGGAGCAGGCCGGCCTGGCGCTGCATCGGATCGACCTGCCGAACACGTCCCCCGCGTTCATCCGTGCCCTCGCCGACGTGGTCCGTCGCGAGCAGCCGGTCGCCCACGCCGGCAGCTCCTGACGCCCGCGCCCACCGACCTGGCCAGGACCTGCCGGAGGTCTGCCCGCAGGCGATCCGCAAGCTTGGCGCGGTGCGCTTCCAGCGATTGGAGCCGCCCTGTGGTGGGCATCCCGCCAGGGGAAGGCTTGGCATCACGCCGAGGGCGCCTGGCAGCCGTGCCGCCGCGGGTCAGCGCCGCGTCGTGAAGGAGGACCGCATGCCTGACATCCACATCCCCTGGGTCGGCCTGGCCGCCCTGCTCGCCATGTTCGTGCTGCCGTTTCTGCCCAGCCGGCTGTTCGAAGGGCCGCGGACGGTCAAGCACTGGCCGCGCCGTCATGTCTGTGGCGTCTGCAATGCTCCCTGGAGCGCCGGCCACACCTGCACGCCGCAAGTGCGCGAGCCCTGCACGCCGCCAGCGCGTGAGCTCGGTCTGCCCCTACGGGGCGAGCTTCGCCGGCTGAAATCGCCAGCCGAGCTGGAACCTCGCCGGAGGGCGAGCCCGCGGTAGCGGACCGCGGCCCGGTGCAGGCGTCCAGGCCCGCATCGTCCCATACACTCGGAGGGCTGCCCGATCCGTTGAGCGCGAGGACCAGACGATGCCGGACACCCCCGACGAGGTGCCCGAACGGCGCCGCCCCCGCCGGCACCGCCGGCTCATCGAGGCCTTCTACTCGCCGGACAGCTACGGGCTGGTGCTCGTGCTCATCCTGGTCGCCTACGTCGTGTCGGCGACGATCACCGCGGCGTGGGCGGTGTCGCTGGTCCTGGCCGTGCAGATTGGCACGGTGTGGGTGACCTTGCGCGCATCCCGGGCGCGCCGGTCGGTGCGTGCCATCGCCGACGCGATCCTTGTGTTCTCGACCCTGGTCGCGGTGCTGAATCTGTTCGTCCGTCGGGAGACGGCGGGCGCCGGACTGATCGCCGTGGTGAGCGGCCTGCTGTACCTGATCGCACCCTTCTCGATCGCTCGTCACCTGGTGCTGCGGCAAACGGTCGACCGGGAGACCGTGCTCGGCGCCATCGCCGCCTACCTGCTGGTGGGGATGTTCTTCGCGTTCCTGTACCGGGCGCTCGGCGACCTGCAGCCCGGCCCCTTCTTCGGATCCCAGGGTGAGGGGACGTTCTCCCAGGACCTGTTCTTCTCCTTCACCACGCTGACCACGACCGGCTACGGCAACCTGGTGCCGGCCGGCAACCCGGGTCAGACGTTCGCCGTCCTGGAGATGGTCACCGGCCAGCTGTTCCTGGTGACGGCGGTCGCCAAGATCGTCAACGTGTGGCAGCCGGGGCAAGGAAGGACCGGCCTTCGCACGCGCCGTGAGGAGTAGGTGTGAGGACCGCCCTCCCGCAGGCCGCCGCCTGCCCATCGAGCCCACCCCGGCGCTGGGCGTGGCCGCCGAGCTGCGCCTGCGGCAGCGCCGGGCCGGCCTGGCCCGCGGGGACGTCGAGGAGGCTGGGTGCCGCACCACCCATTCCCTGGGGGCGATGCGGCTAGTTCTGGGTGGCCGTGACGCCGGGCCGGCCTGACATCGGCTCTGCAAGCCTCGGTGTGAACGGCTTCAGCTCATCCTGGCCCGCGCTGATGACCGCGTAGGTCGCCTCCGGAACCTCCCTCCATGCGCCCTGGAGGTCACCGAGCGGCTCGGACACCACGAGTCTCGTCTGGTCGGAAACGGCGTGCAGGACGGGGTTGTCCGGGTACTGGTGCCGCAGCGTGCGGACGTCGGTGCTGTGAAACAGCGAGCGAGACCGGCCCTCACTCGAGTAACGGAACGCCCAGAGGCGCTCGCCGTCGGACGTCGCGACCGTCATCTGGATCGGGTGCTCCACGCCGCGTCGCCTGCCGGTTGCCTCGACGAGGCCGACCGCGCGCTCGACGGCGCAGGGCGGGTCGTCCTCCAGCCCGAACGTGAGCGCCAGGAAGAACAGGAGCTCCGAATCCGTCGACCCCTCGATCTCGGGGTACAAGGCCGCATCAACCGAGAATGCGAGGTCCCGCTTGACCGTCGCGAAGTCCCGGATGAGCCCGTTGTGCATCCAGAGCCAGCGGCCATGTCGGAAGGGGTGACAGTTCGTCTGCTGCACCGCGGAGCCACTGGAGGCGCGGATGTGCGCGAAGACCAGCGGCGAGGCCACATGCATCGCCAGCTCGCGTAGGTTGCGGTCGTTCCAGGCGGGTTCGGTGCCGCGGAAGACACCAGGCGTGGCCTGGGCGCCGTACCAACCGACGCCGAAGCCGTCACCGTTGGTGGTCTCCGCGCCGAGCCGCGAGTGCAGGCTCTGCACGATCAGCGAGTTCTTGGGCTTGTAGAGCAGCTCGTCGAGCAGGATTGGTGAGCCGGAGTACGCGAGCCAGCGGCACACTGGAGTCTCCTCTCGCCTCGGCGGCCGGCGAGGCCCCGGCGCAGGCCCCGTGCCGCTCCAACGCAGGTTGGTTCTCCATTTCAGGCCGGCTGCGCGGCAGCCGCATCACCCGGATGGGATGAAGCGGTGCCCGCAGCCCGTTCGCTCGTCGGGGGTTTTCCCCCGGGGCGAAGACGGGTGGTAGCCGCATTCCGCACCCCCCGCCGGGCTCGTAGCGTGATCTGCCGATGGCACGCACCCGCGTGCCTGCCGGCGAGGGCTCCAACATTGCCCCCGAGGCCAGCACAGGGAGGTCCCATGATCCAGGCCCGCGGTCTCAGCAAACGCTACGGCGCCACCGTCGCCGTGGACGCGCTCAGCTTCGATGTGCGCCCGGGCATGGTGACCGGCTTCCTCGGCCCGAACGGCTCGGGCAAGTCCACCACCATGCGCCTGATCCTGGACCTGGACGCACCCGACGCCGGGCAGGTGCGCATCGGCGGGCGCCGCTACCGCGAGCTGCGCTGGCCGCTGCGCGAGGTCGGCGCGCTGCTGGAGGCCAGGTCGTTCCACCCGGGCCGCAGCGCCCACGCCCACCTGGCTGCGCTGGCGGCCAGCAACGACCTGCCGCGGTCCCGGGTGGCGGAGGTGCTCGGCATGGTCGGCCTGGACCGCGCGGGCGGCCTGCGGGCGGGCAGGTTCTCGCTGGGCATGGCGCAGCGGCTCGGCATCGCCGCCGCGCTGCTGGGCGACCCCGGGGTGCTGCTGCTGGACGAGCCGGTCAACGGCCTGGACCCCGAGGGCATCCGCTGGATCCGCAACCTGCTGAGGTCGCTGGCCGCGCAGGGCCGCACGGTGTTCGTCTCCAGCCACCTGATCGGCGAGATGGCGCTCACCGCCGACCAGCTCGTGGTGATCGGCCGGGGGCGGCTGCTGGCGCAGACGTCGGTGGCGGAGCTGGCTGCCCGGTCGGCCTCGCTGGAGCAGGCGTTCCTGGAGCTGACCGGCGGCGCCGTCGACTACCGCGGCGGCGGCCCCAACGGCCATCCCACCGCGCCGGCCCTGCCGGTGCCGACACAGCGGCAGACGAAGGGGAGGCCGGCATGACGACCACCACGATGTCCCACGCTCCGGGCGGGCGCTACCGCTTCCGGCAGGCGGCGCGGATGGAGTGGATCAAGCTGCGCAGCCTGCGCTCCACCTGGTGGGCCTTGGCGCTGGCCATCGCGGGTGCGGTCGGCATCGCCCTGGCCGTGGGGGCCAACACCAACAACGCAGCCGGCGACCTGACCAACAACGCGCTCGCCGGCAGCTCCCTCGGCCTGCTGCTTTCCGGCGTGGTGGGCGTGCTGGTGATGACCGGCGAGTGGTCCTCGGGGATGATCCGGGCGACGCTGGCCGCGATCCCGAACCGGCCGCTGGTGCTGGCCGCCAAGGCGGCGGTGTTCGGCGCCGTGGCGCTGGCGGTCGGGGAGGCCGCCGCGTTCGTCGCCTTCTTCGCTGGTGCAGCCACCCTGCCGGGCAGGATCCCGGCGCCTGCGCTCGGCCAGCCCGGGGTGCTGCGGGCGGTGGTGCTGGGCGGGGCGGGCTTCTGCCTGATCGGGCTGCTCGGCCTGGGGCTGGGCGCCATCATCCGGCACACCGCGGCCGCCATCGCCGTGCTCGTGGGTGGGGTGTACGTCCTCGGGCAGATCGTCGGCGTGGCCACCCCCTCGGTGATGGGCTACCTGCCCATCTCGATCGTCGCGAACTCCCTGAGCGTGACCAAGCCCGTGGCCGGTGCCCACTTCCTGTCGCCGTGGGTGGGGCTCGGTGTGCTCTGCCTGTACGCGGCCGTGGCGCTGGGCGCCGGCGGCTGGCTGCTGGCACGGCGGGACGCCTGAGCAGGACAATGCGGGCATGGACAGCACGGGGCCGGTGACCACGGTGGCCAGCGTCCCGCCCGGCTGGCGGCCCGGTGGCGGGAGGCTGGCCAGGCTCGCCCGTGCGGCCGTGCGCGGGCCGGTCACCCGCCGGGCGGGCCGGGAGCTGCTGTTCTGCCTCATCGGGGTCTTGCACCTTGCGGCCGGCATCGCCCTGGCCGTGGCGCTGCTGGCGCCGGGAACCGCCCGGTCGGTGGCGCGCGCCGTCGTGATCGTTGGTGTGCTGGGGCCGCTGGTGCTGGCGACCCCGATCGCCCGGGGGCTCGGCGCGGCCTACCGCCGCCTGGCCGCGTGGCTGCTCGGCGAGCGGGTCGCGCCGCCGCCGCCGGCCCGCCCCGGCCGGGGCCTGCTCGGCCGGCTCGGCGTGGGGCTGCGCGACGGCCCCGGCTGGCGGGCCATCGCCTACCTGCTGCTGAAGCTGCCGGTCGCGGCCCTGGAGGCCTACGCCGTGTACCTGTGGGCCGCCGGCCTGGCCAACCTGACCTACCCGTTTTGGTGGGGGCTGTTCCGCAACCACCCGCCGAACGTGCAGCTGCGGCCGGTGCTGGCCGGCACCCCGTTCCCGGGCCGCTGGCTGCCGGTCGGCACCTTTGCCGGCACCTTCCTCGCCTTGGGGGTGGGCGTGGCGATGGTGCTCGCCGCTCCCTGGGTGGCCAGGGCGGTCGCCTCGGCCGACCGCTGGCTGATGCGGGGCCTGCTCGGGGCCGGCAGGCTCGCCGAGCGGGTCCGCGACCTGGAGCAGACCCGGGCGCTGGCGGTCGACGACGCCGCCGCGCTGCTGCGCCAGGTCGAACGCGACCTGCACGACGGCGCGCAGATCCGGCTGGCCACGCTGGCGATGCACCTGGGTTTGGCCAAGGAGCAGCTCGGCGACGACGGCGACCCGCCGGACCTCGCGAGGGTCCGCGAGCTGGTCGACGCCGCCCACCGCGGCGCCAAGGACGCCCTGGTCGAGCTGCGCGACCTCGCCCGGGGCATCCACCCGCCGGTGCTGGACAACGGCCTGGCCGACGCGCTCGCCAGCCTCGCCGCCGGCAGCGCCATCCCGGTCGAGCTGACCGCCGACCTCCCGGTCCGGCCCACGCCGGCGATCGAGACGATCGCCTACTTCTGCGCCGCGGAGCTGCTGGCCAACGCCGCCAAGCACAGCTTCGCGAACACGATCGAGATCCAGGCGGCCGAACGGGAGGGAGTGCTGCGGCTCCAAGTCGCCGACGACGGGGTTGGCGGGGCCGACCCGGTCGGCGGCAGCGGCCTGTCCGGCCTGCTGCGGCGGGTGAGCACCGTGGACGGACGCTTGGAGGTCACCAGCCCGCCGGGCGGGCCGACGCGGGTCACCGTCGAGCTGCCGCTGCGCGCGTGAGAGCATGCCGGTCATGCGGGTGGTGATCGCCGAGGACGCCGCCCTGTTCCGGGAGGGCCTCATCCGGCTGCTGGCCGATCGCGGCCACCAGGTGTGCGCCGCCGTGGCCGACGCCGCTGCGCTGGTTGCCGCCGTGGCAGCGCATCAGCCCGACGTCGCGGTGGTGGACATCCGGATGCCGCCGACGCATACCGACGAGGGCCTGCGCGCCGCGCTGGAGCTCCGCCGCGACCATCCAGGGACCGGGGTGCTGGTGTTCTCCCAGTACATCGAGACCAGGTATGCGGCTCGGTTGCTGGAGGGCAGCGCCGCTGGCGTGGGCTACCTGCTCAAGGACCGGGTCGCCGACGTGGCCGAATTCGTCGACGCGCTGGCCCGGGTGGCCGCGGGCGGCACCGCGCTCGACCCCGAGGTGGTCAGCCAGCTGCTGGGCGCCAGCCGCCACCGGCACGGCCTGGCCGCGATGACGCCGCGCGAGCGCGAGGTGCTCGCCCTGATGGCCGAAGGCCGCTCCAACGCCGGCATCGCCAGCGTGCTGGTGGTGTCGGCCGGAGCGGTCGAGAAGCACGTGGCCAGCATCTTCGACAAGCTCGGGCTGCCGCCGTCCGAGCGTGACAACCGCCGGGTGCTCGCCGTCCTGCGCTACCTCGGCTCCTGATTGCGACGCGCATCCAGGCGCAGGTCCCGGCGGGTCCGCCACCGCAAGCGGCTGCTGCACACCCTGGTCCACGTCCGCGCTCCTGTCCGGCCGGTCCGGCGCAGTCCGGCCTGTGCTGGCCGTGAAATGACCAAGGGAATGCCAGGACGACCCCAACGGGATGGCTTGGCCCGTCCAGTCCACGCGAGCTGCGCTGGACGGCCGCCAGGCGATCGACGAGCAGCGACAGCTCGGCGCCGCGGCGGACTCACCTGACGGCTCTGGCGGGTTCAGTGCCTGGACGGGTGAGCCGACGACCACCGTAAGGGAGTGTCAGGCCGGTTCCCGTGCCGTCGTGTCGTTGCCGGCCGAGGGCGGCCTTGAACTCGTTGGGAAGGTACAACTCGTCAGGAAGGTTCTCTGCTGATGCGATGGGAGGCTGCATGACGGGCACCTCGTCGGGCGACGCACCATCCCCGGCCGTCCACGCAACCGCGGCGCGCCGGCGCTTGCGGGCGGCAGCCGCCCGCCGGCGGAGTCCGGCTTGCCCGGCACGGGTGTCGGGACGGGCCCGCCCCACCCGTGGAGGCGACACCTGCCGCAGGGCCATCGGATGGCGCTGTGCGGCCGCCGCGACCCGCCGCTGCGGCTTGGCAAGCTGCTGCTCGAACGACGCCTCCTGGAGCTCGGCGTAGGGCTCGGCGCTACCGGCGCTTCATGAAGCGCTGTCCAAGCTCCTTGAGCTTGCGACGGTTCTCCGGCTTCTGGGCCTGTTTCTTGACCTCCTCCTTGACCTGCTCGCCCTTGGGGCTTTGGGCGAAGTCCTTGACGCGCTTGAAGAGTGATGCCATTGGTCGATCCCTTCGTGAAGGCCGAGGTCCCGGGCCGCTGCGGGGGCCGGTCGTCGCCGCCAGCCATGGGTATCTCACATCTTGGGGCCACTGACATCCTCCGAAAAGGATGAGGTGCCCGCGTCGGCCCGATGAACGACCACCTGGCCGGTGCCACCGAACCCGCTGAACTGGCGGCGCCGGGCGTAGTCTGTCTGGCACTGCCGAGCTATCCGAGGGGAGGCGAGGTGATCTCCAGACCGGTCTCACGAGCGGAGGCGCCCGGACGGCTCATGGCTGTGGAGATCGCCGAGCAGCCGGCGGTCTGGGAGCGGTTGTTGCGCGACGGCCGCGCCGACGTCGAGGCCGCGGTTCAGCGCATCGTGGAGCGGCGTCCACGCTTCGTGCTGTTCGTCGCCCGCGGTACCAGCGACCACGCCGCGCTGTACGCGAAGTACCTGGTGGAGATCCTTCTCGAGCTGCCGGCGGGGCTGGTCTCGCCGTCCACGATGACGGCGTATGGTGCTCGCCCGGATCTGACCGACGTGCTCATGATCGGCGTGAGCCAGTCGGGTGGCTCACCCGACCTCGTCCACTCCATGTCTCGCGCGCGAGAACAGGGCGCGCTCACACTCGCCGTCACCAACGCACCCCGGTCGCCGCTGGCGCAGGCTGCCGAGTTGCATGTCAACGTCCTCGCCGGCCCCGAGCGCGCCGTGGCGGCCACCAAGTCGTACACCGCGCAGCTGCTCGCGCTCTACCTCGTGGTCGACGGCTGGCGGGGCGGTGCCGGCCAGGCGTGCCACCCGTTGCCCGACCTTGCCCGGCAGGTCCTCGACCGCGGGAGGGTCGTCGTGGAGCTGGCGGCTCGCTACCGGTTCGCCACGCGCATGGTGACCACTGGTCGCGGGTACTCCTATGCGACCGCGTCCGAGGCGGCACTCAAGCTAATGGAGACGTCGTACATCTCCGCTCAGGCGTTCTCCGGTGCTGACCTGCTGCACGGACCGCTGGCGATGATCGACCCCCAGGTCCCAGTACTCGCCGTCATGGCCACCGGGGTTGGCGGTGAGGCGATGCGGCAGGTGATGCCCAGGTTGCGCGACGCGGGCGCCGATCTCTTCGTCGTCGGCAGCCGGGAGGCGGTCGCGCAGGGCACGGTCGGCGTCGAGTTGCCCGAAGGCGTGCCGGAGGAGCTGTCCCCACTGCTGGAGATCCTGCCGTTCCAGCAGCTGGCCCGAGACCTCGCGGTCGCCAGGGGTGGCGACCCGGACACCCCCCGGGGCCTGCGGAAAGTGACAGAGACGTTGTGAGGACGCCCGGCCCGCTCAGGCCGGCTGCACCTCCACACCCCCCACCCAGGTGCACAGCGCGGTGAGCCGGTCGCTCCACCAGACCAGGTCCGCCCGGCAGCCCACGGCGATTCTCCCCATGTCCTGGCGTCCCATCAGGCGGGCGGGGTTGGCCGTGGCCGCGGTGAGCACGCGGGCGGGGTCGTTACCGGCCCGCACCAGGTTGCGGACCGCGTCGTCCAGGAAGATGCCGGAGCCCGCGATCCTGCCGTCGGCCAGGCGCGGCAGGCCGTCCTCGCCGACGCGGATCTCCTGGCCGCCAAAGCGGTAGCTGCCGGGTGGCATGCCCGCCGCCGCCATCGCGTCGGAGACCAGGCAGACGCGGTCGGGCGCGGCGGCGAGCACGAGTGCGCAGACGATCGCGTCGACATGGTGCAGGTCGGCGATGAGCCCGACGAAAAGGCGTGGGTCGGTGAGCGCGGCGCCCGGGATGCCCGGCGCACGGTGGGACAGCGGCGACTGTGCGTTGAAGACGTGCGTGACCATCGTCGCACCGGCGTCGACCGCCTCGCGGGCCTGCTCGGCCGTGGCGTCGGAGTGCCCGATCGCCACGATGACCCCTTGGCCCGCGAGGCGCCGGATTGCCTCCATCCCGCCGGGGAGCTCCGGAGCGAGGGTGACGGTCCGGATCATCTCCTTCGCCTCCGGGAAGGCGAAGAGCTCGTCGAGCCACCGGGGAGCCGGGTGCAGGAGGTAGCGCTCGGCGTGCATCCCTCTGCGCTTCGGCGAGAGGAACGGACCCTCGAGGTGCACGCCCAGGATCTGCGCGGTCGGCTCGGTGGCGAAGGCGTCCCGTGCCCAGCGCGCGTTCGGCAGCCCGGCGAGCTGCTCTGCGATCGGCGCGGTGACAAACGACGGCTGGAACGCGGTGACACCCCGTACCGCGAGCGCGTCCGCGACCGTGCGCCACTCCTCAGGGGTCGCATGCACCTCGTCGACGCCGACGCACCCGTTGTGCTGCACGTCGATCAATCCCGGCGTGAGCGTGCCCCGGTCCAGCCGGCGGTGACCTTTGCCGGACGGCGGTACGCCGTCCAGGACGCCGACGATGACGCCGTGCTCGACGACGACCGTCCCGGGTCCGGCGAGCCTGCCGTCGACCAGGAGCCGCGGGGCCGAGATAGTGGGCACGCACGATCCTCGCTGGCGGAGCTGCCGGGACGCTGCCAGCATGCCCGGGCCGCGCATGGCTGTCTAGGCCGGGAGGGCCGGTCAGGGATGGACAAGGGGACGAAACGCAGTACGCTCTCCCAGAGGCACGGTTCCCAGAAGGGATGGGGGATGTCGATGGGCAGCAGGGTGCGAAGGCTGGCCCGGACGGCGCTCGTGGTCGCGGCCGCGATGCTGGTCGCTGCCGCCTGCGCCACCACCAAGGGAACGACGACCGGCGGGGGCGGCGGGGGCGGAGGTGGGAAGACGATCGCGCTGCTGCTGCCGGAGACCAAGACGACCCGCTACGAACAGCAGGACAAGCCGAACTTCGAGCGCAAGGTAAAGGAGCTCTGCCCAGACTGCAAGATCATCTACTCCAACGCTGACCAGGACGCCTCCAAGCAGCAGCAGCAGGCCGAGGCGGCGATCACCAACGGCGCGAAGGTGCTCGTCCTGGACGCCGTCGACGTGCAGTCGGCGGCCAGCATCGTCGGGCGGGCCAAGCAGGCGAAGATTCCCGTGATCAGCTACGGCCGTCTGGTTGCCAACGCCGATCTCGACTACTACGTCTCGATCGACCCGTTCAAGGTGGGCCAGCAGCAGGGCAAAGCCCTGCTCGACGCCGTGCGGCGCGCCGGGACGTCCACGGTCTCGGTCGTGATGATCAATGGCTCGCCCAGCGACTCGAACGCCGGGCCGTACAAGAAAGGCGCGCACAGCATTCTCGACCCCGCCGGCGTCAAGGTCGCCAAAGAGTACGACACGCCAGACTGGAGCCCCGACAAGGCCCAGACCGAGATGGAGCAGGCCATCACCGCCGTCGGCGCGAACGGGTTCAACGGCGTCTACGTGGCCAACGACGGCATGGCGAGCGGCGCGATCGCGGCGCTGAAGGGCGCCCACATCGACCCGGCCAGCCGGCCGGTCACCGGCCAGGACGCGGAGGTCGCGGCGATCCAGCGCATCCTCACGGGTGAGCAGTTGATGACCGTCTACCAGCCGATCAAGAAGATCGCCGAGACGGCCGCCACCCTGGCGGTGGATCTGGTCAACGGCAAGACGTCGGACGCGAACGCGCTGGCCACCGCCAAGGTGAACAACGGCAAGAAGGACGTGCCGTCGGTGCTGTTGGACACCATCGTGGTGACCAAGAGCAACGTCAAGAGCACGGTCATCGCCGACGGCTTCCTGACCCCCGCCCAGATCTGCACCGGCCAGTACAAGCAGGCCTGCCAGGCCGCCGGCCTCCCCACCTCCTGATCAGCACTGGAGTTGCCCCGGTTCCCGGACGGCCGAAGAGTTGGCGGTCAGGCGTGGCGACGTTCCTCCCTGCCCAGGCTCGACGCCACCCCCCTCCACGTGATGCCCACCGCTCCGGCGCCGACGGCGAGGACACCGAGCACGGTGGTGGTGGGCACGGCGAACACGGCGGCGATCACGGCAGCCAGCACCACGACCACGATCGTGGTTGCCAGCCAGTAGCGGCGCAGGAAACGTCTCGTGAGCTGGCGAAGGTGACCCAGCAGTCGGTCGGCCGCCCCCAAGTAGTCGTCGGCGGACAGCAGGTCACGGCGGTTCTTCTCTCCAGACAGCACCGCCCGCCAGATCTGGGCTTGGCGGTGCAGCGCGCGGGTGACGCTCTCGCGGTCCCGGCCCGACTCCCAGTCGACCGGTCGACCGTCATCAGCGGCCAGCCGCAAGGTCGGGGACTGGGCCCAGGCCGCCCACGCCTCAAGCGACCCGCGCACGGCCTGGGCCGCATGCGGGACGCCGTCGCCGGCATCACCGGCCGGCCGGTTGCTAGCCGGCGTGGCCGCCGGCGAGGCGGGCGTGGTGGGGGTCTTGCTGGTGTTGTCGGCTTCGCGCTGTGCCACGGTGGTCATGGGTTGATCACCTCGAGCACCTGCTCGACCAGTGGCCCGCGGTCGGGGCGCTCGGCGAGCCGGCGGAACGTGTCCAGCAGGGCGTCGGTGACCTCGATCGGGACGATCCCGAGGACCTCGGCCCGCAGGACCGCGGCGGGCGGGCGCTCGGGTCGGAACCACTCCCGCAACATCCGGATCGCGACCTCGTTGACGCTGTGGCGCCCCTCGGTCAAGGCGGCGACCTCCAGCTGGTTTCCCCAGCTGTGTAGGAGGACAATGGCCAGGTGTGTTACCTGCGGGAGCGAGTTGCATCCCGAGCGAGCTCAGAAGTACGACTATTGTACGAAGCGTGAGTGTCAACGGCAGAACGCGAAGGGTTTGACGATCCTCGCTGTGGGCGTGAACAAGGCCGCAGACCAGTATGAGGTCTTGGATGGGCGGACACGGGCGGAGTTGGCCAGTCCCGCCTACTCGGATGGGCGACGAGCCGTCTCTTCGAACGACAAGAGACCTGTCCACGCCGCCCAATCCGGACGTGGGACATCCCGCCCAAGGAACCCGGGCCGTTTGTGGAACGAGCCGCAGCAGAAGCTCGCGCTCATCTACAACGCACGAGGGATGCGTCCAGACGAGATCGCAAGGAAGCTCGACGTCAGCACGCAGACCGTAATTCAGATGATCCTCGCCGGCAAGGACCGAGCGAGGTCTTGATCGCGTGGGTGTCCGGAGTCGGCCGCCACCGCCAGGCTGGCCACGGCGGTGCTGCGGACGGCCGTGACGGCCGGGTGCTCCCGTATCCAGGGTGAGGCGTCGAGCTGACCGGCCGCCGCCGTGGCGGCGAAGATCAGCCCGCCCACGGTCGGCCGGACGAACGTCTGGACGGCGTCGTTGACGTGGTCGACCACCGCGACCTTGTCCAGCACCACCTCGGCGGCCAGCAGCACGGCGACCACCGCCAGCACCCAGCCGTTGGCGATCCACCTTGCCAGCGGTGGGGGTTCGACGTCGCGGCCGCATGGTGGCGGGGAGGCAACGTAAGATCCTGACATCGAGCGGACGGGACCGGTCGGAGAGGGTGGTCATGGAGGTCGTCGAGCACGTCGCCGCGCTTGGGCGCGAGGGCCGGCTGCTTGCGGAGGTTGCGGCCAGGACCGACCTGGGCGCCCCGATCCCGACCTGCCCTGCGTGGCGCATGCGCGATCTCGTGCGCCACATCGGCGGGGTGCACCGCTGGGCTGCGACCTATGTGGCCGGATCCCGCACCCAGCCGATGAGCGAGGAGGAAGAGGCCAAGGTCATGGCCCCGCCGGACGACGATCACGCGTTGGTCGACTGGTTCCGCGCGGGGCACGCTCGGCTGCTCCACGAGCTGGAGACGGCCGCGCCAGACCTTGCCTGCTGGACGTTTCTTGCCGCGCCGTCACCCCTGGCCTTCTGGACGCGGCGCCAGGCCCACGAGACGGCGATCCACCGGGCCGACGCGGAGAGCCCGGGCGCGACCATCACCCCGTTCCCGCCGGCGTTCGCCGCCGACGGGATCGACGAGTTGCTGACGTGCTTCATCACCCGGCCCGGGGGCAGGCTCCGCGCCGACCCGCCCAGGAGCCTGCACGTGGGCGCGACCGACGCCCGTGCCGACTGGCTGGTGTGGGTCGGCCCCGACCAGCGTGTGGTGTCGCGCGAGGCGGGCGACGCCGACTGCTCCGTGCGCGGGCCAGCCTCCGAGCTGTACCTGATGCTGTGGAACCGCCAAGCGCCCGACGGTCTGGAGGTCCGCGGCGATCCCGCGCTGCTCGACCTGTGGCGCCACTCGGTGCGCGTGCGCTGGAGCTGACCGGCATCGGCGGTCGACGGGTTCGCCAGGCCGGTCGGGTCCCTTGCGGACGACCAGGGCCAGGGAGCGCCCGAGGGTAGCCTGAAGCCGAACTGATGCGTACGGTCGTGCACATGAGCCAGGAGACACCGATCCCGCACGACCGGCGCAGCCAGCGTGACCGGATGCTTGCCGGCGACCTGTACATCGCCGACGACCCGGAGCTCGCCGCCGAGAGCCAACGCGCGCTGAAGCTCACCCAGGCGTTCAACACCAGCGACCCCTCAGACCCCGACGCACGGCTCGCGGTGCTGCGTGAGCTGCTGGGATCGCTGGGAGAGGGTACCGAGATCCGCCCACCCTTGCGCTGCGACTACGGCTATCAGACGCATATCGGGGCGCGGACCTTCATCAACTTCGGCGTCGTGCTGCTCGACGTCGCGCCGATCACCATCGGCGACGACGTGCAGGTCGGCCCCAACGTCCAGTTCCTGACCCCCACCCATCCTGTTGAGGCGGCGGCACGCCGGGCGAAGCTTGAGGCGGCCAAGCCCATCACCGTTGGCGACAACGTCTGGCTGGGCGGCGGCGTGATCATCTGTCCGGGGGTCAGCATCGGGGAGAACACCGTCGTCGGCGCCGGTGCGGTGGTGACCCGGGACCTGCCCGCGAACGTGGTCGCCGTCGGCAACCCCGCCCGCGTCATCCGCCGACTGTGAGCAGCGCCCATCTCGAGACGACGCCCTCGGCGAGCCGCTCGCCACCCAGCCTTGGCCGCTACCTGGCCCGCCGGGGCGGCCGGCTGGTCATCGACCCGGCCACGGTGCGCGCCGACGCCAAGCTGGACTGCAGCAGCTGCGCTTCGGCATCGCCCAGCCGCGGTCATTACGTGATGTTTGGCCTCGATCCCGGTGGCGCCGGTCAATCCGCGCATGGTCGAATAGTTCTGGCTGGCGATCCTCGTACACCGAGTTGCGGGGGACCCCCCGAGAAGGTCGTTCTTGCCTGAGGCAAAGCGCCGTGTAGGCCGCGAGAGGAGCATCACCAGCATGCTGGGCGACGTCGAGGCAGAGGGATGGACGCCCGAGCAGCTCGCACAGGACCCGTGTCCCCCAGGCATCGAGCTGTCCTTGGCCCCCGGGGGGCGGCTCGTGTTCGTGTCCGACCTGCACTTGACCGAGAGCGGGCCGCTGGCGGACTTTCAAGCCGGGGACGCGTTGCGCGATCTGGTCACGTCGATCCGCGACCATCCCGGCGACGTCATCCTCGCGCTGGGCGGCGACGTCGTGGATCTGCTCCAGATCCGCGTACCGCGCTCGCAGGCGGTTCCACATGTCCTGGCCGGGCTCGATGCGGTTGGCCTCGGCGTGGCGCTGCACGACCTCGCCAAGCGCCCGGGCGTGACCATCGTCTACCTGGTTGGCAACCACGATGCCGCGCTGGCCTGGTACAGGGGGGGTCGGGAGCTGGTCGTCCGCCAGTTCGCGGTGGACCATGTCGCGTTGCGCCTGCACGTCAGGCTGGAAGGACCCGACGGCGGCGAAGTCCGGCTCGTGGCTGAACACGGTGACGTCCTCGACCTCTACAACCGGCGCACCGACCCGTTCGACCCGCTCGACTCCCCGGCCGGCGACCACATCGTCACCGAGGTCGTCACCCGCATGGATGCCGCCAGCGAACGCCGCCCGGACCTGGCCCTTGACCAGATCAACAATGTCCGCCCGACCAGCATGGTGCCGACCTGGCTCGTGGCCAACTTCTTCTACCGCTTTCTCAGCCGGGCGCTGTGGGACTTCGCCCTGCCCCTGCTCGGCCTGTTCCTGCTGCTGCACATACCGGTCGTGGCCGTGCTCGCCGGCGGGCTGTGGGGCAGGCTGGGGACAGTCGGGGAGCTGAGCGCCAGAGTCATCCAATGGGCGATCGTGATCGTCACGGTCGACCTCGTGTTGCTGATGGCGGTGTTTACCTTTGTCGGCCGTAGCCTCCAGCAGGCTGTTTCGACCTATGGCGGGTCGCCGTCGGAGCTGTCCGGCAAGACCGGCGAGGATGACGCGACTCGGCGGGCCCGGTCGGCTCGCCTGCTTGGCCAGCGCGATCCGGCTGCCCGCGTGCTGCTTCACGGCCACTCCCACCAGGCTGCCTTTACCCACCTGGATGAGGGACGGGTGGCGGTCGACTCCGGCTGCTGGATTCGCGCACTCGTGCCGGTGCGTGCCTGGCTCGGCTTGCCTCCGGTCTTTGTTCCGAGCTACCCGTGCACCTGGATTGACGTTCAGACCACCGCCCAGGGGGCGACCGTGGCCCTGTGGGGGCGTCCGGTCGCTACCCAGCATCGACTGTATCTTGTTGAGCGCCTGCTGGCGCGAGGGCCGTTGCCGACCTCCCGAGCCCAGCCGGCCAGGGTCATCGCGAGTACGGTCCTCGCCTACGAGCCCGGCTCTCGCGGAGCTGGCCGCCGATGACAACGACCTGATGCAAGGCCTGATGGAGTGCGGACCGACCCGTCCGGCCTTCGCTAGATCGGTTCGATGCGGGGGTATTCGGGCTGCCACATGGCCTGGAGGACCTGCTGGATCGGGTCGTCGAGCTCGACCTGGGCCAGGCCGTCGGCCGCCGCCGCTTGGGCCACGGCCAGGGCGACGGTTGCC
>JBIOYL010000391.1:0-32167 GCA_044870185.1 Actinomycetes bacterium | reverse complement strand
GGCGGCAGGCCGGCGGTCGCGCCGCGCTGACCGGACCCTGCGTCACCGGCTGCATCGGCGACCGGCAGCTCCGAGGACCGCATGCGTCCGCAGCGACTCGGCGGCCAACGAGCTGGCAAGGGACGGCGGGACGGCGGGACCGCGCGGGCGGGCTACTCGGTGGTGATCGCGCGCAGCATGTCGATCTTGGCGGCGCGGCGGCCGGGGAAGACCGCGGCGAGCATGCCTGCCACGGCGGCCGCGACCACGAAACCGGCCAGCGTGCCGACCGGCAGGGCGAACTCGGTGATGCCCTGGCCGTGCAGCGCACGGACCAGCGTCCAGCCGAAGAAGGTACCGACGACCAGCCCGAGCACCGCGCCGAGCGCGGCGATGACCACCGCCTCCCAGCGGATCATCTGGCGCAGCTGCCCCCTGGTCATGCCGATCGCGCGCAGCAGGCCGAGCTCGCGGACCCGCTCGAGCACCGACAGCGCCAGCGTGTTGACGATGCCGATGACGGCGATGACCACCGCCAGCGCGAGCAGCACGTAGAACAGCACCAGCACCTGGTTGATCTGGTTGGCCTGCTCGTGCTTGTACTCCGCCTGGTCCTTGACCTGGACGTTGGGGAAGTCGGCGGCCACGCGGTCGATCGCGGCGCGCGAGGCGTCCGGCGAGATGTCCGGCTTGGCCTTGACCAGCGCGATGCTGTCGAGCTGGTCGGGTAGTGCCGCTGGTAGTCGGACAAGGCCAGCAGCCAGGCGCCGTTGAGCTGGTTGTTCTCGTAGATCGCCTTGATCGGCTCCTGCTGCGTGCCGCCGACGGGGAACGCCATCGCGACGCTGTCGCCCACCTTCCAGCCATGCTGGCTGGCGATGTCGGTCCGGACCGCCACGCCGCCGCCGGCCAGGTCGGCGAGGCTGCCGGCGGTCACCTCGGTGCGGACGGTCCTGGCGTAGCCCGCCGGGTCGACGCCGGCGAGCTGCTGGGCCTTGCCGTCGAGCTTGAACACGCCGAAGCGGATCCCCGTGGCCGAGTCGAGCTCGGGCTGCTGCGCCAGGCGCCGCACCACCTCGGGGCTGAACCCCTGGCCGCTGTTGCTCGGGCCGCTGAGGATGTAGTCGGCCGCGACCGCCTGGTCGAGGACCTTGGTGACCGACGCCTTGACCGACGCCGCGAAGATGGTCACGAAGCTGACCAGGGCGAGCCCGATCATCAGCGCGGCGGCGGTCGAGGCGGTCCGCCGCGGGCTGCGCATCGCGTTCTCGCGCGCAAGCTTGCCCGGCTGGCCGGCCCAGCGCGCGAACGGCCAGCCGAGCAGCCGCGCCAGCGGCCGGGCGACCAGCGGGCTGAGCACGCCGACGCCGAGGAAGATCACCACCGCGCCGCCGGCCACGTTGGCCAGCCGGTTGCCCTGCTTGGCGAACAGCCCGGCCAGCAGCAGCCCGACGCCGGCCACGGTGATCAGCGTGCCGAGCACGGTGCGCCGCCGGCCCGAGCGCGCGGGCGCGGCCACCGCCTCCTCCTGCAGCGCCGCCACCGTCGGTGTCGCCGATCCAGACCCGGCCGCTGGTGACCCGGTCCAGGCCGGCCAGGCAGTGCATCAGGGTGGACTTGCCGGAGCCGCTCGGCCCCATGATCGCGGTGAAGCGCCCGCCGGTGTCCTCCTCCTGCGCCGAGCCGACACCCGTGCTGCTCGGGCCGGCCGCGCCGGCGCGGGGCCGCTCATGACCTCGCCCGGGTGGTGTGGACCGGCGGGCCGGCTTCCAGGATGCTGCGCACGAGCACGTTGTTGGCGGCCAGCACGCTCAGCCAGTAGTTCATGCGCTCGGCATTGGTGAGGTCCCGCCACCCCTGGAACAGCCCGGCGGCGTCAGCCAGCGGCAGGCGGCCCTCCGCCTGGTGGATCTCCAGCGTGAGCGACACCTGCCCCGCGCCGCCGGCCTCGAGCGCACCCTGGACGATCGCGGCCAGGCCCGCCGGGCCGTACATCGGGCGCAGCGACCGTCGACCCTCGTGGCTGAACGGCACCGGCACCTCGATGAGGAAGCTGAAGTGGTCGGCCAGGCCCGGGACGAGCGGATGCCCGTCATGCAGGTGGAAGTGCAGCGGCTTGCCGATGCGTCCGAGCGCGCCGGTCAGCTCGAGCACCGCCGGCAGCGCGGACCCCACCGCGCGCTGGACGTCGGCGACCAGGTCCGGTAGGCGCGCGTCCTCAGGGTGCAGGGTCGCAAGGTCCAGGCCGGGGTGCTCGCGGGCGAAGCTGCGGCGGGCTTGCCTGATGCCGACGTGGCCGACGTCGATGCAGAAGCTGACGCGCTCCGCGTCGCGGAGCTGCTCGGCCAGCGCGGCGAACCATCCGGGCTCCAGTCCTGCGGCGTACTCGAGGAACAGGTAGGGGCTGTCCTGGCGGTCGCCGAGCCGGGCGTCCAGCTCCCGCAGCCCGGCGACCAGCTCGTCCTGGCGTGCCGCCATCTCGGCCTTGTCGTGGACCACCAGGCCCGCGACCCGTCCGGCGAAGCCGGCGGCGAACTGCTCGACCAGCGCGCGGCCGCGCGCCTGCAGCACGTCCACCCCACGGTCCAAGTGCACCACCGGCAGGCGGACGTGCGGTGCCACGAACCCGAGGGTGCGCTCGAGCTGGCCCGGGGTGTCGGCGTACACCTCCGCGGCCAGGCCCGCCTGGGCGAAGCGGAGCCGGGCGAGCCGCAGCAGGGCGTCGTCGCCCTCGATGCGCTGCTGGAACAGCGCGCGCACGGCCGGCAGGGCGGCCGGTGGGCGGCTCGGGGACCGGTCGGCCATCACGGCGCCGCCTGCCCGGCGGCCGCCGACTCCGCCGCCTGCCGCCCCGCCTGCGCCGGCTGCGGGATCGCGAAGACGTGGATCGACTGGTCCTTGGCGCGGCAGCGCTCGTCCTGGGTCGTGGCCTTGGCCCGGTCGGAGACCACCACGACCCGATCCGGAGCGACCCACGACACCCCCTCGACGTTGCAGTACACGGTCCTGCCGTCGCCGTCCGGCGGGAACCGGTAGGTCGCGCCGTCGTCGGCGAGCTCCCAGCCCGACGGCACGAAGCTGCCGACCCACAGCGCCGAGGAGGCCTGCGACACCACCGCGATGCGGTCGCCGGCAACGGCCAGGCTGCTGTAGTCCTCGAACCACAGCGTCGTCGGCAGCCGGATCTCACCGACGTGCTCCCAGCGGTGTGCGCCCTTGCCGAAGCGCTGGATCCTGCCTCCCCCCGGCCGGCGTCCGGCCGCCCCCGCCTTGCAGCGGTTGCCCTCGCACAAGCCCAGCAGGTAGGTCTGGCCGTCGCGGCGGATGCAGGTCAGTCCCTCCAGGCCCTTGTTCGGCCGGTCGAGGGGGAAGTCGAGCCAGCCGCTGGCGACGTGGCGCAAGCGCTCGTCGTACTCCTCCACCGCCGCCATGAAACCTCCGCCGAACGGCAGCGCCTCGATCAGAACGTAGAAGCGGTTGGTGGACCGGTCGTAGGCGATGTCCTCGAAGCCGCTGCGGTGCCCCGGCTTGGGCCTGAAGCCGGCGCCGTGGCGCTGCTCCGGCCGGATGAGGCGGTTCTCCTTGGCCGCCGGCGACAGGCCGGCGCCGAGCCGGCCGATGTGGGGCGCGTTGTCGAAGATCACGTAGAAGAGCCCGTCCTTGGCGAGCACGCCGCTCGCCTCCAGGTGCCGGTCCACCTGCTCGCCCAGGAGCTCGACGAGCTTCGCCTCGTGCTGCAGCTGCAGCTGGGGGACGGCGCGCTGCGCGGCGGCCGCGCTCATGCCCGCGCCGGCAGCGCTTCCATCATGCCGGAGAAGGTCGCGCCGCTGGCACCGCGAGGATGGGTCGTGCGCAGCGCGGCGAGCTGCTCCCGCGCCCGGTCGTAGCGCATGCGCACGTAGTGGATGATCCCCTCGATCTTGGCGTCGCCGTGGCGCAGCTCGTTCTGCTCGTACCCGCTGCGGTAGACCTCGTCGTTGGTGAACTGCCGGCCGGTGAACGGCTGCCCGTGGGGGGTGTCGGCCTCCAGGTAGGCGGCGTGGCAGACGCGCTCCCACAGCCCCCCGCCGCCGCCAGTGCCCATCGCTTGCGCGATCGCGGCGGGGGTGAAGGCGGTGTCGAGCAGGTGCTCCAGGTGGTCCAGGTAGTAGCGCAGGAAGTCCTGGTTGCGCAGCAGGTTCTGCACCAGCGGGATGCGGGAGGTCCGGTTGGCCGCCCCCTGCTTGCGCCAGTAGCCGGTGGTGTTGCTCGGCCAGTCGACGATGTCGGTGTACTGCCAGGCGGTGCCGAAGTAGTCGATGCCGAAGCTGTTGTCGTAGTCCCACGGGATGAAGGTGAAGTAGGGCGCGTCGACGAAGTCCCGCTCGGCACCCTTGCGGCCGGAGTTGTACAGGTAGTAGTTCGCGGGTGTCGCGAAGTAGTTGTCCCAGCTGCCGAGCAGCAGGTTGACGCCCGCCCAGCGCAGGAAGCCGTCGACGTTCACGACGCCCTCCACCGATGCCCGGTAGGCGTCGGTGGCGAAGCGGCCGTCGCCGCCGGGCAGGCCGACCCCGTTGATCGTCCGGACGAGGTGGGCGAGGTCGTCGTAGCCGTTGGCTGCCGGGTCGTCCTCGTTGGTCTTGAGCCGGTAGGTCTGGTCGTCGCCGGCCGTGCGGTACTGACCGCCGCCGTCGTCGCCGTCGGCGCCGACCCGGTGCTCGAGCGTCGCGCAGCCGATGTCCCCGCAGTAGGCCTTGTAGAGGTTGCCCCGATGGTCGGCGCCGAAGTGGTCCTTCAGGAACCTCCGGTCGACCTGTTCGATGAGCGAGAACAGGCCCAGGTAGCGGTCGTTGATCGCCAGCTTCGCGTAGGTGTGGCGCGACGACGGGACGCCCACCCGATCGAACAGGTGCCAGGCAAGCGCCTCGCGCATCTGTGAAGGATCGTTGAACATCGCCTTGAGGTTGAGGCGGGACATGCCGACCAGCCGGTCGTGGTCGTCGCCGGGCTCGAAGTTGACCTTCCAGGACCGCTTCGGGGCGAGCGCCGTCCGGTTGCCGCTGTTGGCCAGCGAGAAGGTCGAGGTGGCGAACAGGACGCCGTGCTCGTCGGGCGGGGGGATGGGCCGCCCATCCCGCGGGTCCGTCGGCCACAGCGCCAGGCGGGCGTTGCCGGAGGACTCCACCGGCGTTGTGGGCTGCAGCTGCCCCGGCGGCCAGTCGGTGACGTGCACCATGTACATGGCCTGGTCGAAGAACTGGCCCTTGTCGAGCGTGTTGTCCATCCGCGTCCTCCTGGCGGTGTGCTAGGCGTCGGCGCCCTCCGCACCGGCGTCGTCACCGCCGTCCGCGGCGGCGCCTTCGAGGTCGGCATCCTCGCGGTAGCCGATCGCGCCGTCGAGGGCCTGGGTGATCACCTCGGTCTGGGGGGCGAACTCGGGGTCGAGCCGGACCAGGTCCCACTCGTTGATCCAGGCCCGCACGTACTGGCGCATCCTGGTCGCGCCCAGGCGCTCCAGGCCGGCCACGTCGGGCGGCGCCCAGCCGAACGCCTCGCCGTGCAGCTCCTTCAGCCGCTGGTAGGCGCGGTCCAGCTCGGCGTCGTCGGGCGGCGCCAGCAGCAGCATGTCCCGGTCGATCACGCGCATGCCGGCCTCGGCGCTCCCGGCGAGCTCGTCGAGCTCGAGCGTCTGCCGTGACCGCAGCTTGGCCGGCACCAGCTCCCGGTCGTTCTTGCCCGACAGCACCGCGGCCTCGAAGTCGTCGGTCATGGCCAGCACCGCCACCAGCGGCAGCCCGGGGTCGTCGTGCGCGCCGCGCGCCCAGCGGGCCAGCTCGGCGTAGGCCCGGCCGCGTTGTAGCACCGAGTAGCGGCCGATCAGCTCGACCTCGTCGAACAGCACCACCCACCCGGCATAGCCGGCGGCGACCATCAGCCGGGCGGCGAAGCGGAGGCGCTGGCGGGCCAGCTCGCGCGCCGGCACCGCCGGCAGCGGGTAGCGCGCCTCGCCGGCCTCGCGCAGCCGGCGGCGGACCTCGGCCACCTTGATGGGGTCGCCGGACCAGAAGCGCACGATCGCGTCGGCGAGCTCCCCGTCGGTGGCGCCGAAGCGGCCGAACAGCAGCAGCGTGGCGGCGAAGCGCTCGTTCAGCGCGGCGCCCGGTGACGTGACCCAGCGCCACAGCTCGGCAAAGGCGGGCGTGCCGGGATCGAGGCCGGCGGCCGCCTCGGCCAGCGCCGGGCCGTGGCCGCCGGGGACCACGGCGCCGGCCGCGGCGGCCCGGAACACCTTGACCGGGTCGTACAGCGGCGTCTCCTTGCTCACCACCACCCGGCTCACCACGAACCCGGCCTCGAGCGCGAGATGGGCCAGATGCTCGAGCAGGTGGCTCTTGCCCGAGCCGAAGCCACCACCCACGAGCAGGCCGCCCGGGTGCCGGGACGCCCCGGGCTCCTGCCGGACCCGCTCGAGCAGCGCGCCGAAGCGGTCCTCGATCTCGGGCTGGGCCGAGCCGAGCGCCGCCACCGCGGCCCGGCTCGGCACCCCGGAACGCAGCGCCTCCACGGCCCGCCGGGCGGCGACCTGCTCGCCGCCGGTGGCCGGGGCGGCCCGCGGCCCGCTCACCGCAGCGCCACCGCCTCCAGCCGGACCTCCAGCCGGATCAGCGCCGCGTACGGGTTGGCCCGGCGCCGGTCGCGGACCTCGTCGGCGACGCGCAGGTGCAGCGCGCTGTAGGCCGGCAGGCCCCGCACCTCGTCGGTGACGAGCTCGGGCGGGACCACCACGACCACCATCGCCGCCGACAGCACGTCGGTGGCGTCGATCAGCTGGCGCAGCACCTCGTAGGCGTCCAGCACGGCCGCCTTGGTGTAGTACACCCCGTCGCGCTGGCCGGCCGGCGGCCGGCGTCCGACCGTCAGGCGCGCCAGGTCGAGGTCGAGCACTAGCCCCGCGCGGCCGGCCAGCGGCAGCCAGTGGGCCAGCGAGGACAGCATCGCCTGCGCGTTGTGGCGGCCGATGCGGGCGTAGATGAGCGACCGGCGCAGCGTCGCCAGCGGGACCCGCTCGCCCACGAGCCAGCCGAGCACGGCGTCGCGTTCGCTGTCGTCGACGTCGCCGGCGCCGAGCTCGGCCTGGCACAGCCGCAGCATGGCCAGCCGGAACTCGTAGGCGAGCGAGGCCTCCCCGAGCAGCGTGTGCTCGAGCTGGCGCCGGACGCTGCGGTACAGCTCGCGGGCGTCGACGTCGTGGTAGGCCGCGACGGCGGCCACGGCCAGCTCGCCCGGCGCCCCCGGGGCGGGGAACGCGACCGCGTCGTAGGCGGCCAGCACCGCGCTGCGGGCCAGCCCGGTCCAGTCGACCTGGCCGGCGACGGCGAAGAAGAGCTGGTCGGCGAGGTGGGTGCGGGTGTGGGCGGCGTCGACGGCGGCGTACAGGAACCCCTCCGCGGTCGCGTCGGCGGCCAGCCCGGCGTGGAAGCGGGCGGCCACGTCGGCGTCGCCGGCGACGACGACCTTCACCGACGCGCCGCCGCGGCGGATGAAGTCGGCCAGGTACTCCTTGCGGACGAACTCCAGGTACTCGTCGACGTCGAGCCCGGCACCGCCGGCCGGGACGCTGGCGATGCGCTGCGGTGTGGTCATGGCGCCCCCGGTTCGGGCGAGGTCGGTGCGGCCGGCTCGGCACCTGGCAGGGAGAACGAGATGCCCCAGTAGCGCTGCTGCTGGCCACCTCGGGCCACCGTGGTCAGCACGCCGGTCCCCTTGGTGCCGGTGCTCGCGCTCCAGCGCAGCCGCCGCTGGCTGCGGGACGTGACCGTGACCCCGCTCTGGTCGAGCAGGTACAGGTCGCGGGCGAACTCCTGCTTGGTGTAGTCCTTGGCCTGGCCGGGCAGCAGGGTGAGCACCGCCCACACGTCGACCAGCCGGACGACCGCGTCCGGCTTCTTGGCCTGGCGGGCGACGACGAGCTCGTAGGCGGCGCGCAGGGAGTCCAGGAACGGCTCGGGCCGGAACCTCGGCCCGCGGTTCTGTGCGGCCGCGAGCAGGCCGACCACCACCGACGGGCGCAGGCGGCGCTCGCGCCGGCGGTCGATCTCGAGCGCGGCCTGGTCGGGCAGGACCCGCACGAGCGAGGGGTAGCAGAGCAGGCGCTCGTCCTCCTCGAACATGTCCACGCCGTGCGCGGCCGCCGCCGCCAGCAGCTCCTTGGTGTACGAGCCGGAGGCCAGATGCTCCTGCTCGTCGAAGTCGAAGCCCGCGCGCAGGCCGGCGGCCGCCCCGGCGAGCTGGGCGGCCAGCCCCTGGGCCGCCTCCAGCGCCCGGCGCAGCTCGCGGGACTGCCCGGTCGCCGCGGCGGCCTTGGCCTTGCGGAGCTCACGAACCACCGTGGCGGCGGTCCGCAGCGTCGCGCCCGCCTGCTCCTCCGTCGCGGCGAGCGCACCCTCGAAGGACCCGTCCTGCGCCACGTCTTCCTCCCCAACCTTGGTGTCGTATCGATGCCAGCTGTCGCCGGGCGGCGACCTGCGCAGACGCGGGCCGGCAGACTCGACGACCCCACCGATCGGCTCTCCGCTTCCGGTCCAGGCCACCCGGCCCGATCCCCTCGCCGGGCTAGGCCGCCCCGACAGGGCATGATGCCCGTCCCGGAAGGGCGCTGTCCAGCAGGCTCCTCGAGCGCGGCAGGTCACGACGGCTCCCCACGCTCACACCGATCGAGTAGGGTTGACGCATGGCTGAGGCGCTTGCATCTTCACGCGGCTGGTATCTCGCAGCCGAGGTCGGCCAACTTGTCGGCGTGTCAGGCGACCGCGTCGGCCAATGGGCTCGACGTGGCTACATTCGCTCGTCGCGCTCGGATGGCTCACCCCGGGTCTACAGCTTCCAGGATGTGGCCGAGGCGATGGCGGTGCACGAGCTCCTGCAGCGCGGTGTGCCCCATCACGAGATCCGGCGCGCAATCGCGAACCTCCGGCAGGAGTACGGCGACTGGCCGCTGACCGCCGCACCGCTGGCGACCACCACCTACTCGAAGGGACAGGGACGGGAAAGCGTCGTCTATCGCAAGGACGACACGTTGCTTGCTATCGGTCGCGACCATGGTGGGCAAACGGTCCTGACCTACGACGACCTTCGAGACATCGCCGGCTGGCTTCGCCGCGGTGGCTGGGCGATCCGGGAGCTGCCCAGCGTCGAACACATCGAGGTGGATCCCGACCGCCTCAGTGGTAGACCAACGATCCGAGATCGGCGTCTTGCGGCCAGCAAGGTGGCTGAGCTTGCAAGCAGCGGCTTCCCCGGCCTACGTGTGCTGCGCGAGGACTACGAGCTCGAGCGGTCGGAGATCGAGGATGCCGTGCGCTGGTGGAACGTTGTCACGCGCTATGAGCAGGCAGCCTGACCCGGTCCTGTGGCCCGGCTCCTCATCATCGACGAGGCACTCAATCCGCGGCTTGCCGCCGAACTTCGCCGCCGAGGCCGAAGCGCCCTGGCCGCAGGGCAGCTTGGCTACAAGGGATTGAAAGACCCCGAGCTGCTCAGCAGGATCGCGTGGGACCATCCCGACGCCGTGCTGGTTACCTCTGACGACCACATGCCAGCCGACCACGCCGAGGAGCTCAGGCGGACGGGCGTCACCATTGCCACCATCGACCCGGCACGGCCGGCCGGGCTGACACAGGAGCAGTGGGAGTTCGATGTCGTGCAGCGCTGGGCCACAGGATGAGCGAGCAGGCGGCCGGGAGCTGGCGCCGCTATGGTCGTTCAGCACGGGACTGGACGCCTCTGCGGCGGATACGTCGGCCGCACTCGTAGCTGTCTCGCCAGGCGCTCCAGTTCACGGGCGGCTGCTCGCCCCGTCAGCGGCAGATCCTCTCACCGCGACGTGGCGGCAGCGGCCACCCGCCGATCGTGCGACGATGGATGGCAGGCGTTCGGACGGAGGTTCGAGGACATGAGCGGGTTCGACCAGGTGGCCTGGCTCCCGCTGTGCGCGGGGCTCACCCTCGTCGGCCTGGTCGGCAGCTGGCTTGCGGGGCGGCGCCGCGGCGCGGCCGCCGGGCTGCGCGGCGCCGCCTGGTCGCTGCTGCCGCTCGCGGCCTACCTGACCGGCATCCTCCCACTGCTCTGGCGGATCGGGACGGCGGTCGCCGGCTGGGTCGCAGACCTGGTGTTCTCCCCCAGGGTGTGGGCGGGCGTCGCGCTGACCGGGCTCGCCGTCGCGCTGTACATGACCGCCCGTGTACTACGGCGCGGGGCGGCCACGCGGGCGACAGGTGGCCGGCCGATCGAGGCTCCCCAGCGGCGCGCGGCGCCGGCCCGCCGGGAAGACCCTGGCGAGTTCGCCGAGGTCGAGGAGATCCTGCGCCGCCGTGGCATCCGCTGAGCGGGCCGGTCGGCACCTCCCGGGCGGCCTGCGAGCGGGCGGCCCGGGAGCGGGCGGCCTGCTGGTCATCGGACAGGACCTGCGCGCTGCGGGGGCGGGCGAGCGGTCGTGACAGCCCGGTTCGAGGCAGCGCCGACGCTGGCGATCGTGCGCCCGCCGGGGAGCTCGTTCGCTCGGGCGCTGTCGGGTCATCCCGCCCGGGCGACCATCGACCCGGCCCGGGCGCGCGCCCAGCACGCCGCCTACGCCGCCGCGCTCGCCGAGCTCGTCGAGGTGGTGTCGCTGCCGGCCGACGAGGACCTCCCCGACGCCTGCTTCGTCGACGACGCCGCCGTCGTGGTCGGCGACCAGGCGCTGCTCGCCCGCCCCGGCGCCCCGTCCCGGGCCGAGGAGGCCGAGCAGCTGCTGCCGACCCTGGCCATGCTCGTCGCCCGCGTGCAGCGTATGATGCCGCCGGCGACGCTGGATGGCGGCGACGTGCTGCGCCTGGGCCGCACCCTGGTGGTCGGCCGCTCCCGGCGGACCAACCAGCACGGCGTCGAGCAGCTCACCCGGTTCGCGCACGCCTGCGGGCTCGGGGTGGCGGTCGCCGGCGTGCCCCGCGGCGCCCTGCACCTGCAGACGGCCGTCACCGCCCTGGACGACCGCGCGGTCGTGGGCACCGCAGCCGTGCTCGCGCAGCCGGCCTTCCGGGCGGCCGAGCACCGGATCGTGGTGCCGCCCGAGGAGACGCCCGGCTGCAACGTCGTCGCGATCGGCACGACGGCGGTGCTGTCGGCCGGCTGCCCACGGACGGCCGCCGCGATCCGCCGCCTCGGCTATGAGGTCCGCGAGGTGGACCTGGCCGAGTTCCACAAGGCCGACGGCGGCCCGACCTGCCTGTCCCTGCTCATCTGACCTGCTCATCTGACCCTGCCCGTCTGACCCTGCCCGTCTGCGCTTGCCCATGGCGCCGACATGCGTGGCGCCGGGCATGCCAGGCTCCCTGGGCCGCCCGCCGGGCCGCGCGCAACGGTCCGGGTGACGGTCAGCGGACTCGGCACGCTCGTCGGCGCCGTGTAAGGTAGGCGCACCAGCCACATGGCCTGCCAGCAAGGCGACGACCGGCGGCCGCGAGGTCCCGCGGCCGGGGAGGTGGCACCGATGTCGGCCGTGACCGAGCACCTGGAGCAGCAGGGCAGCACCTTCGAGGTGATCCCCCACCGGCAGGCGTACACGTCGGTCGACGAGGCGCGAGCGCTCGGCGTCGACGCCGGCGAGGTGCTGAAGACGCTGGCGGTGCGAACCACGTCCGGGTACGCGCTCATGGTCCTGCCCGCGTCCACTCGCCTGGACCTGCACCTGGTCCGCGAGGCCCTGGGCGACCACCGGGCCCGCCTGGCCACCGAGGACGAGCTTGGCCGCGACTTTCCCGGCTACGAGCTCGGCGCCCTGCCACCGCTTGGGGCATTGCTCGGCGCGGCGGTGTACGTCGACCCGGAGGTGCTACGCCACGACACCGTCGCGTTCGCGGCCGGCACCCAGACCGAGTCGGTCAAGATCCGGACCGAGGACCTGTTCGGCGGCGGGCAGGTCACCACCGTGCTGTTGGCCCGGCAACCGGAGCGCGGCGGCGAGCTGGCCGGCTAGGCCTTCACCAGGCCGGCGAGCTGGCCGGCTGGGCCTTCACCAGATCCTGGTACGAGACGCCCACCCGCCGGTGGCTCAACGGCCACCGGCCCGGGTGGTGGAGCTCGCGGCGGCCCGCCGGGGCTGGGCCTGCTGGGCCTGGGCCTGCTGGGCCTGGCGGATCAGCTCGCCGAGCCGGTCGATGGCCCGCTGGTAGGCCCCCAGGTCCTTGCGGTCGAGCGCCTGCTGGGCCTGACGGTAGGCCTCGGCCTGCTGGGCGAGGATGCGGGCCAGCGTCGAGCTTGCCGCCGCGGGCGGCGGACCCGGGCCGCCGGGGGTGGGCGGGACGGCCGGCTGGCCGAGCACCTGCGCGATCGAGCCGTCCAGGGTGGCCGTGTAGCCGAGCTGGCCGTTCAGGAAGACCGCGACCCGCCGCAGCTCGGGGATGGCGCCCTGGCTGGCCTGGATGAAGATCGGCTGCACGTACAGCAGCGCATTCCCGATCGGCACGGTGAGCAGGTTGCCGAGGGTGACGGTGGAGCCCTGCTGGTTGAACAGGGTCAGCTCCTTGGCCACATCCGGGTCGGCCAGGATCTGGGCGTTGACCTGGGTGGGTCCGAACACCGTGCGGGAGCGGGGCAGGTTGAACAGGGTGATCGTGCCGTAGCCGTCCGGGTCGGACCGGGCCGCCATGTAGGCGACCATGTTCTGCTTGTTGTTGGGGGTGAACGGCAGCACCAGCACGAAGTGCTCGCGGGTCTCGCCCGGGAGCCTGGCGAGCAGATAGTAGGGGCGCATGCGCGCCCGCCCGGCACCGCCGACCGCCAGCGACGCGGCGCCGGTGCTCTGGAAGATCTGCCCGGAGCGGTCCTCGGGCAGCGCCCAGAAGTCCTGCTTGGAGTAGAAGTCCTTGGCCTTGGGGATGTGGTAGGAGGCGTAGCGGTTGGCCTGGATCGCAAACAGGTCCTCCGGGTAGCGCAGGTGGGCCCACAGGGCGGACGGGATCGCCGAGCGGGCCACGAACAGGCCCGGGAACGCGCGCCGCCAGGCCCGCAGCAGCGGGTCGGTCTCGTCGAAGGCGTACAGGGTCACCGTGCCGTCGTAGGCGTCGACCACCGCCTTGACCGCGTTGCGGACGTAGTTGGCCCGCCCGCGCACGCCGCGGTCGCCGGGGGCGTCGCGGCGCGCCGCCGTCTGCATCTGGATGCGCTCGGCGTACGGGTAGGCGTCGGTGGTGGTGTAGCCGTCGCGGATGAACACGACGCGCCCGCCGACCACGGCGACGTACGGGTCGCCGTCCCACTGCAGGAACGGCGCCGCCTTCTCCAGGCGGTCGCGGACGTCGCGATAGAACACGACCCGCGACGCCGGGGTGAGGTTGCTGGAGATCAGCAGGTTGATGTCGCGGAAGCGGACGGCGAAGGCGAGCCGGCGCAGCAGACCGCCGAGCCGGACCCCGCCCCGCCCGTCGTAGCGGAACGACGCCTGCGGCTGGCCGCCGGGCGCGGGGGCGTCCACCTCGGGCTGCCGGGTCGCGGCGGCCACGTAGTCCGGCGTGTCGGGCGGCGGCTCGCCGTAGTACAGGCGTGGCTGCCGGATCGGGATGGCCGCGCCGGGCTGGTCGAAGCCGCTCACCACGAACGCGGGCCGCCCCGACGTCTCCGCCGTGTTGACCTGGGCGGCTACCACCCCGTAGCCGTGCGTGTAGGCGAGGTGGAGGTTCTGCCAGGTCTGGGCGGACCGGTCGAGGTTGCGCGGGTCGACCTCCCGGGCCGAGATCATCACCTGGCGGGGTGTGCCGCCGATCGGGTAGCGGTCGACGTCGACGTCGCTGAACTCGTAGTACTGCCCGATCGCCTGCAGGTTCTGGATGCCGATCTTGAGCACGCCAGGCTCCCACAGGCGGATGTTGCCGACCGTGGCCTGGTTGGCGTGCAGGACGGCGGCGGGCAGCCGCTCGGCGGCCGCGAACTCGGTGGTCGCCACCCGGTCCAGCGCGAACGCCTTGCGGGTGGCGTCGAGGTTGCGCTGGATGTAGGGGAGCTCCCGCTGCAGCTCCTGCGGGGCGACCTGGAAGCGCTGCACGAAACCCGGATAGACCGCGCCGACCAGGATCGACGACAGCACGAACAGCGCCAGACCGCTGGCCGCCAGCAGGAACCGCTGCGAGCGGGCGGCGGCGATGACCAGCAGGGCGCACACCGGGGCCAGCAGCACCATCAGCCGCAGCGCGGGAAGCTGGGCGTGCACGTCGGTGTAGGAGGCGCCGGTCACCACCCCCCGGGGCGAGAACACCAGCGAGAACTGGTCCAGCCGGTAGCCCCACGCCTTGACCAGCAGGACCAGGCCGAGCAGGACCGACAGGTGGGCGCGGGCCCCGGCCGCGACCCGCCGTCCCACCGGCAGGGGCCGGATCCCGCCCAGCAGCCAGTAGGCCAGGCCGGCGACCATCAGCGCGACCAGCAGGACAAACAGCAGCCAGCCGAACAGCAGGCGCTGCAGCGGCAGCGTGAACACGTAGAAGCCGATGTCACGGTGGAACTGCGCGTCGGCGTCCCCGAACGGCACCCGGTTGCGCCACAGCAGCAACGCCTGCCAACGGCCGGCTTCGTGCAGCCCCACACCCAGCGCCAGGACGGCCACCACGCCGGCTTCCAGGCGCCGCCGGTGCGGGGCGAGCACCGCCTGCCAGCGGTCGGCCGCCTCCGGCCAGCCGGCGTCCTGCCGGCGGGCCTGGCGGGCTGCCCGCTCGGCGACCCACAGGTTCGCGGCGACGAACGCCCCCGTGCCGACGCCGGCCAGCAGGGCAAGCACGACCCGGGCCCCGAGCACCCCCCAGAACACCTGGGTCTTGCCGACCTCGCGGAACCAGAGCAGCTCCGTGGACAGGCGGGCGAGGCCGACCAGCGCCCACACGAGCACGACCAGACACCCCGCGACCACCAGGGTCCGCGGGCGCGGTGGACGGCGGAACACGGCCACCCCAACGCCTCCGATGCGGCCATCGGGCAGCCCGACGGCCGGCTGCACCCGTAACCGTAGCACCGCACCCGACGGAGCTCGACGCCCCCAGCCGCTTGCCCTGGCTGGACCTTCGGACTAGGCTGCCGGCCGTTCGATAAACGGCTGCCGGCCGTTCGACCGGCCCCGAGCGTCAGCGGGCGCGGGGACGCCGGCGCTCGGGCGCAAGACGCCGCCGCTCGGCGAGAAAGGGCCAGGCCCTCGAGGCTCGGAGTACGGCCAAGGAGTGAGCATGGGCAGCAGACGACAGCCGTCGCAGCGTGCATGGAGCGCGCTGGCAGCAGCGGTCCTCGCGGTGGCGTTGCTTGCGATCGCGCGACCGCCGGCCCAAGCCGCACGCGCCGCCGGCGCCGCACGCGCCGCGGCGGCCGTCGCCGCGGCCGCCGCGCCGGCCGGCACCGCCCCGGACGGGCCGGGGACGCTGTCGCACTTCGACCGCGCGCGCAAGGACTGCCTCGGCACGGCCCGCAACACGACCTCGAAGGTCTGGTTCACGGTCGCGGACGGCGTGCTGAGCGACGTCTACTACCCGACCAACGACAACACCAACAACGAGACCCTGCAGTACATCGTGACCGACGGCGCGACGTTCACCGACCTGCAGACACGCGACATGCACTACACGGCGGCCGCGGCCGACCCCAGCGGCATGGGCTGCCGGGTCACGACCACGGCCAACAGCGGCCGCTACCGCATCACCACCGAGTACCTCACCGACCCGGCGCGCAACTCGGTCGTGCTGCATGCCCAGCTCACCCCGCTCACCTCGTCGCCGCTGCGCCTGTACGTGCGCTTCGATCCCACGGTGAACGGCAACGGCGGCGGCGTCGGCGGCTGCGCCGGACGCAGCTGCAACAACGGCGGGCCCGACGGGGGCACGGTGGACACCTCGACCGGCCACCCGGTGCCGGTCGCCTTCGACACCAACACGAGCACCAACGCCGCCAACCGCGACTACGCCACGCCGGTGTTCGTGGCCGTGGACGCCTCCACGCACCTGGCGCAGGTGACCAACGGCTTCGCCGGTGCCGGCTCCGACGGGCTCACCCAGCTCGACGCCAGCCATGCGCTCACCCAGACCTATGACGCCGCTGCCGGCGGCAACCTGGTGCAGACGGCCCGGGTGAACCTGCCCGCCGACGGCTCGGTCACGCTGGCGCTCGGCTTCGGCACGCGCCAGGCGGACGCGCTCGCCGCGGCCGAGGGCACGCTCGGCACGCCCTTCGGGCGGCTCCGCAAGGGCTACCTGGACGGCTGGCAGGCCTACGACGCCCGGCTCGTCCCGCCGGGGTCGCTGGCCGGCCCGGGCGCGACGTCCAAGCAGCTCGCGGCCGAGTACTACGTCAGCGCGAACGTCATCAAGGCGTCGGAGGACAAGACGTTCCCGGGCGCGCTCGTGGCGAGCCTGGCCTCGCCATGGGGGCAGGCGGTGGCCGCCGGGGACGAGAACACCACCTACTTCGGCTCCTACCGCGAGGTGTTCGCCCGCGACCTGTACGAGACCTTCAGCGCGCTGCTGGCCGACGGGGACGTCGACACCGCCCGCGCCGCGGCGCGCTTCCTGTTCGAACGCCAGCAGCTGCCCGACGGCTCCATGCCCCGCAACAGCCTGGTCAACGGCAAGCCGGCGCCCGACACCTTCGGCACCCAGCTCGACGAGTGCGCCTTCCCGATCGTCATGGCGCAGCAGGTCGGCCTCACCGACAAGGCCTTCTTCGAGGCCCACATCAAGCCGGCGGCGAACTTCGTCGCAAGCCACGGCCCCTCGTTCGGGCCCGAGCGCTGGGAGGAGCAGAGCGGCTTCTCGCCCTCGACCATCGCCGCCGAGATCGCCGGCCTGCTCGCCGCCGCCGACATCGCCGACGCCGACGGCGACCACACCTCGGCGGCGGTGTGGCGTGGCGTGGCCGACGACTACCAGCGCACGGTCAAGCACCAGACGGTGACCACCAACGGGCCGGCCGCCCCCCACCCGTACTTCATCCGGCTGTCCAAGACCGGCGACCCCAACGCCGCCATCAGCTACAACGTCGGCAACGGCGGGCCCACGCTGGACCAGCGCGCGGTGATCGACGCGGGCTTCCTGGAGCTGCCCCGCCTCGGGGTGCTGGCGTCGACCGACCCCGACGTGGCGCAGTCGCTGCCGGTGGTCGACGCGACCATCCGGCGCAGCACGGCCAGCGGGCCGGGCTGGTTCCGCTACAACGGCGACGGCTACGGCGACGGGGCGACCGACGGGCACCCGTGGGCGCCCACCAACACGGGCAACGGGCACCTGTGGCCGGTGCTCGCCGGCGAGCGAGCCGAGCACGAGCTTGCCCTCGGCAACCGCTCGGCGGCGGTCGGCCTGCTCGACGCGATGCGCCGCTTCGCCTTCGGGGTCGGGCTGGTCCCCGAGCAGGACTGGGAGCTGCCCGACCTGCCGGCGTCGCCGTTCGGCACCTCGCCCGAGGTCGCCTCGATCGGCTTTGCAGGAGGCCAGGCGGCCGGCTCCGCCGCGCCGCTCACCTGGTCTGCGGCACAGTACGTGCGGCTGGCACGCGACCTCGGCGCCGGCCGGCTGCTCGAGCAGCCGGCCAACACCGTGGCCCGCTACGTCAGCCACCAGCAGCAGCAGACCACCCTGACGGTGGACCAGCCGCCCGACCAGTCCGCGATCTCGGGCTCGCCGGTCACGGTGCGTGGCAGCTCGGCGCCCGGCAACACCATCTACGTGGCGGCGACCAACACCGACAACACCTTCGCGACCACGACCGCCACGACCGTTGCCGCGGCAGACGGCAGCTTCGGCGTCGACGTGCCGGTGAGCGGCGGCACGACCGTGCTGAACGTCGTGGCGGTCAGCTCCGACGGGGCGACCGCCCACGCCGAGCGCACGGTGGTGTTCGACTTCGTCCCCGGGACCCTGCTGCTCGACGTCACCGACCCGGCCGGCGACGACAACGGTCCAGGCAACTACGCCTACCCGACCTCCAGCGACTTCCATCCGGGCGCCTTCGACATCGAGCGCTTCCAGCTGTTCGACGACGGCACGAACGCGATCTTCCGGCTGCAGACACGCGACCTGTCGCCGACCTTCGGCAGCCCGCTCGGCGCCCAGCTCGTGGACGTCTACGTGCACGACCCGGGCGCGGCCCCGGCCGACACCTCCACGGCGGCCTCCTTCCCGCAGCGCAACTACGCGGTCGCGGCCACCTCGGCCTGGAACCGGCTCATCGAGGTGCAAGGCTTCGGCCAGCGCTACGTCGACGCCCACAACACCACCCTCGGGACGGTGACCATCAGGGCCAACGCGATCTCGCGCTTCATCACCTTCAGCGTGCCGAAGTCGAGCCTTGGCCAGCCCGGTTCGGGGTGGGGGTTCACGGTGGTGCTGACCGGCCAGGACGGCTTCAGCGCCGACCAGGCCCGCGGCTTCACCCCCACGCCGGGCGCGTTCTCGTTCGGGGTGTGCGCGACCGCCTCGACCGACCCGCACTGCACGGTCGACCCGAACACGGTGCCGAAGGCGATCGACGTGCTCACCCCCTCCGGGGTGGGCCAGGCCGACGAGCTGGACTACACGGTGCACCAGCCGGTAACGGTTCAGGCAGTGACCATCCCCGGATAGAGAACAGGCTCGGTGCTGTTGCCGGACCCCACCTGCCCACGTACATTCACCTCTGCAGTCCTGTTCGGCCGCAAGGAGGGATGCGCCGTGGCCAAGGTCCTGATCCTCACCGGCGACGCCGCCGAGTCGCTGGAGGTGATGTACCCCTACCAGCGCCTGCTCGAGGAAGGCTACGAGGTCCACATCGCCGGGCCGTCCAAGAAGAAGCTGCAGTTCGTCGTGCACGACTTCGTCGACGGCTTCGACACCTACACCGAGAAGCCGGGCTACACCTGGCAGGCCGACCTGGCGTTCGCCGACGTCAACCCCGCCGACTACGCCGCCCTGGTCATCCCCGGCGGCCGGGCGCCCGAGTACATCCGCAACGACCCCGACGTGCAGCGGATCGTGCGGCACTTCTTCGGCGAGTCCAAGCCGGTCGCCGACCTGTGTCACGCCCCGCTGGTGCTGGCCGCGGCGGGTGTGCTGAACGGCCGCAAGACGGCCGCCTACCCGGCGCTGGCTCCCGATGTGGCGGTCGCCGGCGCCGAGTTCGTCGACAGCGACGCGGTGGTCGACGGCATGGTGGTGTCGGCCCGCGCCTGGCCGGACCACCCGAGCTGGATGCGCGAGTTCATGCGGCTGCTTCGCGACCACGCCCCGGCGACCGCCTGAGCAGCAGCGCGCCGCTCGACTCGAGCATGTGCCGCAACATCACCACCCTCCGGGGCCTGGAGCCGCCCGCGACGGCCGCAGAGATCGAGGCCGCCGCCCGCCAGTACGTCCGCAAGGTCAGCGGCATCACCCGCCCGACCGCCGCGACCGACGAGGTCTTCGAACAGGCGGTCGCCACGATCACCCGGGTGACCGCCGAGGTGCTGCGCGACCTGCCGCCGCGACGCCAGCCGCCGACCACCGTCCCACCCCTGCGCCGCCCCGAGGTCCGCGCCCGCATGACCTGACGCGGGCCGGACACACCGATCGGGGCCACGCAGGTCGAGCGGGACGCAGGCCATGGCCCGCAAGGAACGGCCGACCCGAGACACCCTCAGGGCGGACCTGCAGGCGTCGGCCGCCTGACCAGGACGGACCCGGCTCGGCCGGTCAGCGGGGGCCCGGAGCTCGTCAGCCCGTCCGACGGGTCGCGGCCGGTGGCCCGCCGGTGAGCCGGCACGCGCGCACCCACCCCGCAGGGTCGGCCACGCCGTCACGGTCCGGGTCGCGGCCGGTCCACGCCGCACATGCATCGATCGCCTGGACCAGCAGGTCGCGGAGCCGCTCGTCGCGGTCCGGCAGGCAGGTCTCGGCGATGCCCTCGACGGCGCCGTGGACGATGGCGGGCGCGGCCCGCCGGCGAAAGCGCCTCGCGGAGAAGGAGGTCCGGACACCGCTGGTGAACCGGTCGGCCCACTCGGCGGCGTGGGGAACCTGTGCCAGGGCCGACCGGCTCCGCTGCTCGAGCGCCCCCACCGGCCGCCGGTCGAGCGCGGCCAGCGCACGCTCGCAGGCCAGCACCGAGACCGCCATGACCCGTTGCCGCTCGGCCGCCACGACCGGCAGGGCCGCCGTGGCGGCCCGCAACGCGATCCGGGCGTCGATGTGCAGGTCGTCGCCGGTCAGCCCGATCACCGACGGGATCAGCTCGGCCAGCCGCGGGCGGGCGGCGTCGGAGGTGTGATCGTTGACGTCCCTGGCGACCGCGGCGAGCAGCGGGTGGGTGCACGCCGGGTGGTCACTCCAGCGCTCGCCGGCCAGCAGCGAGGCAAACTCCATGAAGCACGCGCCCTGGCGTGGGCTGCGATGCTTGCCCCGAGCAAGCATCGGGAGCAGCTCCGGGCGCCGACCGTCGTAGCTCACCATGACACACCCCAGCAAGGTCCGGGCCTGGTGCGTCCTAGTCTGCGCCGCGGCCGCCCGAGATGCCAGCGTGCGCTGCGCGCAGGACCGGGCGGATGGCCGGTCTCCTCCTCGAACTCCCGCAGGGCGACGGCAAGCGGGTCGTCGCCCGGCTGGTACTCCGCCGGATGCCCGCGCTCCGCTTCGGCATCTGGATGCTCCCGCCTTCGTGCGTCGGGGCCGGTGGGTGTCGTTTGACGGTCGAGCGGCCGGGTGAGCACACTTGCGCCGTGGAGAAGATGTCACTCGAGGCGCTCGCGCGTGAGCTGCTGAAGTCGGCGGCCGCCGCTCCGGCCGGGCGGAGCGCGGACACCGTCTACGGCGGACACGAGCACGTGCTGCGGCAGACGCTCATCGCGTTGACCGCCGGGTCGTCGCTGTCCGAACACGAGAACCCGGGCGAGGCGACCGTGCAGGTGCTGCGCGGGCGGGTGCGGCTGGTCGCCGACGCCACGCAGTGGGACGGGCGCGACGGCGATCTGCTGATCGTCCCGCGGGCGCGGCACACGCTGCACGCGCTGGAGGACTCGGCCATCCTGCTCACCGTGGCCAAGCTGCCGTAGCGCCGGGTAGGCTCTAGCTGTCGCCGAGCTCGCCGTCGACCGCGGCTCGCCGTTCATCGTCACCACGCCGTACGGGATCGTCTCACGGGTCTTCTCCAGCAGCGAACCGGAGCTTCGACGGAGGCGCGAGATGCAGCGTCCAGGCGAGGAAGTGGCAGACCAGGCGCTGCGCATCGTCCTGCTTGGCCCGCCCGGTGCCGGCAAGGGCACCCAGGCCGTACGGATCGCGGCCCGCTTCGCCGTCCCGCACATCGCCACCGGTGACATCTTCCGGGACAACGTGGACCGGGGCACGCCGCTTGGCCGGGTGGCCAAGCGCTACATCGAGGGCGGCGAGCTGGTGCCGGACGAGATCGTGATCGACATCGTCTCCGGGCGGCTGGCCGAGCCCGACTGCCGCCACGGCTTCGTGCTCGACGGCTTCCCCCGCAGCCTGCCGCAGGCAAGGGCGCTCGGCCGCCGCCTGGACGAGCTCGGCGCGCCCCTGGACGCCGCCGTCAGCCTCGAGCTCGAGGAGGAGGAGCTGTTCAAGCGGCTGGCCGCCCGCTCGCGCGCCGACGACACCGAGCAGACCATCCGCAACCGCCTGCGGGTGTTCGCCGCCACCAACGGCCCGCTGGTCCGCCACTACGAGGACCGCGGGCTCCTGGTCCGCGTCGACGCCGCCGGCGACCGGGACGAGGTCACCGAGCGCCTGGTCGCCATGCTGGAAGACCTCGTGCTGCATCCGCTCGCCGAGCGGCTCGCCGAGCGCCGCCGCCCGGTGGAGGTCGGGCCGGCGCCCGCCATGCGGATGGTGATGCTCGGCCAGCCGGGGGCCGGCAAGGGAACCCAGGCGGCGCGCATCGCCGCCCACTTCGGCATCGTGCACCTGGCGACCGGCGACATCCTGCGCGCCAACGTGGCCGAGGGCACGCCGCTCGGCCGCATGGCGCAGGAGTACGTGGACTCGGGTGAGCTCGTGCCCGACGAGCTCGTGGTCGACATCGTGCTGGAGCGGCTGGGCCAGCCCGACTGCCGGGCGGGGTTCGTGCTCGACGGCTACCCGCGCACCATCGCGCAGGCGAAGATCCTCGACCGGCGTCTGGGCGAGCTGGACACACCCCTGACCGTCGTGCTGAACCTCGAGGTGCCCGAGGAGGAGCTGTTCCACCGCCTGCGGGCACGCTCACGGCCCGACGACGACGAGGACATCCTGCGCACGCGGCTGCGGGTCTACCGCAGCGCCACGCAGCCGCTGCTCGACTACTACGACGACCAGGACCTGCTGGTGAGCGTCGACGGCCGTGGCGAGCCCGACACCGTCAGCCAGCGCGTCCTGGTCGCGCTGGTCCAGTACGCCCTGCTCGGCCAGGCGGTCTCGCAGCACCGGCGGGCCGGCTAGGCGGGAATGCCGGTGAGATGCGCATGAGGACCACGCGAAGGACGCCCACCCCACCCCTACGGGATCCCCTGGCCAAGGAGCGGGAGATCGAGCTGGCCGCGCAGAGCCCGTTCCCGCCGATCGGCGAGTACGGGTTCCTGTCCGACTGCGAGGTCACCGCGCTGGTCGCCCCGAGCGGCAGCGTCGAGTGGCTGTGCCTGCCCCGGGCCGACAGCCCGAGCGTGTTCGCGGCGATGCTGGACCGGGGCGCGGGCGGCTTCCGGGTCGGCCCGGCCGACGTCGCCGTCCCCGCCGCCCGCCGCTACCTGCCGGGCTCGCTCATGCTCGAGACCACCTGGAAGACCCGCACCGGCTGGATCATCGTCCGCGACGCGCTGTGCGTGGGCCGCTGGTACCACCACGAGCGCCGCGCGACGGTGTGGCGGCGCGCCCCAACCGACCACCAGGCCGAGCACGTGCTGCTGCGCACCGTACGCTGCGTCAACGGCAGCGTCGAGCTCGCCATGGACTGCGAGCCGGTGTTCGACTACGGGCGCGTCCCGGCGCGCTGGGCCTACCTCGGCGACGGCTACGGCGAGGCGCTGGCCACCGCCCCCGGCACCGACCTGGAGCTGCGGCTGACCACCAACCTGCGCCTGGGCTTCGAGGAGCGCGGCGCCCACGCCCGCACCCGCCTGGTCGAGGGCGACGACGTGTTCGTGGCGCTGTCGTGGTCCGACCATGCACCACCCCGGACCTGGGAGGACGCGGCCGAGCGGATGTGGCAGACGGCCGAGTACTGGCGGCAGTGGATCAACCAGGGCGAGTTCCCCGACCATCCCTGGCAGAGCTACCTGCAGCGCAGCGCGCTGGCGCTCAAGGGGCTGACCTACGCGCCGACCGGGGCGCTGCTGGCCGCCGCCACCACCTCGCTGCCCGAGACGCCCGGCGGCGAGCGCAACTGGGACTACCGCTACACCTGGATCCGCGACGCCACCTTCGCGCTGTGGGGCCTGTACACGCTCGGGCTGGACCGGGAGGCCAACGACTTCTTCTACTTCGTCGCCGACGTGGGCGCCGGCGACGAGGAGCTGCAGATCATGTACGGCGTGGGCGGTGAGCGGGAGCTGCCGGAGCAGACCCTCGACCACCTCCACGGCTACCAGGGCGCCCGGCCGGTGCGGGTCGGCAACGCCGCCTACCGCCAGCGCCAGAACGACGTCTGGGGGGCGGTGCTGGACTCGGTCTACCTGCACACCAAGTCACGCGACCACCTGCCCGAGCACCTGTGGCCGGTGCTGAAGCGGCAGGTGGAGCACGCCATCGAGCACTGGCACGAGCCCGACCAGGGCATCTGGGAGCTGCGCGGGCCGCCGCGGCACTTCCTGTCCTCCAAGCTGATGTGCTGGGTGGCCTGCGACCGGGGGGTGCGGCTGGCCCGCCTGCACGACGAGCCGGACTACGCCGAGCGCTGGCAGAAGGCGGCCGACGAGATCCGCGCCGACATCCTGGCGCACGGCCTGGACGAGCGCGGCGTGTTCGTGCAGCACTACGGCACGACCGCGCTGGACGCCTCGCTGCTGCTCATGCCGCTGGTGCGCTTCCTGCCCGCCGACGACGAGCGGCTACGCCGGACCGTGCTGGCGGTGGCCGACGAGCTGAGCGTCGACGAGCTGGTGCTGCGCTACCGCACCGACCAGACCGACGACGGGCTCGCCGGCGAGGAGGGCACCTTCACCATCTGCTCGTTCTGGCTGGTGTCGGCCCTGGTGGAGATCGGCGAGCTGGCCAGGGCCAGGCAGCTGTGCGAGAAGCTGCTGTCGTATGCCAGCCCGCTGGGGCTGTACGCCGAGGAGCTCGACCCGCGCACCGGCCGCCACCTGGGCAACTTCCCGCAGGCGTTCACCCACCTGGCGCTGATCAACGCGGTCATGCACGTGATCCGGGCCGAGGACCCCAGGGCCGCGCGCCAGTTCGTCTCCGCCCGTCCCCACCCGACCTGACGGCCGGACCGGACCAGACGACGGGAGCAGATCGTGACCACAGAGGAACCAATCAGCGTGCGGGAGCGCCGCGCACGACCGAGTGCGGTGGTCATCTTCGGCGCGTCCGGCGACCTGACCGAGCGCAAGCTCGCACCGGCGCTGCTCAACCTGGTGCGGCATCGACGCGTGACCGGCTCGTTGAGCCTGGTCGGGGTGGGGCGCACCGCCCTGTCCGACGACGAGTTCCGCAAGCGGGTCTCCTTCGACCCGGAGGTGCTCGCCGCCGCCGAGCTGGCCGGGGACGTCCGCTACCTGAGCGGCGGCTATGACGACCTCGACACCTACCGGCGGCTGGCCGAGCTGCTCGACGAGCTCGACCGGCAGGCCGATGCCCGCGCCAACCGCCTGTACTACCTGGCGACCCCGCCGCAGGCGTTCACCCCCATCGTCGACCGCCTGGCCGCCGCCGGGCTCAACCACCCGGCCGACGGCGCGGACTGCCGGGTCGTGATCGAGAAGCCCTACGGGCGTGACGAGGCGAGCGCCCGCGCGCTGGACGACCGGGTGCACGCCGCGTTCGTCGAACCAGACGTCTTCCGGATCGACCACTACCTCGGCAAGGACACCGTGCAGAACGTCCTGGCCCTGCGCTTCGCCAACTCGATCTTCCAGCCGATCTGGAACCGCACCTGGATCGACCATGTGCAGATCACGGTGGCCGAGACGCTCGGCGTGGGGCGGCGCGGCAGCTTCTACGAGCATGCGGGCGCCGCCCGCGACATCCTCCAGAACCACGTCCTGCAGGTGCTGGCCCTGGCGCTGATGGAGCCGCCGGCGTCGTTTGCCGCCGAGGCGGTGCGCAACGAGAAGGTCAAGCTGCTCGAGGCCATCCGCCTGCCCACCACCAAAGACATCGCCCGGATCGCGGTCCGGGGCCAGTACACCCGCGGCGGCACCCGCGCCGAGCTCATGCCCGGCTACCGGGAGGAGCCGGGGGTGGATCCGCTCAGCCGCACCGAGACCTACGCGGCGCTGCGGCTGGACGTCGACAACTGGCGTTGGGCCGGCGTGCCGTTCTACGTGCGCACCGGCAAGCGCCTGCCCAAGCGCGTGACCGAGGTGATGCTGCAGTTCCAGCGGCCGCCCCATCTGCCTATCAGCGCCGAGCAGGTGCAGGGACTGCAGCCGGACGCGCTGATCCTGCGGATCCAGCCGGACGAGGGGATCACCTTGCGGTTCGGCGCCAAGGTGCCGGGCCATTACTTCCGCGTCCGCTCGGCGACCATGGAGTTCTCCTACGAGGCCACCTTCCAGGAGGAGTCGCCGGAGGCCTACGAGCGGCTCCTGCTGGACGCGCTGATCGGCGACGCCACCCTGTTCATCCGCTCGGACGAGGTCGAGCAGTGCTGGCGGATCGTCGACCCGATCATCGCGCACTGGGCCGACGACACCACCGCCATCCCGCTGTACGAGGCCGGCTCGTGGGGTCCACGGGAGGCCGACGAGCTGCTCGCCCGCGACGGCCGCTACTGGCACGTCCCCTGACCGCTGACCGCTGACCGCGCCGGGTCGGGTGCGAATGCCGGGCCCGCTGGCCGGCGGTCCCGTGACCGGTCCGACCTGCGGGGTTCCGCGCTCAGCAGTAGCCCGGCAGCGGAATACGGTTGACCAGCCCGGTGTTAACGTGGATCGTGGTGGCTTGTTGGCCGAACGCCGGAGCCGTGACCGGGGAATGCATCCTGGGGGTGTCATGGGCGGAACGCGAAGAATCGCCAGCTTGGTGTGTGGACGCTGGACCAAATGGGCGGTTCTCGCCTTCTGGATCGCGGTGTTCGCGGTCGCCGGGCCGCTTTCCGGCAAGCTCAACAGCGCCCAGAAGAACGACGAGTCCGCCTGGCTGCCGAAGAACGCCGAGTCCACCCAGGTGGTCGAGCTGACCAAGCGGTTCACGCCGAGCGACGTCTTCCCGGCGCTGGTGGTGTACGAGCGCCCGGGCGGCCCGGTGACCACGGCCGACCGGGCCAAGGTCGCCGCCGACATCCGGCGGTTCGCCGGCGTGCCCGACGTCACCGGCAAGATCCTGGGTCCGATCCCGGCCCGCGACGGCCGCGCGTTGCAGGTGGTCGTGCCCATCAAGGTCGCGTCGGAGGGCAACGGCTGGGAGCAGCTCGGCCCGAGGATCAAGCAGATGCGCGCCATCGCCCATGCGAACGCCGCCGGCCTCGGCGTGTACGTGACCGGCCCGGCCGGGTACTTCGCCGACTTCGCCACCGTGTTCTCCGGCTTCGACTCCACCCTGCTGTACATCACGGCCGCGATCGTCATGGTCATCCTGCTTTTGACCTACCGCAGCCCGGTGCTGTGGCTGCTCCCGCTGACCTGCGTGTTCGTCGCCCTGACCGCCGCGCAGGCGGTGATCTACCTGCTCGCCAGGCACACCGGGCTGACCGTCAACGGCCAGAGCGCGTTCATCCTGACGGTGCTGGTGTTCGGTGCCGGCACCGACTACGCGCTGCTGCTGACCGCCCGCTACCGGGAGGAGCTGCGCCGTCACGCCGACCGGCACCAGGCGATGGCCGAGGCGCTGCACCGCGCTGCGCCGGCGATCATCGCCAGCGGGTCCACCGTGATCCTGAGCCTGCTGTGCCTGCTGGTCGCCGAGCTCAGCTCCACCAAGAGCCTCGGCCCGGTGATGGCGATCGGGGTCGCGGTCGGCCTGTGCGCCATGCTCACCCTGCTGCCGGCGCTGCTGGTCGTGGTCGGCCGTTGGGTGTTCTGGCCGAGGCGGCCCACGCTCGGCTCGCCCGAGCCGACCGAGCACGGCCTGTGGGCGCGGATCGGCGCGCGCATGGCCCGCCGGCCGAGGGTCGTCTGGGTGGTGACCGCGGTCGTGCTGGGATCGCTGGCGTTGGGTGTGACCGGCCTGAAGGCCAACGGCCTGGAGAGCAAGGACTCCTTCCGCACCAAGCCCGAGGCGGTCACCGGCGAGCAGGCGCTTGCCCGTCACTTCCCCGCCGGCGCCGGCAGCCCGGTCCAGGTCGTCGGCAGGGCCCAGGCCGCCGGGCAGCTACAGGCCGCCGTGGCCGGCACCCCAGGCGTCACCGCGGTGACCCGTCCGGTGGTCCGCGACGGCCTCGCCTACGTCGAGGGGACCCTGACCAGCACCTCCGACAGCCAGGCCTCCTATGCCACCGTCGACCGGCTGCGCTCGGCCGTGCACGCGCTGGCGGGGGCGGACGCCAAGGTCGGCGGCGGCAGCGCGGTCAACCTCGACATCCAGCGGGCCTCCCGGCACGACCGCAACCTGGTGGTGCCGCTGGTGCTGGTGGTGGTGCTGGTGATCCTGGGGCTGGTGCTGCGCGCGATCGTCTCGCCGCTGCTGCTGGTCGCCACGGTGGTGCTGTCGTTCGCGGCGGCGCTCGGCGTGAGCGCCCAGGTCTTCGACCACCTGTTCGGCTTCGCCGGGGCCGACCCGTCGTTCCCGCTGTGGACCTTTGTGTTCCTGGTCGCCCTCGGCACCGACTACAACATCTTCCTGATGACCCGGGTGCATGAGGAGGCCCGCCGCTACGGCACCCGGCGGGGCGCGCTGATCGGCCTGGCCGCCACCGGCGGGGTGATCACCTCCGCGGGCATCGTGCTGGCGGGGACGTTCGCCGCCCTTGGCACGCTGCCGCTGGTGTTCATCACCGAGATCGGCTTCGCGGTGGCGTTCGGCGTGCTGCTGGACACCTTCGTGGTCCGCTCGGTGCTGGTCACCGCGCTGAACCTCGACGTGGGCCGCTGGATCTGGTGGCCAAGCGGCCTGCACCGCAAGCCGGACGTCGACCTCGACGAGCTCCGGGAGGAACCGGCGCTCACCCGCTGATTCCCACGACGCGACCTGCCGCATCGGCCTGTCGGTCTCATGGCATACTGTGCTCCACGGCGCAAGCTGTGGAGCACAGTATGGGAGCTGGACATGGCGAGGCGGAACCTGACGCTTCAGTTGGACGAGGATGTGATCCGGCGCGCCAAGGTCCTGGCCGCCAAACGTGGCATCTCTGTCAGTGGGCTGGTCGCGCGTGAGCTGGAGGAACTCGTCGCCCGTGATGCCCGCTACGAGGCGGCCTGGCATCGCGCCACGGAGATCATGGCCGGGGCGGCACCCCACGGTGGCAGGACGTGGCGGCGGGACGAGCTCCACGATCGCGAACTTCATGACGGCTAGCGGTCGATGGCCGACGACCGTGTGAGCTTCATCGACACCAACGTCCTGGTCTACGCCCACGACCGCTCCGAGACCCGCAAGCAGCCCGTCGCCCAGGCGCTGCTCGATGCGCTCTGGCGGAATCGGACCGGCGCACTCAGCACCCAGGTGCTGCAGGAGTTCTACGTCGTTGCGACCCGGAAGTTCGACCCGCCGATGCGCCGCACCGCCGCTCGCGAGATCGTGGCGCTCTATGGCGAGTGGCTGCTCGTGGAGGTCGACGTCGCGCTCATCCTGGCCGCGTCGAAGCTCGAGGAACGGCACGCGTTCTCGTTCTGGGACGCCCTCGTCGTCGAGGCGGCCAGACGCTCCGGTGCGACACGGCTGCTGACCGAGGACCTGCAGGCTGGCCGTCGGATCGACGGCATCAGCATCGAGAACCCGTTCGCGTGACCAGCAGTTCGATCAGCTGCCGGCACGCCGACCGGAGGCCAGCGGCAGGACCCGGCGGCTGCTCCGAGCTTGTGCGCCCACAGTTGGCCAGACGAACAGCTCGCATGACCCTGGACGATGGTGACGCTCGAGCTATCATGACTCCATGTCATCTGCTCTGGAGTGTGACCTTATGACCACTGAGCCCATTCGCAACGTCCTCGGGGTCGCGGAGACCAAGTCACGCTTCTCCGAGCTGATCGAACGGATCCGCCACGGCGAGCGGTTCCTGGTCGCCCGGAGAGGAACACCGGTGCTCGCCCTGGTGCCCCCCGACCAGGCGGTCTCCCCCGGAACCCGCCCCACAGGCCTGGCCGCCATCGCGGGGGCGCTCGCGGAATGGGCAGAGCTTCCCGAGGTCGTGGACGAGATCTACGCCGCACGGCGGCGCACTCGCGACCGGGCCGCCCCCGAGCTGGACTGATCGTGTACTGCTTCGATACCGACGTCGTCGGCGCCGTGATTCGGCGAGATCCCCCGCTGTCGCTCATCCGCCGCCTCGCCCAGACACCTCCCGAGCAGCAGTTCACCACCGCGGTCACCCTCGGCGAGCTGCTGTACGGAGCGGCCAGGCGAGGCAGTGCCACTCTGACCAACAAGGTTCGCGAGCTCGTCATCGGTGCCCTGCTGGTGCTTCCCTTCGACGAGCGGGCCGCCGAGGTCTACGGGCCGCTCCGGGCGCGTCTCGAGTCCGAGGGCCGACGGCTGGACGAGCCTGACCTGCGCATCGCCTCGATCGCGCTGTCCCGAGGACTCGTCGTCGTGACCGCCAATGTCCGCCACTTCGGTCGCGTCCCAGATCTCAAGCTCGAGAACTGGTTGGCAGCTTGACCCGGGCCGAGCGCATCCTCGACCGCTCCGAGGGCAACGACCGGGCCATCGAGCTGATCCGAGCCGCGCTCGCCGCGGCCCAACGAGTACCACAAGCGGGTCGGCTCGCTGTACGACCGGCTGGGCACGATCTGTGAGAGGCGGGCGCGCTGCCCCCCCCACCCCTGCCGGCCATCCCCACGCCAGCCAGCACGGCCGGCTGGTGGTCATGGCCACGCTGTGCTACGCCGGCGACGTCGCGGCCGGCCAGCGCGCCATCGCCCCGTTGCAGGCGCTGGCCAGCCCGATCGCCGACCTGGTCCGGCCGCTGCCCTACCCCTGATGGAGGCCTGAGATGCGGTCGCCCTGCCCATCCTGCGGACGGGCAGCTTCCTGGGTGAAGATCCCACCCGCGGTCCCACCTTCGGGTGATGCTCCTCGCCCGGCCTGGTCTGTAACGTTGGAGGCCAGGCCAGGGACATGCCACAGGCACTGGCGTGGCACCAACGGGACGCCGTCTGGGAGGAGGGCGAGAGCGATGCGCACGGTGGCGGGCCGGCGGCTGTGGGACGTGGACGTCGGCTGATTCCAGGAGCTGGCCACCCGGCACGCGGCGGCCACCATCGACCTGGGCACCGGCGACGGCCGCCACGTGCTGGCCACCGCCGCGGCCGAGCCGGACCGGCTGGTCGTCGGCGTGGACGCCAACGCGGCCGCGATGGCGGTGTCGTCGCGGCGTGCGGGCGCGAACCCCGCCCGCGGCGGGCTGCCCAATGCCCTGTTCGTGCTGGCCGCCGCCGAGGCGCTGCCGCCGGAGCTGGACGGTGTGGCCGACCTGGTGACCGTGCACTTCCCCTGGGGGTCGCTGCTGCGCGGCCTGCTCGGCGCCGACCCGCAGGTGATGGCCGGGCTGACCCGCAGCATGCGGCCGGGCGCGGGCCTGTCGCTGCTGCTGTCGTCGACCGAGCGGGACCGTGGCGTCGGCGCGGCGCCGGTCGGGGAGGAGACCTTGCCGGCCCTGGCCCGGGCGTGGGCCGGCTGGGGGCTGGCGGTCACCGGGGGGCGGCCGGCGACCGCCGCCGACGTGGCCGCCGCCCACTCGACCTGGGGCAAGCGCCTGGGCGCCGGCACCAAGCGGCCGGCGTGGCTGCTGCGCGCCAGGCTGGAACGCCCGGCCCGGCACGATGACCATGTCGTTGCGCTGCCGGCGCGTGCGCGTGGTTCGCTCCGGGCGCCACACCCGAGCGGATCGTCGCGGCGCTGATCGCCGCGCTGCAGGGAGGTACAGAGGTACATTGGAGCTTGTCGGCACTGCCCACGGAGACGGCGACTGGCATGGCCGAGCACGCTCGCGTCCACGGGTCGCCGCAACCCGACAGGCAGGCACGCGCGGCGTGGGCCGGCTACGCGGCCGGTGCGTTGGCGTGGCTGTCGGCCGTGCCCAGCTTCGACTGGGCCGTTGGCGGCACCGCCGGGCTCGACACGGTGGGAGGAACGATCGAGCAACTGGCCCGCGCCCGCGATCCGGCTGGTGTCGCGCTGGGGATGGGCGCGGGCATCCTCAAGGTCGCCGGGGGGCTGCTGGCGCTGGTGCGGCCGTGGGGCCGGCGGGTCCCCCGCCGGCTGCTGCTTGGCGTGGCCGCCTGGTACGCGGGAGGCCCTCGTACGGAAAGGGGGTGCACATGGCTCCGGCGTCGATCCCGTCGGAGCGGCGTCCGATCGGGTTCTGGCTGAAACTGGTCGACCGGCTGATCGACGACAGCTTCGACGCGCTGCTCGGCCAGGCACGGCTGACGCGCCGGCACTGGCAGGTGCTGAACCTGTTGCACAAGGGGCCGGCCACCGTCCAACAGCTCGATGCCGAAGCCGCGCCGTTCCTTGGCGCCGACGAGCCAACGACCCGCCCGGTCGTCGATGAGCTGTGCGCTCGCGGCTGGGCGACCTGGGCCGACCGCGATCGGGTCGCGCTGACCGAGGCGGGCACAACGGCGCATGCCGGCCTGCTGGGCAAGGTCTCGGACAACCGGCGGCGTCTCACCCAGGGCATCGCCCTCGACGAGTACGAGGCCACGGTCGGTGTCCTGCGCCGGATGGCCACCAACCTCGGATGGGTCCCACCTAAGGAATCCGATGACGAGCTGGAGTGAGGTGGCGACCGCAGCACCGGAGTTCGCGGAACGCGTGCGCCGGCTGTTCGACGCCCGCAAGCACAAGACGTTGGCCACACTGCGGCGGGACGGGTCGCCCCGGATCAGCGGGATCGAAGCCGAGTTCGCGGAGGGTGAGCTGTGGCTGGGCATGATGCCCGG
>JBIOYL010000390.1:0-2499 GCA_044870185.1 Actinomycetes bacterium | reverse complement strand
TCGATCCAGGGCTCGACCGACATCCCGACGCTGTACAACCTCCTGCCCGGCTACCTGCCCATGCCGCATGCCGCCGACCACGCCGAGCTGGCCGACTACCTGGACGTGCTGCGGTTCCCGGGCGGCTTCTGGGGCAACTGCGACGCCTACATGGTCAGCCTGCTCAAGGCCTACTGGGGCAAGGCGGCGACCCGGGACAACGACTTCTGCTTCGACTGGCTGCCGAAGATCACCGGCGACCACTCCAGCTACACAACCTTGTTCGCCATGCTCGAAGGCAAGGTCAAGGGCTACTTCCTGGTGGGGGAGAACCCGGCCGTCGGGCACGTGAACAGCGGGCTGCACCGCAAGGCCATGGCCAAGCTCGACTGGCTGGTCGTGCGGGACCTGATGGAGATCGAGTCGGCCAGCTTCTGGAAGGACGGGCCGGAGATCTCCACCGGCGAGCTCGAGACCGAGCAGATCCCCACCGAGGTGTTCCTGCTGCCGGCGGCCGCCCACACCGAGAAGGACGGGACCTTCACCAACACCCAGCGGCTGCTGCAGTGGCACCACAAGGCGGTCGAGGCGCCGGGCGACTGCCGCTCGGACCTGTGGTTCTACTACCACCTCGGGCGTATCATCCGCGACAAGCTGGCCGGGTCGACCGACCCCAAGGACCGCCCCATCCTCGACCTGGCCTGGGACTACCCGACCGAGGGCCCGCACGACGAGCCGAGCGCGGACGCGGTGCTGCGCGAGATCAACGGCTACGACGCCGACGGCAACCTGGTCTCCGGCTACACCGAGCTGGCGGCCGACGGGTCGACGAGCTGCGGCTGCTGGATCTACTCGGGTGACTACGCCGACGGGGTCAACCAGGCGGCCCGGCGCAAGCCCGGCCGGGAGCAGTCGTGGGTGGCGCCGGAGTGGGGCTGGGCGTGGCCCTACAACCGCCGCATCCTGTACAACCGCGCCTCGGCCGCGCCGGACGGCACGCCCTGGTCGCAGCGCAAGGCGTACGTGTGGTGGGACCAGGCGCAGGGCCGCTGGACCGGCCACGACGTGCCCGACTTCGTCGCCACCAAGCGGCCCGACTACGAGCCGCCCCCCGCCGCCACGGCGGAGAAGGCCCTCGGCGGCAGCGCGCCGTTCGTCATGCAGGCCGACGGCAAAGGCTGGCTGTTCGCGCCGAACGGCCTGGTCGACGGGCCCCTGCCCACCCACTACGAGCCGCACGAGTCACCGTTCGACAACCCGCTGTACGCCCAGCGGGCCAACCCGACCCGGCAGCGGTACGACCGGCCCGGCAACCGCTACCACCCGTCGGGCCGCGCCCGGGGCGCCGACGCCTACCCGTACGTCGTCACCACCTACCGCCTCACCGAGCACCACACCGCCGGCGGGATGAGCCGGTGGCTGTCGCACCTGTCGGAGCTGCAGCCCGAGATGTTCTGCGAGGTGAGCCCGGAGCTGGCCGCCGAGCGGGGCCTGGAGCACGGCGGCTGGGCCACGATCATCACCGCACGCACGGCGATCGAGGCGCGGGTGCTGGTGACCGGGCGGATGACGCCGCTGCAGGTCGACGGCAGGGCCGTCCAGCAGGTCGGCCTGCCCTGCCACTGGGGCTACAAGGGGCTGGTGGTGGGCGACTCGGCCAACGACCTGCTCCCGATCGTGCTCGACCCCAACGTCCACATCCAGGAGAGCAAGGTGGCCACCTGCGACATCCGGCCGGGCCGCCGCCCGCGCGGCCCCGCCCTGCTGGACCTGGTCGAGCGGCACCGGCCGCCGGCCGCCGAGACCCACCGCACCGGCCAGCAGGCGACCGAGCCGCACCCGGACCAGCCGGGCAAGGAACAAGGAGGACCGGCATGAGCGTCGTCCCCCTGCCGACGCCGACCTTCGGCGGCGGTTACGACGGCGACGCCCGGCCCCGGATGGGGTTCTTCACCGACACCAGCGTCTGCATCGGCTGCAAGGCCTGCGAGGTCGCCTGCAAGGAATGGAACCTGCTGCCCGCCGACGGCCCGTTCGACCTGTCCGGCAACTCCTTCGACAACACCCTCGGCCTTGGCGCCACGAGCTGGCGGCACGTGGCCTTCATCGAGCAGGAACGGCCGGTCGACGGCATGCGCTGGCTGATGTCCTCCGACGTGTGCAAGCACTGCAGCTCGGCGGCGTGCATGGAGGTCTGCCCGACCGGGGCGCTGTTCCGCACCGAGTTCGGCACTGTGGTGGTCCAGGCCGACGTCTGCAACGGCTGCGGCTACTGCGTCGCCGCCTGCCCCTTCGGGGTGATCGAGCGGCGCCAGGACGACGGCCGCGCGTTCAAGTGCACCCTCTGCTACGACCGGCTCAAGGGCGGCATGGAGCCGGCCTGCGCCCACGCCTGCCCGACCGACTCGATCCAGTTCGGCGAGCTCGAGGAGCTGCGCGAGCGCGCCGGCGAGCGGGTCGAGGCGCTTCGCGAGGCGGGCGTCGAGCAGGCGCGGCTCTACGGCGAGGACCCGGGCGACG
>JBIOYL010000389.1:0-14160 GCA_044870185.1 Actinomycetes bacterium | reverse complement strand
CGGCGCTGGCCGCCACCCCGGCCCCCTACCCGTCCGGCGCCGGGCTGGCCGGCGCGCCGCCCTGCCTGTGTGGCCGGCGCCCGCCAGGCCCGGGTGATGGCTCCCTTTGGTGCTCGGCGGTGCCGGCGGTGTGCAGCGGTGCCCGACGGTGTGCAGCGGTACCTGGCGACGCTCAGCGGTGCCCGGCGGTGCCCCGCGGCGCTGCTGTGCGCGCTCGATCCCGGGGCATGGCCACAGACCGCTGGGTGGTGGCGTCCGGCTGTGACGGGACCGGCTCGATGGTGAAACGACCCGGCTCGCGTTCCTGGCACCGGGCCGCCTGGCGCTCGGCGGACTGGCGCCGCCAGGTGCGGCGGACCTCGAAGACGCCTGACCGGCCGCCGAGATCCTGCATGACCCGCCAGCGTGGTCTGAGCATCTCCTTCACCTCGTCCTTTCGGCTTGGGCGTGCCTGGAGACGGCATTCCCGCCACGGACCAGGCCAAACAGGTGAACGTCGTGCCGATCCGCAGGTGACGGCGGGGCAGGTGCGGTGCTTGCCGGCCCTGACCGTCCGAGCGCCCTTGCCGCACCGGCCTCATGGGGCGAGCGCCCGCAGCCGCTCCGGGGTGATCGTGGCCCGGTCGGCCATGAACGCCCGGCGCCAGAGGAAGTACTCCGAGCGCGGGTGGTCGTCGGTGATCTCCGGGCCGGGCCCGGCGAAGGCGGCCACCTGGCCGTCGGCCAGCCACGCTGTCCGGTGCACGGCCGCGATCCACCCGTCGGCGCTCGTCGGCGGGTGGTCGGGCACGTCGGTCAGGTCGCCGAGCACGGTCCGGGTTGCGGCCACGGCTCGGACGGTGGCGTCGTCGAAGGCGAGCGGCGCATCCGAGCCGATCATGTAGACGCCGTGGCGGCCGGGGGAGAGCAGCAGCCGCACGTGCGGGAAGGCGTGGGCGAAGGTGCGCGCGTGGGTCTTGAAGTCCTCCAGCGGCAGCCCGTAGGGCATCCATAGCAGGAAGATCCCGCCAGGGCGCAGGCGCGCCCTCCCCTCGGTCAGGAACTCCCGGGTGTAGAGCACGACCGACCCGGCGCTCTCGACCGGCGGGGCCGGGTCGACCGCGATGACGTCGTAGCGCCGGCGGACCAGACGCACCCAGTTGCGCCCGTCGGTGATGTGGATGCGGCCGTTCGGGTGGTGCAGATAGCGGCCGGCGTCCGGGAAGAAGATGGGCATCTTGCCCGGCACCGACGGGGACAGCTCGACGGCGTCGGTGGAGTAGCCGGCGTTCAGGGCGGCCCGGTAGGTGCCGCCCATGCCGAAGGCGACGACCAGGAAGTCGGCGGAGGCCGGGCGCAGCATCTTGGGCAGGTACGCCATGAGCTTGGTGTCGACCGTGAGCGTCGTCATCCCGACCCCGCCGATGAGCAGGCGGCGGTCGGCCTCGCGCCGCCCCCCCACCGTGTCCACCGTGGCCAGGGCGTCCTCGGTGTGGGTGACGGGCAGGCCGGTCCCGCGCAGCCGGTTCTCGGTCTTGGTCCGGGTCACGGGCAGGTCGGCCGACGAGGCGGCCAGGCCCGCCACGGCCAGGGCGGCCAGCCCGCCGGCCACGAGCCGCCGCCGGGGCCGGCCCATCGGGTCGAGCCGGACGAGCGTCGCGCCGACCACCAGGTCGATGGCGCCGAGCAGCAGCACCGAGCCGCCCGTGCCGATCGTCCCGGCGAGCACGAAGGCGGCCGCGAACGACCCGAGGATCGAGCCAGCCGTGTTGACCGCGTACAGCAGGCCGACGCTGCCGCCGGCCCGCTCGGCCGAGGGGGTGACCAGGCGTCCGGCCAGCGGGAACCCGTAGCCCATGACGAGCGTGGCCGGCAGCAGGATGACCAGCGCCTCGACGTTGAACGGGATCGCGCCGAGCGTGCCGCTGCCGACCACCACGGTGGCCAGTGCCACCGCGCCCACGCCGGCAAGGCAGGCGCCGAGCACGCCGAGCCGGTCACGCTCCGGCCGTGACCAGCGCCGGTACAGGGCGCTGCCGCCGCCGATGCCGGCCAGGAAGGTGGCCAGGATCGTGGTGAAGACGTAGATGCTGGAGCCGGTGCCCTCGGCCAGCATGCGCGTCCACAGCACCTCCAGGGCGAGGGCCACGAACCCGGATACGAAGGTGGCCGCCAGCACCAGCCTGCGCCGGTCCGGCCCGGCAGCAGGACGCGCCCGCGGCCCGGCAGCAGGACGCGCCCGCGCCTCGACGGGCACCGGCCCGGCAGCAGGCCGCGCCTGCGCCTCGACGGGCGCCGCGCCGGCCCAGGACGCCGGCCCGGCCCGGCGGTCGAGCACCTGGGCGCCGATGCCGGCGAGCAGGTTGAGGCCCACGGCGACGTAGCCGGTCGCCCGCAGGCCGACCAGCTCGATCAGCACGAACCCGGCGGCCAGCGTGCCGGCCATGGCGCCGAGCGTGTTGGCCGCGTACAGCTCGCCCAGCCGCCGCCCGGTCTCGTCGAGCGTGCGCACGCAATGGCGGGTCAGCACGGGCAGGGTCATGCCCATGAGCAGGGTGGCCGGCGCCACGGCGGCGAACGCGAGCCCGAAGCGCACGGCGGCCAGCCGCGCCGGCTGGTCGAGCAGCCCGTTGTAGGCATGCTCGTAGACGCCGCCCAGCCGCACGAACACGGCCGGCAGGGCGGCGGCCAGCGTGGCCACCCCGAGCTCCAGGAGCCCGTACAGGCGCAGCGGCCGGCGGCTCGCGTCGGCCAGCCGGCCGCCGAGCAGGCCGCCCAGGCCGAGTCCGGCCATGAACGCCGTCACGATGGTGGCGACCGCCTGGGTGGTGTTGCCGAACAGCAGCACGAGCTCACGCGACCACACCACCTGGTAGACGAGCCCGGCCGCCCCGGACGCAAGGAACAGGCCGACGATCGCCCGCCCGAGCGGGCGGGCGTCCGGCAGGCGGTGCGGTGTCGTCGGGGCGGTGCGTAGCGCCACGGGCTCACTCCTGGGCACGGGGACGGGCAGTAGAGGCTCCCAGACCACCCCGACGACGGGCAAGCCCGCTTCGGTAACCGCTCCGGCAACCAGCGCGCCAAGCGCGCCCACCGTCGCGTCCGAGTCCCGGCTGCTCCGGGTGCCGAGCCCGCCCGGCGGTACCGAGCCTCGCCCGACGGGTGCCGAGCCCGGCACCGGGGGTGCCGGGCCGGCCGGCGCAGTGGCGCGCTAGGCTGGGGCGAGGCCCGCCCCTGACCCGACGGAGACCTGCGTTGATCCCGATGAACCAGCTCATCCCCGAGGCGCTGCTCGCCGTCGGCGCTGCGTTCCTGGTCGGCAACCTGGCCGCCTACCTGCGGCTGCGATGGACCTGGCGGGGACGGCGGGCCGAGCGGGCGCCCGCCGCCGAGCGGCCGCCGGCCACCGGGGACGGGCCGTCGGCCACCGGGGACGGGCCGCCGTCGCAGATCCGGATCCTGGTCAACATCGCCATAGGCCTGCTGGTCACGCTGGCCGCTCTCGGTGCGCTGCTGCGCAGCGCATAGGCTCCTGCTGGGCGCCGCCGGCGGGCGAGCCGCCCAGGCGGTGACCGGGCAACGTGCGCGTCCGGCCGCTGCGTGGGCGCGGGCCATCGGGTCGAGCCCGTCGCCCCCGCCGGCTCACCGGCAGGTTCGCGATGGTGCCGGAGCAGGTGGAGACTGGCGGCGGGAAGCAACGACAGGATCCAACGCCCATCCGGGCGGTGAACGCGGCGGGAGTGTGCCGATGCCGGTCGGCTCGGAGCTTGTTCAGCGCAGCGGCGACCTCAAGGGCGAGCTGGCGGACTTCGCTCACGATCGGCGCTTCGCGCGCTCGTTTCGGCGGGAGCTGGAGCGGCGCTTCGGCGGGAGGGTCGTGACGGACCAGGGGGAGTTCATCAACTTTCTCGACTGGTTCGTGCTGCAGCACCGCCTGCCTGGCGGCCGGACGGTGCTCGAGGAGTTCGTGGCGGCGCACCCGGAGCTGACCGAGCAGGAGCGGGCGATGCTGCTCGGCTGGCGGGACGTGGTCGAGGGGCTGTTCGAGCTGCAGCGGCGGGACGGTGCGGCGCTGGTCATGGTCAACCTGGTCGACGGGCTGGCCTACCGCGCCCGCTCGAACGTGGGCCCCAAGGCGCTCTCGCGGATGCCACGCGGGTCGTTCGTGCTGGCGCGGCTGGTCCCGATCGGTGACGAGTGGCTGTTCAGCGGTGCGACCAGCGTGCTGCCGGCCTCGAGCCGTGCGGACGCCCGCCGCATGGCGCTGGAGCTGGCCACACGGCACCCGACGCTGGTGTTCCGCAACCCGGACCGGCTCGGGCAGGCGTGGGAGCTGCAGCGCGAGCAGCGCCGCCAGTTTATCGACTTCTTCGGCTCGGACCTGGTCGTGGTTCCCGGGCACGAGCTGGCCGAGCGCATGCGGGCGTTCGGCCGCTATCTGCTGTACGAGGCCCGCGACGCCGAGGGACGGTCGAGAGCCGAGCAGGCACGGCGGCGCTACGGCTCCATGCCCACGACGGCCGACCTCGGCGACCTGCCCGCCGAGCTCGCCGAGGCGGCCACGGTGGCGATGGTCTACGACGAGGTGGAGGGGCTGAACTACCTGGCCAACTTCGGGCTGCTCCAGGAGACGTTCGCCGACCCCGAGCTCGCCGCCGACCGGGAGCATCGGGAGGCGGTGCTGGGCTACCTGAAGGACCCGAGCATCTCGCCGATGGCGTTCCGCCGGCTGGCCGAGCCGGACGCCGAGCGGGCAAGCCGGGTGTTCCGGCGGGTGCTGCGCCGGCCTGGCTTCTCGTGGGAGCGCGACGGCGAAGCGCTCCTACGGTGCTACAAGGCGAGCTGGTTCGAGCGGCCGGCGCTTCCCAGCGTCGTCCCGGTCGGGCCGGATCTGGTCGACGTCGACCAGCCGGCGCGCCGGACGCGCAAGGGCAGGCGGCGAGCGTGACGGGCGGCCTTCTGGTCGAAGCTGCGGCCTCCTGGTCGCCCTCGGTTGTCGGGAGGCCCCTACGTGGTCTGGCGCCCTGATAGAAGGTAGACTAAGTCTGACTAAGTCAACATGGCGTGGAGGGCGCATGGCCACAACCGGACGGGCAGTCCAGGTCAACATCCATGAGGCGAAGACGCAGTTGTCACGGCTGGTCGAGCGCGCCGCGGCGGGTGAGGAGATCATCATCAGCAAGGCGGGCCGGCCGATGGCGCGGCTCGGGCCGATCCCGCAAGCCGTCACCCCGCGCGAGCCTGGCCGTTGGCGTGGCCAGGTGGTGATCCACGACGACTTCGACGAGTTGCCGCCCGAGCTCGCCGCCGCGTTTCGCGGCGAGCGGTCATGAGGCTGCTGCTCGACACCCACGTCCTGCTGTGGTGGCTGGCCGACCATCCGGCGCTGTCGAAGCAGGCCAGGCACCTGATCGCCAACGAGCCCGAGGTGTTCGCCAGCGCCGCCAGTGCCTGGGAGATCGCCATCAAGCGGGCGCTGGGCAAGCTGGAGGCGCCGGAGGACCTGCGGGCTGCGCTCGACGCGAGCGGGATCCGGCGGCTGCCGATCGAGCTCGAGCATGCTGCAATCGCCGGTGCGCTGCCGCGACACCATGACGATCCGTTCGACCGCATGCTGGTGGCGCAGGCGCAACACGAGGGCCTGACGTTGCTGACCAGCGACGCCCGCATCTCCAGCTATGCCGTGGCGGCTGTGCCGGCCTCGTGATGCGTCCGCGGTCGGCAGACCGAACAGGCGACGTCGAGGCCGGCCTGCCCGACTCCTCACATCGCGGCGAAGAGCTGCCACCGGTCGCCCACGCCCTTGAGCGTGTGGATCCCGCTGCGAGCTCTGGGAAGCAGGGATGAGATCATCCTGCAGCACGGGATCGCGCCGCGGTGAATGCGAGGCCCGCGCAACCACCAGGGGGAGGAGGGGACGCCATGACACGCGGATCTCCGGATTCGGTGGCGCAGGAGTCGTCGGCCGATGCGCGGGCGCGCGAGACCGAAGCGCAGATGACCGACGAGGAACGGTTCTCACTGCTCGTCAGCGTCATGGGCACCAATCCCGTCAACCCTGTCCGGGACGAACGGATCCCGGATGGGGTTCCCATGAGCGCGGGCTATGTTCCCGGCGTGCCACGCCTGGGTGTTCCGGCGCTGTTGATGAGCGATGCGAGCCTGGGCATTACCAACCCCGGCTACCGGCAGGGGGACACCGCCACGGCGCTGCCGGCGGGCATTGCGCTGGGGGCGAGCTTCAACCCCACGCTGGCGCGCGAGGCTGGCGCGATGCTCGGTCGTGAGGCGCGAAGCAGGGGATTCAACGTGATGCTGGCCGGTGGCATCAACCTTGCACGCGACCCACGCAACGGGCGCAACTTCGAGTACCTGTCGGAGGACCCGCTGGTAAGCGCCGAGCTTGCGGCCGAGTCGGTCGGCGGGATCCAAGGCGAGGGCGTGATCTCGACGGTCAAGCACTTCTCGCTCAACTGCAACGAGACCAACCGCCACTGGCTGGACGCGATCATCGACCCGGCCGCGCATCGTGAGTCCGACCTGCTGGCGTTCCAGATCGCGATCGAGCGCGCACAGCCCGGCTCGGTCATGTCCGGCTACAACAAGATCAACGGCGACTATGCCGGCGGCAACCGCGTCCTGCTCCAGGAGGCCCTCAAGGGCGCCTGGGGCTACCGGGGCTGGGTGATGTCGGACTGGGGCGCGACCCCGAGCTGGGAGTTCGCCCTCGAGGGCCTCGACCAGGAGTCGGGCGTTCAGATCGATGTGCTGCTGTGGGGAACCGAGTCGTTCACCGAACCACTCAGGACGGCCTACGCGGAGGGCAAGCTGCCGAAGCGGCGCCTGTCGGAGATGGTGCGCCGCATCCTGCGCTCGGTGTACGCGGTCGGCGTCGACGCGTGGGGGCCGGCGCCCGAGGTCGACATGGCCAGGCACAACGAGATCGCGCTGGAGACCGCCCGGCAGGGCATCGTGCTGCTGCGCAACGACGGCGTGCTGCCGCTCGCGGCCGACGAGCCGCTGAAGATCGCGGTGATCGGCGGCCACGCCCAGGTTGGGGTGCCGAGCGGCACAGGTTCCAGTGCCGTCACCCCGCCGGGCGGGTATGCGGCCGTCATCCAGATCGGCGGCCCCGGGATCATGGGAGCCTCGCGGAACCTCTACCTGCTGCCGTCGTCGCCCCTCGCGGAGCTGAACAAGCTCCTCCCCAGGGCGCAGATCGAGTTCGATCCCGGGATGCACCCGGCGGAGTCGGCGATGTTGGCGCGGCGATCGGACGTGGTGATCGCGTTTGGGCTCCGCGTGGAGGGCGAGGGCTTCGACCTGCCCGACCTGGCGTTGCCGTGAGGTCAGGACGCCGTGATCGAGGCGGTGGCGTCGGCGAACCCGAACACCATCGTGGTGCTGGAGACCGGCAACCCGGTCGCCATGCCCTGGCACGACCGCGTCAAGGGGATCGTCCAGGCCTGGTATCCCGGGCAGGCCGGCGGCCAGGCGATCGCCGAGGTGCTCACCGGCAAGGTCAATCCGTCGGGCCGCCTGCCGGTCACCTTCCCGGCCGACCTCGCCCAGACGCCGCGGCCTGAGCTGCCTGGCCTGGGCACGCCGTGGGGCACACCGGTCACGATCCGCTACGACGAGGGCGCCGAGGTCGGGCTACCGCTGGTTCGCCAAGACCGGCGCCAAGCCGCTGTACGCCTTCGGCCATGGGCTGAGCTACACCCGCTTCGCCTACAGTGATCTCCAGGTCAGCGGTGGCGACACGATCACCGCGAGCTTCACCGTGACCAACACCGGTGAACGCGACGGCGCCGACGTCCCCCAGCTCTATATGACCGACGCGGCCGGCCAGGCACGAACCCGCCTCCTCGGCTTCGAACGGGTGCAGCTGCAGCCCGGCGAATCGCGCCGCGTGAGGTTGACGGCCGACCCGCGGCTGCTGGCCACCTTCGACGGCACCGCCGGACAATGGCGCATCGCCGACGGGATGCACCGCGTCGCCCTTGCCACCACCGCCGAAACTCCGGTGCTCAGCGCCGACGTATCCGTGGCCGGGCGGCTGTTCGGCACCTGAGGCCAACTCGCCCACGCCGCCGTCACACCCGCGAAGAAGCGCATGGAGCCACCAGACCGGTGACCTTGAGTGCTGGGTGGAGCGGGCGAGGGGAATCGAACCCCCACCACGAGCTTGGGAAGCTCGAGTTCTGCCATTGAACTACGCCCGCGCAGGTGGGCGATTGTAGTCACCCGCCCGGCGCCGCGGCAACGGATGAGGCCGGCGGCGGCCAGCTCCTCCGCAAAGGGGCCGCCGCCGGACGGGCTCGCCGCCCGGACGGGGCTCCCAGCGTGGGACAATGCCGCGACCCCACCGAGACCCCACCGACCGGAGCACCGCGGAGCCGCGCTTGATCCTCTCCGACCGCAGCCTGCGGGAGGCCATCGAGGCCGGCCGCCTGGTCGTCGACCCCTTGGATGACGACGCCATCCAGCCGTCGAGCATCGACATCCGGCTGGACAGCCGCTTCCGGGTCTTCCACAACGCCCGCTACCCCTACATCGACCTGAAGCAGCCGATGCAGGACCTGACCGAGCTGGTCGAGGTCAAGCCGGACGACGCCTTCATTCTGCATCCGGGCGAGTTCGTGCTCGCCTCCACCCTGGAGCTGATCGGCATCCCGCCGGAGTTCGCCGCGCGCCTGGAGGGCAAGGCGCTGGCAGTCGACACGCCGGTCCCGACGCCCGCCGGCTGGACCACCATGGGCGAGCTGCGGGCTGGCGATCGGGTCTTCGACGAGCGCGGCCGCGTCTGCACCGTGCTGGCCGCCACCGGCGTGCTCGAGGGCCGGCCGTGCCGGGAGATCGTCTTCTGCGACGGCCAGTCCCTCCTCGCCGACCTCGAGCACCGCTGGCAGACCTGCGACCGGCATGGCCGGCGACCTGGCGGCCGGCACCCACGCACGGTCACCACCGCGCAGCTCGCCGAGCGCCTCTGCGCCGCCCACGAGGACGACCACCACCACGTCGCCCTGGCCGCGCCGGTGCAGTATCCGCAGCGGCCGCTGCCGGTCGATCCGTATGCCCTCGGGCTCCGGCTGGGCGATGGGACGAGCCCGCAGGCTGAGGCCACCCATGCTGACGCGGTGCTGGGCGGGATCGAGCGGGCAGGCGGCGCCGTCGGTACCATGCGCGTCCCCAGCGCGTACCTGCGCGCGAGCGTCCCGCAGCGGGCCGCGCTGCTGGAGGGGCTCATGGACGGCGGCGGGCAGGTCGACGCCCGCGGGCGCTGCGCGTTCACGACCACGGTGGAGACGCTGGCGGACGCGGTCGTCGAGCTAGCGGCCAGCCTCGGCTACCGGCCGGTCAAGACCAAGGGGCCGGCCACCGTCGGCGGCGTCGACCGCGGTCCGCGCTTCGTGGTCGAGTTCACACCGCACCGGCCGGTGTTCCGCCTGCCGCGCAAGCTGGAGCGCCAGCGGCGGCCCGGCACGCCACCGCCGGAGCTCCGGGCGATCGTCGCCGTGCGGGAGGTCGACAGCGTCCCCGTGCGCTGCATCCAGGTGAGCTCGCCGAGCGGGCTGTTCCTGGCCGGACCGGCCTTCATCCCGACGCACAACTCCTCGTTGGGCCGTCTGGGTCTGTTGACCCATTCGACGGCCGGGTTCCTCGACCCGGGCTTCACCGGGCACGTGACCCTGGAGCTGTCCAACGTGGCCAACCTGCCCATCACCCTGTACCCGGGCATGCGCATCGGCCAGATCGCCGTGTTCCAGCTCACCACCCCGGCCGAGCGTCCCTACGGCTCCACGGGGGTGCGCTCCAAGTACCAGGGCCAGCGCGGCCCGACCCCGTCGCGCTACTGGGAGAACTTCGCCGAGCGGTAGGGCGGGCGACCCGGGCGGGCGACCCGGGCGGCCGGCGCTACGCCGCGCCTTCGCCGGTGCCCGCCGCGGCCCGCGGGCCGCCGGCCGCGGCGGCGCCGGTGGCGCCGAGCGAGCGCTCCAGCACCTGGGCGACGTCGAGCACCTGTACGCCCTCGGCGGCCCCCTCGGCCTGGCGCTGCTTGACCGCGTCGTCGAGCATCACCATGCAGTACGGGCAGGCGGTGCCCACCACGTCGGCGCCGGTGGCCAAGGCCTCGTCGGTGCGCTCGAGGTTGACCCGCTTGCCGATGCGCTCCTCCATCCACATGCGCGCCCCGCCGGCGCCGCAGCAGAAGCCGCGCGAGCGGCAGCGGTGCATCTCGACCGCGCGCAGCCCGGGGACGGCCCCGAGCACCGAGCGCGGCTCGTCGTAGACGTCGTTGTGGCGCCCGAGGTAGCAGGGGTCGTGGTAGGTGACGGTGGCCTGCACCGCGGTCTCCGGCTCGAGGCGCCCGTCGGCGACCAGGCGGGCCAGGAGCTGGGAGTGGTGCAGCACCTCGTAGCGGCCGCCCAGGTCGGGGTACTCGCGTGCGAGCGTGTTGAAGCAGTGCGGGCAGGAGGCGACGACCTTGCGGACCCCGGCCTCGGCCAGCGTGTCGATGTTCTGCTGCGCCTGCAGCTGGTAGAGGTACTCGTTGCCGAGCCGGCGGGCCGGGTCGCCGGTGCACGACTCGCGCGGGCCGAGCACGGCGAAGGAGACCCCGGCGTGCCGCAGCAGGCGGGCGATCGCCCGGGTCGCCCGGCGCGCCCGGTCCTCCAGCGCCCCCGCGCAGCCCACCCAGTACAGGTATTCGACGTCGTCGGGGATGGTGCCGGTCACCACCGGCACCTCGAAGTCGAGGTCCTGGGTCCAGGCGAGCCGCTGGCCGGCGCCGAGCCCCCACGGGTCGCCCGAGTTCTCGATGTTGCGCAGCATGGTGCCCGCCTCGCTGGGGAAGCGGGACTGCATGAGCACGTCGTAGCGGCGCATGTCGACGATCGTGTCGACGTGCTCGATGTCGACCGGGCACTGCTCGACGCAGGCGCCGCAGGTCGTGCACGACCACAGCACGTCGTAGCCGACGACGTCGGTCACGAGGTCGGCGTCCAGCACGGCCGGGTCGGGACCCCCGCCGCCCGCCGCGCCGTCCGCCCCTGGAGCGCTCGGCGTCGCTCCGGCGCCGGGCGCCCCCCCGCCCGCCGCCCCCGCGCCTGCCGCCCCCGCGTCCGCCGGCACCTCGCCGAGCAGGAACGGTGCCTTGGCGAACAGGTGGTCGCGCAGGTCGGTGATGACCATCTTGGGGGACAGCGGCTTGCCGGTGTTCCAGGCGGGGCACTGGTCCTGGCAGCGGCCGCACTCGGTGCAGGTGGTCAGGTCCAGGAGCTGCTTCCAGGTGAACTGCTCGACCGCGCCGACGCCGAACACGTCGTCCTCGCTCATGTTCTCGACGTCGATGACCGGGGTGGCGAGCGGCCCGAGCGCCTTGGGCCGCCGCGAGAAGGCCACGTTCAGCGGCGCGGTGAAGATGTGCAGGTGCTTGGAGAACATGACCAGCACCAGGAAGGCGAGCACGACGGTGATGTGGGCGAGCAGGAAGGCCGCGTCGAGCGCCCGCAGCGTCCCGGTCGACAGACCCTTCAGCGCGGCGCCGGCCGCGTGGGAGGCGAACGCGGCCCCGCCGTAGGGGAAGGTGCCGAGCGCCACCCGTGCGCCCCGGTAGCCGAGCAGCGTGACCACCACCGCGGCGATCATGGCCAGGATGACCCAGGCCTGGAGCGTGTGGGAGCCGTAGAAGCGGCTCGCCCGCTCGCGCCGGGCGGGCGACTGGCGCACGCGGATGAGCGCGAACAGCACCAGGCTCGCGGCGACGGCGACCGTCGTGAAGTCCTGCAGGAACCCGAGCCAGGCGGCGTGGCCGACCAGCGGCAGCGCGAAGCGGTCGCCGAACAGCTCCCCGTAGGCCTCGACGATCGTGGTGAGCAGGATCACGAAGCCCCAGAAGGTGAAGAAGTGGGCCAGGCCGGGGAGCGGGCGCTTGAGCAGCTTGCGCTGCCCGAGCACCTCGGTCACCTCCGCCCACAGGCGCTGGGGGACGCCGTGGAGGCGCTCGGGGGCCGGCGCACCGACGGCGACCAGCCGGGCGATGCGCTCGGCCCGCATGCCGGCCAGCCCGATGGCGAAGAACGTGATCACGGCCGCGATGGCGAGCTTCACGCGTGTCCTCCAGCGGATGGGCGTGGCCTGACGGGCAGTCTACCGCTTGGTAACTTCACCGGCAGCCGGGCCGGGCCCGGCCACGGTCACCTCCAGGATGCGCTCGTCCACCGCCGCGGAGAAGCCCTCCCACGGCCGCGCCTGCCGCAGGTGGACGATGGCCCGCCCGGGGGCGAGGGCTTCGACCACCACCCGTTCGGAGGTGCTGGCGCCTGGCCGTAGGGGTTCCTCCTGCGGCACCTGGTCGATGCGGACGTGCAGGGCGGCCCGGTCGCCCTCCACCTCGGCCGTCCAGGCGTAGCCGGCTGTGCCCAGGCCCGGCAGGGACAGGTGGAAGCGCTGGCCCGGCGCGAGCCGAACCTCGTGGCGGTCCATCGGTCCTCCCGGGGTCGGCGGCGCAGGGTGGCCGGCCCGGCACACCGTCGCCGGGCCGGCGGGATGACCCTACTACTGGTTGAACGGTCCGGTGTCCACCCAGCGCTGGTCGATCAGGACCCAGAAGTCCTCGGCCGTGCCTTGCAGCACGTACTCGTAGGGGAGGTAGCCGTAGCCGTGGTCACCCCACGAGGCGCCCCAGGAGTTGCGGATGACCAGGGCGCCGGTGGTGTGCGGCCCGCCCGGGAGCGGGTTCTGGATGGTGATGCCGTCGTCGTAGCCGACGGCCACGATGGCGTGGCCGCCGAGCACGCTCTCCTTGGGGCCCGGGTAGGGGATCTTGCCGCGCAGGCCCGGCTCGCGGATGCTGGCGTAGACGGTGAAGCCGAACATGGCCGGCAGCCCCGCCGCGAGCTGGCTCTTGAGGTCGTTCAGGACCTGGCGGGGGTCGCTGCCGGCCGGGTCGAGCCGGTAGTACGTGAGCGCCCGGTAGTTGTCGGCGAAGGCGTAGCAGAACGCGGGCGGCTCCTGGTCGAACTGGGCGATGTCGTAGGCCCAGTAGCGCTCGGGGCAGGTGCCGAACAGCGCCATCGCCCCGATGGTCGTGCGCAGGAAGGCCCCGGTGTCCCCGGTCCAGCCGAGCAGCTCGCGGGTCGCCTTGTACAGGAACAGCCGCGAGGCGTCGAGGTACTTGCCGAACGCGCGCCGCTCGAAGTACTCGACCATGCCGCAGCCGGCGTTGGCCGTGCACGAGCCGAGCTGGCCCTGGTCCTCGATGGGCGAGCACCACTGGCGCAGGTCGACGGCGGCCGGCAGCGCGGCGTAGTCGGCCCTGGCCACGTCCAGCTTGGCCAGCATGGGGGCGACGTCGGCGTGTTCCTTGGTGTAGTCGCGCACGTCGGGCGGGTCGGGCAGCCACCCGGTGCCCTTGGTGCCGTGCTCGCCGAGCTCGATCAGTTGGGTCCGTTGCATGCGCATCCTCCGAAGCGCCGGGGCGCCGGCGCCGACCGCCGGGCCTGCCGAATTCGTCGCCGAGGCCTGCCGCTCCCGACCGGTCCTCCTCTGCCTCGAGCTGCTCTCCCATGGCGGCGTGCCCGGCGAGGGCATGCTCGCAGGCGGGCGGCCCCGGCGCAGTGCCGTACGTCACCGCCGCGCGGTGACGCGGCTCCCGGAGCTCCCGGCTGCGCCCTACCCTGGGGGCATGCAGCCGCGGGTCCGCACGCCGGTCGCGCTGGCGTTGGCCGGCGTGGTCGTCGCCGCCGGCGTCGCGCTCGCGCTCGGCCTGCTCGGCCGGGGCCGGACCGGCGGTGGCCTGGTCCCCGCCGCCCGGCCGCGTGCCCTGCCGGTGGCCGACTACCTGCTCGAGCCCCGCGGCCGGGCGCCGGTCCGGGTCCGGCTCGAGGTGGCCGCCACGCCGGCCGAGCGCGAGCGTGGCCTCGCGGGCCGCGCGGCGCTGCCCCGCGGGACCGGCATGGCGTTCCTGTTCCCGGCCGACGTGCGGGCCGCCTTCTGGATGAAGGGCACCCGCATCCCCCTGTCGATCGCCTTCGTGGCCGCCGACGGGCGGGTGGTCGCGGTCCGCGAGATGGCACCCTGTGCGGCCGACCCCTGCCCCGAGTACGCGCCCGGCGGGCCGTACCGCTTCGCGGTCGAGCTCGGCGCCGGCGCCTTCGCCGCGGCCGGGCTGGCCCC
>JBIOYL010000388.1:0-2837 GCA_044870185.1 Actinomycetes bacterium | reverse complement strand
CTGCGGTGTGGCAGCAGCGCACCCTGCGGGTCGACGGCCAGCCGGTCGCGTTCGACTGGCTCGCGGAGGGCAGCCGCTGGGTCGCCCACGGCCAGCTCGAGGAGCTGCTGGTGACCCTGCAGGCTCGAGACTTCCCCGTCGACGCGGTGGAGCTGGTCCGCATCACCAACGTCGAGCCCTACATCGAGGGCGCCCGGCAGCTCCGCGCCACCGTCACGCATCACGGCATCACGACACCTGACGACGCACGGTTTGGCCGTCGCCGCGTTCCCCCAGGGATCGCCGCCCCCGGGCCGTCCTGCGTCCGTCGTGGAGGCCTTCGGGCGTGCGAAGGGCTCGCCCATCAGTCCGGCACGGCCGCTGTGCGGGCCGTGCCAGCTACCGACTGCTGCCGTCGGGTGAGCTCGCCGTCCTCGCCGTCTCCTTGGCCCGCCCGGTCGGGGACGAGCCGTTGGCCCCGTCGGCGGTGTCGACCAGCCGCGCCGGGGTGTCCGCGTTGCCCGCACCGTTGTCCGGCAGGGCCCGCAGGATGCGGGCGCTCGCCCCGGCGGCCGCGCCGGTGGGCAGCATGGCGGCGCCGGCGCCGATGATGGCGGTGGCGAGACCGAAGGCGGCGGTCGCGTTGTTGCCGTCCAGCACCCCCGTCAGCTTGAACGCGATCACCGCCACGGCGCCGCCCAGGATGAGCGTCGCGCTGAAGCGAAGCTGCGAGCGGATGATCTTGTGCTCCTCGCTCCCAGCCGCCCCGCTGGGTGCCTGCTTGTCTCCCATGGGAATCTCGCCCCTTCCGTGCTTCGAGGAAGAGCAGCCAGCACAAGCGTGGACCCTGCGCATGCGGCAGGCTGTGCCGTACGCCACCAGGGCGCGGTGCCGTCGAGCACACCGCCTCAGCCCGAGGCCGGCTTCACCGGCCAGGTGGTGCGGTGGTAGCGGCCAGACGCTCGCGCTGGGGCCGGACGACGTACTTCGGGTCGCGGGCCGACTCCAGGCCGGCCTTGTGCACGGCCAGCCGCTGGCAGGCGGAGCCGGTCAGGACCAGCACGCCGCCGACGGCCAGGCGCCGGGCCGGGCCGGCCTCGGCCACCGGCGTAAGCAGTGCGGCCGCGCCGCCGGCCGAGGCGGCCGCGCTGCTCCCGAACAGCAGCGGCAGCTCCCTGCCGGCCTCGTGCCAGACGGGGATGGCGGTGTCGGCGACCAGCACGCCCGTGTAGGTCGCCAGCGGGGGGCCGAGCACGCCGGCCACCACCTCGGCGGCCCGCCGCAGGCGCGGGAAGATGCCGAGCCGGTCGGCGACGGCCGCGCCCACGGCGGCGGGCCCAAGGCCGGCCAGCAGCCAGGAGCCCATGCTCATCGGCGAGGTCGGCCGGAACACCCGCAGCATGTTGGCAAAGCGCTCCGGGCGGCCCAGGTCGTCGACGAGCAGCGGCAGGCTGACCGAGACGCCGGCCGCGGCGGCCTCCAGGGCGCTGCGCGCAAGCCGGTCGTTGCCGGCCAGCCGAGCGGCCAGGGCCAGGCTCGCCGACGCGCCGGCCAGCCCGCCGGTGAAGTAGTAGAGAGGGATCTCGTCGGTCCACACCGGCGTCTTGAGGATCTGCCGGCCGTAGTAGGAACGGAACTCGGCCCTTGGGACCATGGATAGCCCCGGTCGCTCATCGTGGCCGTCCCGGCCGTCCCGGCGGCCGGCGGCCGGCCCCTGGCTCTCGCCCGTCATCGCCTGCCTCCGGCGAACGCGGCGGCCAGCCCGGCGACCAGGGCGCCGGCGGCCAAGGCGGCCGCCCGCCACAGCTTGGGCAGGTCGCGGGTGGCCGAGGACGGGTCGGGTGGGAAGCCGTAGACCTCGGGCTCGTCGAGCAGGAGGAAGAACGCGCCGGCGCCGCCGATGCCGTCGTCCTCGTCGCGCAGGTACAGGCGGGCCTCGGCGACCCCCGCCGCCTGCAGTCGCCGCAGGCGCTCGTCGGCCCGGGCCCGCAGCTCGTCGAGCGGGCCGTACTGGATCGACTGGGTCGGGCAGGCGTGCGCGCAGGCCGGTTCCATGCCGTCCTTCAACCGGTCGTAGCAGAGCGTGCACTTGAACGCCCGGCCGTCCTCCTCGCGACGGTCGATCACCCCGAACGGGCAGGCCGGCACGCAGTAGCCGCAGCCGTTGCACACGTCCGCCTGGACCACCACGGTGCCGAACTCGGTGCGGAAGATCGCCCCGGTCGGGCACACCTGCATGCACGCGGCCGACGTGCAGTGCTTGCAGACATCGGAGGCCATGAGCCAGCGCATGCCGTCGCGGGCCTGGCCGAGCGAGACCGCCTCGGCCAAGTCCTCGGCCAGGCCCTCGGCCCCGGCGGCGGTGGGGCCGAGCTGGGGGTACTGGGGGCGCGGGCCTGGCTCCCAGCTCGGATCGGGCAGCCGCACCGGCCGCTCCTGCTCGATGAACGCGACGTGGCGCCAGGCGTTCGCCCCGAGCCGGGCCGTGTTGTCGAACGAGTCGCCCGTAAGCGACAGGGGGCCGTCGGGAGGGACCAGGTTCCACTCCTTGCAGGCGACCTCGCAGGCCTTGCAGCCGATGCAGATGCTCGTGTCGGTGAAGAACCCCATCCGGGGTCTGGCCTCACCGTCGTAGCCGCCTCCGAATGTGGGGGTCGGCAGCGGCACCGCGCTCATGCGGACGCTCCTTTCGTCTCCCCCGCCGGGCCGTCCTGACGACCGGGCGGGCCGGTCGCGGCGCCGGGCGGACCGGTCCGGGCGCCGCTCGGCTCGGTGCCGGGCGGCCGGTGCCGCTCCACCAGGTCGAGCAGCGCGGGCCCGCGTGGCCGCCGCCCCGGCCGGACGTCGCAGGTGGCCAC
>JBIOYL010000387.1:0-3437 GCA_044870185.1 Actinomycetes bacterium | reverse complement strand
GCCGTGCTCGTGGCCGACGGGCTGCGCTATCGGTGGGACTGGCCCGCCGAGACCACGCTGCAGCGCGCCTGTTGGCCCATTGCCGACTCGGCGGCGGACCTGCTCACCAGTGGTGACCTCGCCCACGTCGGGGTGTGCGATCTCGGCGGCTGCGGCTGGCTGTTCCTCGACACCACCAAGAACCACAACCGGCGCTGGTGCAGCATGGAGCTGTGCGGGAACGCCGCCAAGAGCCGCCGGCATGCCCGGCGTGTCCGTGGGCGGCAGGAAGCCCCGTCCCCGTCACGACCGCAGCATCGGGGACAGCCGGTGCATCCTGAGGTCGGCCCCCGGGGGCGGTCGGCCCGGTGCCGGTCGGGCTGGGGCGGTGGCCGCGTACGACCGGATGCGGCGGCTGTCGCCCGAGGCGGCCCGGGAGCTGACCGCCGTGCTGGTCGAGGCGCTCGGCGGTGGCTGGTGCTCGACGCGGCATCGGCAGCGCCACCATGCCGCCGCCGCCGCTCGTCCGGGCCGGCGTGCGCGTCGTCGGCGTCGACCTCTCGGAGGCGATGCTGCGCGCCCTGCAGACCCGGCCCGGGCACGAGCTGCTGGTCGGGCTGGTCCAGGCGGACCTCGCCCGCCTGCCGCTTCGCGACGGCGCGGTCGGCGGCGTGCTCGCGACCAACGTCGTGCAGCACGTGGCCGACTGGCGCGCCGCCGTGACCGGGCTGGCCCGTGTGCTGCGGCCGGGTGGGCGCCTGGTGGTCAACCTCGGCGATGCCTCGCCGCCCGGACCCGTCCGGCGGCGAGGGACGCTTCGATGCCGAGCCCTACGCCGGGCGGCCGCCTCCACGGCCACCTGGCGTCCTCCGCGAGCCGGGCCGGTTCGCCGACGCACTGGCCCGCCACGGGCTGCGCACGTTCGCCTGAGCTCGGGCCGTCTCGGGCGGCGCCGTCGCCGGGCTGCCGGACCGCAAGCGCCCGCGAACCGGACGCTCGGGACGGAACCGGCAGCAGCCCGGCAGTCGCCCAGGGATTGACAGACCGCTTGCAAAAGTTTAACTTAGCACCACGGCAGATAGCATGGTCGCTTGTCGCCGCCACGGCAACTATCAGCCAACAAGGAGCGGCTCCCATGGCCACCGACACCAGCAGAAGCAGGACCGGCAAGGGGAACCGGACGACCACGCCGAAACGGACCAGCCCCCGTCCCCGCCGGGCCGCGCCGGCCCACGGCGAGGACCGCGCCCAGGCCGCCCAGGCGCGCGATCGAGTCGCCGTCGCCGCCGAGATGACCACCGAAGCGGCCAGGGAGACCCAGCGCAACCTGCGCGGGCTCTTCGTGGACTCCGCCTACGCGAGCCTTGGTGCCAGCCAGAAGGCGATCGAGCTGCTGCGCTCGGTCGACCGCTCGGTCGACCGCGTCCGCGTGGAAGCCCCGAAGCGCCTGCTGGCGCTGCCCAAGCAGGCCCCCGAGGCCATGCGGGCCATCCGCGACCAGAGCATCGTCAACGCCCGCAACCTGCGCGGCCAGGCGGGGCAGGAGTTCGAGGACCTGGCTCGGCGCGGCCGTGAGCTGGTCGAGTCGATCACGGGCAGTCCCACCACGCGCGAGGCAACCACCCAGCTCCGCACCGCCCGCCGGCAGGTTCGGGCGGCCACCACCGGCGTGCGCAAGGCCGCGGCCGACAGCGAGCGCGCCGCCGAGCAGGCCGCCGACATCGTGATCGGCGCGACCCAGCCCGAGGCCGAGCACGCGTAGCGCCGGGCCCACCTGTGGCAGTTGCCGCCGGGTCGCCTCGGGGCGTAGGGTATTCAACGAGTGTTGAAATATCGTCGGGGCGCTGAGATGACGCCGATGCCCGCACCGCAGCGCGGCAAGGCCACCCAGGTGGTGGAGCAGGTGCAGTGCTGCATCGCGGGATGCGGGCCAGCCGGCGCGATGCTGGGGCTGCTGCTGGCCCGCAAGCGCATCGACGTGCTGGTGCTGGAGAAGCACGGGGACTTCCTACGCGACTTCCGGGGGGACACGCTGCACCCCTCGACCCTGGCGATCATGGACGAGCTGGGGCTGGCCGACCGGCTGCTGGAGCGGCCACACAGCAAGGTGCCGCGACTGCAGGTCCCGACCGCCGCCGGACCGGTCACCCTGGTCGATTTTGGCCGTCTGTCCACCCGCTGGCCCTACATCGCGGTCATGCCGCAGTGGGACTTTCTCGACTTCCTCACCGGCGAGGCCAAGCGCCACGCCGGCTTCCGGCTGGTGATGAACGCCGAGGCTCGTGAGCTGATCGAACAGGACGGAGTGGTGCGCGGGCTGCGCTACCGGGCCGCCGACGGTTGGCACGAGGTCCGGGCCGACCTGGTGGTGGCCGCCGACGGACGCACCTCGGTGCTGCGCGAGCGGGCCGGGCTGGTGCCGGTGGAGACCTCCCCGCCCGTGGACGTGCTGTGGTTTCGGCTGTCGCGCCGCCCTGGCGATCCCGAGGGAATCGTCGGCCGGGTGGGCAGGGGGCACTTCCTCATCTTCATCAACCGCAACGACTACTGGCAGGTCGGCTCGGCCATCCCCAAGGGCACCGCCGACCGGGTCCGTGCCGCCGGGCTGGCGGCCTTCCGCCGCTCCGTCGCCGCGGTGGCGCCCGAGTTCGCCGACCGGCTGGAGGAGCTGCAAGACTGGGAGCAGGTCAAGCTGCTGGTGGTGCGGGCCAACCGGCTGCGGCGCTGGTGGCGGCCGGGGCTGCTGTGCATCGGCGATGCGGCGCATGCCATGTCACCGGTCGCAGGGGTGGGCATCAACCTCGCCGTCCAGGACGCCGTGGTGGCCGCCAACGTGCTGGCCGTGCCGCTGCGCGAGGGCCGACTCACCACTGGCCACCTGGCCGAGGTGCAGCACCACCGCCAGTGGCCGACCCGCATCGTGCAGACCTTCCAGGCTCTCGCGCAGCGGGCGATGACCCCGATCCTGCGCCGGCAGGACGTCCCGGCCGTGCCGCCCCGGATCGTGCAGGCGTTCGGCCGCATCCCGTTGCTCGGCAACCTGCCTGCCCGGTTCATCGCCTTCGGGGTCTGGCCGGTGCACGTCCGGACCTGAGCGCCCGGCGCAACGCCAGCGCCGGCGGCGCCGCCGTACCGGGCGTATCCACAACATCGGGCAGGCTTCTGGACACTCGAATATGTGTTCGATAGCGTCCGCGCATGGGCTGGAGCAATCCTCCGATTCCCTGGTCAGAGCTTGAGCGGCGGCTCTCCGACGGCCGGCCGGGGAACCATCCGCCCGCCGCCGACGGGGGCGATGCGCCGGCCTGGTCGCACAAGCGCAAGCCCTATCGGCCACCCGCCGGCCCAGGGGTGCGGGCACCCGGGTCGGGTGCCCCGGCCCCGCCGGACTCGGTGGCCGCCCCGGGCCACCCGGCGCCCACCGGCCAGGGCCGCCCGGCGCCCACCGGCCAGGGCCG
>JBIOYL010000386.1:0-2178 GCA_044870185.1 Actinomycetes bacterium | reverse complement strand
GTGGCCGGCGACCCCGCGGGCGGCCGCCACGGCGGCGCGTGTGGCGATCGACGAGTGAGTGACCCGGGGGCGGTCGTGGCCAGCACGTCGGGCTGCGACGCAGACGCCTGGCGTGGAGGTCGATGGTGTCCCAGTCGGGCGTGTGGATCCAGGTGGGCTCGGCGACCGGCCGCACCGCCGTCGAGGTTAGCTCGCCGCCGCCGGTAGGGTCCGATGATGTAGGCGTGGTCGATCAGGCGCCCTTGGTCGGCGGCGGGCGAAGGGTCGCGTTCCCGAAGGCGGGAAGCGGGCGGCTAGAGCGCCGGTCGGGTATTGGTAGGTTGCGCGTATCGCGGGGCGCATTCGGTGTCTCCGCCTGATCCGAAGGAGCCTGGCAGCCGATGCGCCCACCTGTGTGGCGTCCCCCGGTCGCCCTGTCGCCGGCCGAGCAGGCCGTGGTCAGACGGGTCCGACGCGCCAAGCTGTTTGTGTGGCTACGCGAGCATCGCCACCAACTGCTGGATGATGGCTTCCAGGCCGAGCTGGCCGCGGCCTACCAGGACAGCCCGCGTGGCCACCCACCGGTGCCGCCCGCGCAGCTGGCGCTGGCCACGATCTTGCAGGCCTACACCGGTGCCAGCGACGACGAGGTGCTGGAGGCGACGGTGATGGATCGGCGCTGGCAACTGGTGCTGGACTGTTGGGACGCCGAGCAGGCACCGTTCGGCAAGGCGACCCTGGTCGGCTTCCGCGTCCGGCTGATCGCCTGTGAGCTGGATCGGCGGCTGGTGGAGCAGACGGTGGCGCTGGCCCGCAAGACCGGCGGGTTCGGCGCGGGGCCGCTGCGGGCGGCGTTGGACTCCAGCCCCTTGTGGGGGGCGGGTCGGGTTGAGGACACCTACAACTTGATGGGTCACGCCCTGCGCAAGGCCTTGGGTGTGGTGGCGCGCCAGCAGGGGCGGGGGCTGGCGGCCGTGGCGGAGCTGGCGGCCGAGGTGGGCGCACCGGTGCTTGGCGGATCGAGCCTGAAAGCGGCGTTGGACTGTGACTGGGACGATCCGGCCGCGCGCCAGCACGCCCTGGTCGTGGTGGTAGAGGCCTTGGATGCGGTGGAGGGGTTCCTGGCTGGTGCCGAGCTGGCTGCCGCTGGAGCCCCGGCCCAGGCGGCCGCAGCGCTTGCGGTGGCTCGGCAGGTTTGCGAACAGGACGTTGACCGCGGTGAGGACGGGACCTCAAGCATCCGCCAGGGCGTGGCAAAGGATCGGCGGATCAGCGTCGAGGACCCGCAGATGCGCCACGGCCGCAAGACCAAGAGCGTCCGGGTGGACGGCTACAAGCGGCATGTGCTGCGCGACCTGGACTCCGGCCTGGTCCCGGCGGTCGGCGTCACCCCCGCCAACCTCCCCGAGGCCAGCGTCACCGACCAGATCGCCGCCGACCTGGCCGCCCAGCGCACCATCCTGGCCGAGCTGCACATCGACCGGGCCTACCTGGCCAGCACGCTGGTCCGCGACCGCGGCCAGGACCTGCAGGTCTTCTGCAAGACCTTCCCGGTACGTAACGGACCCAGGTTCACCAAGACCGCCTTTGGGCTGGACTTCGACCGCGGCGAGCTGACCTGTCCCGCAGGGGTGGCGATGCCGTTTGCGCTGGGCGGCAGGGTGCAGTTCCCCGCCGAGGTCTGCGCCGCCTGCCCGCTGCGCGACCAGTGCACCACCAGCACCCGAGGGCGCAGCGTGCAGATCCACCCCGATGAGCAGCTGCTGGTCGAGCTGCGCGCCCGGCAGCTCACCACCCAGGGCAGGGCCAAGCTCCGCGAGCGGGTCCAGGTCGAGCACGCCCTGGCCCATATCGGCCACTGGCAGGGCCGTCGTGCCCGCTACCTGGGTGTCCGCAAGAACCTGTTCGACCTGCGCCGGGTCGCGGTGGTCCACAACCTCCACATCCTCGCCCGCCAGCCAGTCGCTCAACTACAGGCCGCCTGAATACCCGACCGGCGCTCTAGCTCCTTGCCCCCGTTTCCAGGATCCGCTTGAGCGCCTCGAGGTTGGCCGCCACCGCCGTCTTGACCCTGGAGGTGGCCAGGGGAGCGAGCAGCCGCAACGCGCCCGAGGAGGGCGCGAGATCGACGGCGTTGGTGAGCCGGGTCCCGTCGCCCGTCGGCGCCAGCTGGTAGCTGATGGTGGCGGTGAAGGGCCC
>JBIOYL010000385.1:0-3316 GCA_044870185.1 Actinomycetes bacterium | reverse complement strand
TCCTGGCCGTCGTCGTCGCGATCATCGTGCTCGTGGTGCGCTCCACCCGGCGGCAGCGGGCGCAGCCCGCGGGCGGCTACCAGGGCGGCTGGCAGCCGCCCGGCTACCCGCCCCAGCCCCTGGGTGGCTGGCAGCAGCCCGGCTACCCGCCCCAGCCCCAGCCACCGGGCGGCTGGCAGCCCGGCTACCCGCCTCCGACGGGCGGCTGGCAGCCCACCTCTCCGGGGGGCGCTCCCCAGCCGGGGGCATCCCCGCCGCCACCGGGCTCGGAGCAGCCCGGCCAGGGCACCCCACCGCCCGGTGCGGGGCAGGCCCCGCCAGCCCCCGCGCAGGGGCCGGGACGACCAGCCCCGGTCGAAAGACCGGTCCCGGGCGAGGGCGGCCCGCCACCGCCCGGTGCGGGGCCGGCCGGGCCCAAGCCGGGCCAGGAACGCCGCCCAGGAACGCCCGGACCCGGCGAACCGGGCGAGGGTCCCGAACCGTTCACGTCGATGTGAGCATCCATGATCGAACGTGTGTGTTAGTATCGCCCGCATGAAGCTGGCCGCATGGGCACGCGCCAACGCCGTGCATCCCCAGACCGCCTACCGCTGGTTCCGCCAGGGCCGGATGCCAGTCCCAGCTCGCCGCCTGCCGTCGGGCACGATCCTGGTCGAGGAGCCCGCAAGCGACGGGGCACCGGGCGGGGTGCGGTACTGTACGCGCGGGTCTCCGTCCACGACCAGCGGGCTGACCTGGACCGGCAGGTCGCCCGGCTGGCTGCGTGGGCGGCCGGCCAGGGCATGGTGATGGCCGAGGTGGTCACGGAGGTCGGCTCGGGCGTGAACGGCCGGCGGCCGAGGCTGCGGCGGCTGCTCGCCGATCCCGCAGTCACCATGATCGTGGTGGAGCACCGGGACCGGCTGGCCCGGTTCGGGGTCGAGCACCTGGAGGCGGCACTGTCGGCGCAGGGGCGCCGGCTGGTGGTGGTCGATCCTGCGGAGACCACCGATGACCTGGTGCGGGACATGGTCGAGGTGCTGACCAGCTTCTGCGCCCGGCTGTACGGGCGCCGCGGGGCGCGCAACCGGGCGCTACGGGCGTTGACGTGTGCCAAGCAGCCGGGCCGCCGCGCCAGTGGCGGCGCGACCGGCGGCGGGCGGTGCTGATGGGCGCCCGTCGCCGGTTTGCCATCCCCGACGGCTTCATCGCGCGGGGCTTCCGGTTCGAGGTCGAGCCGACCACCCCGGAGCAGCGCGGACGGATCGCGCAGAGCTTCGGCGGGCGCCGGTTTGCCTACAACTGGGCGCTCGCCGAGGTCAAGGCCAACCTTGAGGCCCGCAAGACGGACCCGGCGGTCTCGCTGCTGGCGTGGGACTTCTACCAGCTCCGTAAGCGCTGGAACCAGGCCAAGCAGCAGGCGGCGCCCTGGTGGCGGTGTGCCTCCAAGGAGGTCTATGCCACCGGCATCGCCGACCTGACGCAGGCGTTGCGGAACTGGAAGGACGCCAAGGATGGCCGCCGCGCCGGAGCGCGGGTCGGGTTCCCCCGCTTCAAGGCCCGCCACCGGGACCGCGGCCGGGTCCGCTTCACCACCGGCGCGCTGCGCCTGGAGGCCGACCGCCGCCACATCACCTTGCCGGTCATCGGGCGCCTGCGCTCCAAGGAGAGCACCCGACGGCTCGCGCGGCTGGTCGCCAAGGGCCGGGCGCGGGTGCTGTCGATGACCTTGAGCGAGCACGGCGGCCGGCTGTTCGTCTCGGCCCAGGCGCTGGTCGCCCACCAGCCTGGTCGGCCGAGCGAGCCAGACGCCCGCTGCGGGATCGACCTTGGCATCGGCGTCGAGTGGGCAGTCATCGCCCACCACGACGACACCATCCAGCGCATCGCCCATCCTGCCCCCTGGAGGCAGGTCCAACAAGAGCAGCGCCGGGTCGCCCGGCAGCTTGCCCGCCGCACCGTTGGCTCCCATGGCTACCGCCGCGCGAAAGCCAAGCGGGCGGCGCTGGACCGGCGGGCGGCCAACCTGCGCACCAACCAGCTCCACACCCTCACCACCAGGCTGTCCCGCCGTTACGGCACCGTTGTCGTGGAGGATCTCGACGTGGCCGCGATGGGCCGCGGCATGGGTCGGCGGGCGTTTCGCCGCAGTGTCTACCAGGCCGGGATCGGCAAGGTCCGCCCGCTGCTGGCCTACAAGTGCTCAGCGGCAGGCGGGCGGCTGCTGGTGGCCGACCGCTGGTTCGCCTCCTCCAAGACCCATCATGGTTGCGGCGGCTACCTGGCCGACCTCAAGCTCGGCCAGCGGGTGTGGGCGTGCCCGAAGTGTGGGGCGCGGGTGGACCGCAATGCCAATGCGGCGTTGAACCTCCGTGACTGGGCCGGGCCGGTCGCTGACCGGGATGCCCAGCGGGGTGGAGTTGCCGCCCCGGCGCCGTTCGTGGGTGACCACGGCGGGCAGGCTCACACACCCGTGTGGGCGTGCGAGGCCCTGGAAGACCACCGCAAGGTGGCGGGGGCCGGTGACGCCAGAACCGAGCCCTCCGTTGGAGGGGGAGGAACCCCGAGCAGGGGTACCGGTCGGCGAGTGCTCACAAACGCTCACCGATCCGGAAACGGCGAGCGGCCTACTCCCCCGAGCTGAGATCCGGGTCCGAGCTGGCGTGCGGGTCCGAGCCGGCGTCCGGACCCGAGCTGGCGAGGTCCGAGCCGAGGTACGGGTCCCAGCCGGCGTCCGGGTCCCAGCCGGCGTCCGGGTCGGCGACGGGGGGCTGCTCGGCGGCGGCGGGCCGGTCGTGCTTGGCCGCCTTCCAGTAGGCGAGCCACTGCTCGAGGGTCAGGCCGGCCGGGTCGAGGCCGTCCGCCTCGGCCCGGCCGCGGGCGCCCGCGTAGCGGGCCTGGAACCGACGCGCGGTGCGCCGCAGCGCGGCCTCCGGCTCGACGCCGACGGACCTGGCCAGCGCCACGGCCGCAAACAGCAGGTCGCCGACCTCCCACTCCAGCTCCTCGGCCTCGGATGCGGCCAGGACCTCCGCGAGCTCCTCGCGCACCTTGGCGGCCGGCCCGGCGCGGGTCGGCCAGGCGAACCCGCCGTCGGCCGCCCGCTTCTGCAGCTTGGCGGCGAGCTGCAGCGCGGGCAGGGCCGCGGGGATGCCGGCCAGCGGGTCGGTCCGCCCCTCCTCCTCACGCTTGATCGCCGCCCAGTTGCGCACCACCTCGTCGGCCGAGGAGACCGCGAGCTGGCCGAAGACGTGCGGGTGGCGGCGCACCAGCTTGGCGGTGATGACCCGGGCCACGCCGTCGATGTCGAAGGCGCCGGCGTCCTCGCCCAGATCGC
>JBIOYL010000384.1:0-3845 GCA_044870185.1 Actinomycetes bacterium | reverse complement strand
CCTCGATCATGCCGCCTCTCCCTACTGAGCCACCTCGATCGCCCGCGCCGCCTGCCCGGTCGCCACGGCAAACGCAAGGACCGAGCTGAGCAGTACGACAAGTGGCAGCGCCGACCATGCCGCTTGTGTGTTCCGGTGGAGATTGGCGAGCAAGACGGCAACGGCGATCGCGGCCAGGGCCAGGCTGCGGACGAGCGCGCCCCTCCCGAACCGCGCGTTGCTCAGCGCGCCGAAGCACCGGCACCTGAGGCTGGGGGTCCTCCTCATCGCGAAACCCGCCACGCCTGCGAATGCCAGCGTGAGGACGACCACGGCCACGTCGGTTGCGCGCGGCCACGCCGAGGTGAGGCTCACCACGCCCGCCCCTAGCTCCGAGCCGGCGATGAGCGGCGGGAGGACCTGAGGAAACGGCAGCCCAAGCCCGGCGAGCGTGGCCCGAAGCTGCGGAGATCGGCCAGCTTCGCGGTGCCGGCCGCAATCAGGACGACAGCGACCAGCATCCGGCCGCTGATGACGGCGAGCGTCATGTGCCGTCCTCCCCCTGGCCGCCTGCGACCAAGTCCACGGTCCGCTGGCCACGCCGAGGCGGCAGCTTGCTCAGCCGCCAGATGATCGAGAACCCCTCCTGGTGGTCCGCGAGCCCTCCCGAACGCACGACCCCGTCGGGATCCAGGACGAGGAAGAAGGGCATGACCCGCACGTTGTGGCGCCAGTAGAAGTCGCGATCGACGGGAACGACGGGGATATCGAGCCCCATGGCCGCGGCCGTCTGCGCGGCAAGATCGGGATGCCTGCTGGGGAGCATGAGCGCCTCAAGCCCAGGCTGGTGCTCGCAAAGCTCCTTGATCCCTTCGACAAGCTCGGGAAACTCGCGCAGAGAGTGGTCGGCAAAGACGAGCAGTTGCCACTTGCCTGCCGGTGTTGCCCGCGCGTGGCCTGCGAGGTCGGGCAGGCGCCAGGTCGGCGCCGCCGCGCCCATGGGCAGGCTATCGCGCATGATGCCAAGCGGGCTCTCGAGCCGTAGCAGGCCGATCCTCACGATTGCGAGCACCGTCAGCAGGATGAGCAGGGACGCGCAGACGATGAACGCGATCCCCTGAGCCGACACCATCCCTACTCCATCGCTCAGATCGGCAGGGCGAGATGGGAACCCGAAGCAAGCTCGTTATTGCTCGCGCCGTCGCCGTGCGCAGTGTCGCCAGGCTCAGCGGATCGCGGCGGCCTGCGGGTGGCCGAGGGGGGCGGCGGCCTGACGGCTACGAGGCGACCTGGCGCGGGGCCGCCGCCGCCCTCGCCGCCTGCTCGGCCCGGTGCTTGATGGTCAGCAGCAGCTTGCGGTCCATCACGAAGTGGACCGGCTCCAGCCCGTACTTGTTCAGGACCAGGTTCGCCGGCGTGGGGTCGAAGTCGTGGCGCCAGCGGTCGAGCAGCCGCGTGGTGCGCTCGTCGATCGGGTCGAGCACGAACGTCCAGGTGCCGTAGGGCACGCCGGCCTTCCACGCCTCGGCGGGGTCGCCGGGGGCGCGCAGGACCAGCGCCCGCTCGGGCTCGACCTCGGCGACCACCAGGTGCAGGGGCACGACGTAGTCCTCCGGCACCATCCGCACCGTGTCGCCGACCGCGAGCTGCTGGAGCTCGGGGACGACCCGGTCGGCGCTGCGCATCTCGGCGCCGAACAGGTTCATGAGCCAGTCGTAGCTGTAGAAGCCGCCCCGGCCCTGCCCGATCTGGACCAGCCAGCGCCACACGTCCGCCGCGGGCGCGTGGACCGTCACCGCGTGCGTGACCTGGTAGCGCGGGCGCTCGATCACGTCGTCGCCGGGCAGCCGCCGGCGGGCCTCCTCGACGGTCGCCCCCCAGCGCAGCAGCCGCGGGCGGACCACCAGCGCGTAGGCCGCGGCGGTGGCCGCGGCCAGGGCCACCCGCCGGACGCTCCGTCGGAGGCTCACCGGTGCACCGCTCACGGTCCGGTCGCCGCGACCGTCCCGCCGCCGAGCACGCGGTCGCCGTCGTAGAGCACGCCGGCCTGGCCGGGGGCGACCGCGTCGACCGCCTGGGCGAGCTCCAGGCGGGCGCGGCCGCCCGCCAGGGCCACGACCTGGCAGCCGACCTCGGCGCCGTGCGCGCGCAGCTGGACCGCGGCGGGGCCGGCGCGCAGGCCGGCGCCGTCGGTGGCGCTGGTGGCGGCCAGCTCGACCGTGCGGATGGCCAGCTCGGCCCGCTCGCCGACCACCACGCGGTTGGCGGCCGGCTCGATGCGCAGCACGTAGCGGGGCGTCGGCGCGGCGATGCCGAGGCCGCGGCGCTGGCCGACCGTGTAGCGGTAGGCGCCCGCGTGGACGCCGAGCACGCGGCCAGCCGCGTCGACCAGCTCGCCGGGCCGGCGGCCGAGCCGGCGCTCCAGCCAGCCGGCGACCTCGCCGTCGGGGACGAAGCAGACGTCGTAGGACTCGGGCTTGGCCGCGGTGCGCAGGCCCAGCCGGGCGGCGATGGCGCGCACCTCCGGCTTGGTCAGCGCGCCCAGCGGCAGGCGCAGGTGGGCCAGCTCGGCCGGGCCGAGCATGTACAGCACGTACGACTGGTCTTTGGCCCGGTCGGCCCCCCGGTACAGCCGGCCGCCCTCGACGCGCGCGTAGTGGCCGGTGGCCAGCGCGTCGAAGCCGAGCGCGCGGGCGCGGGCCAGCAGACCCACGACCTTGACGCGCTCGTTGCAGCGGGCGCACGGGTTGGGCGTGCGCCCGGCCGCGTACTCGGCGAGGAAGTCGGCGACCACCGCCTGCTGGAACGCCTCGGCCATGTCCCAGACGTAGAACGGGATGCCGAGGCGGTCGGCGACCCGCCGGGCGTCGGCGGCGTCGGCCAGGGTGCAGCAGCCCTTGCCCTGGACCTGCTCGTCGGGCGGCGTGTCGGCGAGCTTGAGGTGCACGCCGGTGACGTCGTGGCCCTGCTCGACCAGCAGGGCGGCCGCGACCGAGGAGTCCACCCCGCCGCTCATGGCGACCAGCACCCGCGCGCGGCTCATGGGCCACCTGTGGCGGGGCCACCTGTGGCGGCGGGGGCGAGCACGGCCAGCGCCCTGGCCACGGCGGCCACGGCGGCGTCCACGTCGGCCTCGGTCGAGCCGTGCCCGAGCGAGAAGCGCACCGTCTCGCGCGCCTCGGCCGGGGTCCGGCCGAGGGCGAGCAGCACGTGGGAGGCGGTCACCGCGCCGCTCGCGCACGCCGACCCGGCCGAGCAGGCCACCCCCTCACGGTCGAGCAGCAACAGCAGGTCCTCCGAGCGCCGCCCGGGGAAGCGCACCGAGGCCAGCCCCGGCAGCCCGCACCCGGGGTCGCCGTTGGTCTCCAGGCCGGGCTCGGCGGCGGCCAGGCCGGCCAGCAGCCGCTCGCGCAGCCGGGCCAGCCGGGCGGCGGCGGCCGGCCGCTCGGCGGCCGCGGCCACCGCCGCCGCCCCGAAGCCCACGATCGCGGCCACCGGCAGCGTGCCGGAGCGCAGGCCACGCTCCTGTCCCCCGCCGTGCACGAGCGGGCGCAGCCCGACGCCGCGCCGCACCACCAGCGCGCCGACGCCGGTCGGGCCGCCGAGCTTGTGGGCGGCCAGCGCCACCAGGTCGGGGCCGTCGTGGGCCAGGTCCACGCCGGGGACGCCGGCCGCCTGCACGGCGTCGCACAGCAGCACCGCCCCGGCCTGATGGGTGAGCTCGGCCGCCTCGGCCACCGGCTGCAGGGTGCCCACCTCGTTGTTGGCCGCCATGACGGCGACCAGCGCGGTCGCCCCCGGCTGCAGGGCGGCCTGGAGCCCGGCCAGGTCGACCCGCCCGGTGTGGTCGACCGGCGCGCGGGTGC
>JBIOYL010000383.1:0-2690 GCA_044870185.1 Actinomycetes bacterium | reverse complement strand
CGTCGACGCCGGTGGCGAAGAGTATGGCCGCGAGGTCGAGCGTCGCCTCCCGCAGCGCCTCTGGCTCCTGCGGCGTCGTAATCGAGTGGAGCGGGCGCTGGCCCGGCTGCGCGCCCAGCAGCGGGCCTGCTGGTGGCGGCCGGACGGCGGCCTGGTGGTCGCCGACGCCGCGGTCAACGGCGCCTGCCCGCCGCTGCACACCATCGAGGTGGAGCTGACCCCCAAGCACCTGGCCAAGCTGCAGCAGGTGTTCGAGCATCGCTACCCGGGCGAGGTCCAGACCACCTACTTCACCCCGCCGGCGCATGTCGACGGCCTGCGGCGGCGGCTGGCCGTGCTGGAGCAGGCGAGCAGGGCGCGCAACGAGCCCTGGTCCCGCGTGAACGTCGTGCCCCTGCCCGCGCTGCCCGGGACCAGCTATGCGGGGACCGCGTGAGCGCCGCCCCCGCGACCTCCCCGCGGGCGGCGCGGCGCACCAGCTGCCTCGGCACGCTCGTCCTGGTCCTGGTGCTGTGGACGTTCAGCGTGGTCGCCCTGGCCGCCTACGTCGTCACCCGCTCGGCGATCGTGCGGCAGGTTCGGGTTGCCTGGTGGGCGGTCTTCCTCGCCGCAGCGGCCCTGCTCGCTGTCGAGGTCGCGGTGTTGGAGGCCACCGGCGACGGCCTGGTCGACCTGCTGCGGCTGCACGTGCATCCGTGGTGGCTGCTGGCCCACGGCTACAGCACCGGCCCATTGCTTACCTGGCCAATGACGATCCTCGCCTGCCAGGCACCCCTCGGCATCCCCACCGGGGTCATGGCGGGCGCGTTGTCGGTGGCGCGTGGGGAGCGGCTGGCCGCCGGTGCCGAGTGGAGCCCCTACAGCCAACGCGCCGCCCTGGTCGCCGAGGTCCACGCCGCCCGTCAGGTCGCCCGCGCCACCCGTCGGCATCACGAACCCACCGATCCGACCAGGACTCCGGCGTTGGGGCTGGCCTACCCCGGCGGCGACCTCTCCTCGTGGCTCCGCAAACGCAGCCGCACCACCGAGGTCGTGATCCCCACCCGCGAGCAGCGGCTCGCCATGGCCGTGCTCGGCATCCCTGGCTCTGGCAAGACCGTCACCCTGCTACGAAGGGTCTGGATCGCCGCCCGGGCCGGCATGCGGGTCGTCTTCCTGGACTGCAAGGGCACCGACCCCGGCCTGGCCTGGCAGGTCACCTGCGCCTACCGGCTGGCCAACCCCGCCGCAGTCGTCGGCTTCTGGCCCACCCAGCCGCTGGCCTGCTGGCGCGGCGACGGCATGGCGATCGCCAACCGGCTGCTGGCCGTGGAGGACTGGGCCGCAGAGGGTGGCGGGGTCTACTACCGGCGCATGGCCACCCTGGCCGTCCAGCTGGCCTGCACACCCCCCAGCGGCCCACCCCGCTGCAGCCGTGACTTCCTCCGCCGCCTCGACCTCCGCAAGCTCCAGCAGCTCTGGCGCGGGGACGAGACCGCTTGGGCCGATCTGGAGCAGCTCGCCGCCGACCCCACCGTGCTGGCCGGCGTCCGCGGCCGCTACTCGGCCTTCTTCCGATCCCTCGCCGGCCAGGCCGATGGCTGTTGGGGCCTGGAGGACGTCGACCTGGCGGTGCTCACCATCCCGACGATCGCCAGCCGCACCGACGCCGACGCCGCCGTGCGGCTGGTCCTGGAGGACCTCGGCCACTTCGCCACCAAGCGGAAGGCCCGCGTCGGGGATGACGTGCTGCTGGTGCTGGATGAGTTCTCCGCGGTGGAGGGCGGCACCGAGCAGGCCATCCACCTCGCCGAACGCCTCCGCGACGTCGGCGTCCCCGTCGTCTTCGGCGCGCAGTCCCCGGAAGGGCTCGGCGACCAGCGGCAGCAGTGGCGGCTGCTGCACACCATCGGCGGCGGGCTGGTCCTGCACCAGACCCCCGACCCCGAGGCCCTCGTGCAGCTCGCTGGCACGGTGCGAGTGGCGGAGCAGGCCTGGCAGCTCGACCCGTGGGGGCCAGCCGGGCAAGCGCGGGTGCACATGGCCGACCGGCCCCGGGTAGATCCCAACCAGGTCCGCCAGCTGCAGCCCGGCCAGGCCTTCCTGATCCACGGTGGCCGCGCCGTCAAACTCCAAGTGCTGCAAGCCCCTGTGCCCGCCGGGATGCAGGAGGCGGCCAGCGCGCTGCGGGCGGCGGCCATCACCGCGGCCGAGCCGGTCTATGTGGCCGAGGGGACTGCCGGGGCGCCGCCACAGGTGAAGCTGTGGCGCCCCAACGGGCAGCTGCCGGAGCAGCCGGACCAGACGGCGCCGTTGCCCGCCCTGGAAGCGCCCCGCGACGATGGCCAGGCCGCGGAGCAGGCGGGGGCACCGGCCCTGCCCGTCCTGCCCCGCCAGCGCATCCTGCTGGCCCTCCGCCAGGCGGTCGCCCAACGCGACGACGCCAGGATCGCCGCCGTGGTGCAGGCCGGCCGACGCGACGCCCCAGGCTGGGACGCCACCGCCGAACTGGCCCGCCTCCAAGCCATCCGCCGCTGGCGACGGTGGCGGCGCCAGCCAGCGTTCCTGCGGTTCCTGGTCCGGGTCGCCCACCTCGGGCGGGTGCGCCATGACTAGGGACCGCACCAAGGCATCGGAGCGGCGGGAGACGGTCGCTGTAGCGGCTGGGATCGGCCTGAGCCGGCCCTGCGGGCCTCGTGGCCGGGGGCCCC
>JBIOYL010000382.1:0-7406 GCA_044870185.1 Actinomycetes bacterium | reverse complement strand
CGCGGCCACGCCGGCGGCGGCCGCGCCGAGCAGACCGTCGCCGCCCATGGCGAGCACCAGGTCCTCGGTCATGGCCGCCTTGGCGGCCATGTCGCGGGCGTCGTCCAGGGAGGCCGTGCGGTGCTCGGCAACGTGCAGGCCGTCCGCCCGCAGCCGGTCCGCCACGGCGGCGTGGAAGCGCCCGGCCCGACCGCCGCCCGACGCCGGGCTCCACAGCAGCAGGGCGTCCACGGCCCGGGGCGTCAGCCGCCGGCCGAGCTGGTCGGCGGCGCCGCCTTGGCGTAGCGCGCCGAGTAGGCGGCCTGCGACTCGCCCGGCATGCGCACGGTGACGTCCAGGTGATGGTCGCCGGTCAGGCGGGCGAGCATGGTGGCGGCGGCGTCCAGGGCCGTGGCCGCGGCAGTGGCCTGATCCTGCGCCTGGTTGACGAGGTCCTGGGCGAGCGGGCCCTTGGCCGGCGCCTGCCCGGCGAGCTGGAACAGGTGGGCGGCCTGGACGTAGGCCTGGACGGCGCTCGCGTAGGCGTCACGGACGCTGCCGAGCATGGGCAGGTGCCCGCCGACGCTGTTGGCGACCCGCCCGTCGCCCGGTATGGGACTGGGGCCGCCGCCGATCAGGATGCCGTCGACCGAGCTCTTGACCTGCTGGAGCCGGACCTGCCAGGTCCGCGCCCGGTTGGCCAGGTCGGCCGGTTTGAGCCGGCCGTCGGCCAGGGCGGCCGCCGAGGCGAAGCCTGGGGTGGCGCTGGTGCCGGTCACCGTCTGGTTGAGCGAGGTCATGGCCGGCCGCAGCAGCGCGGTGAACCGGCGGATGTCGCTGCGGACCCGGCCTTCCTGGACGCGCAGCCCGGCCGCGGCGACGGTGGCGAGCAGGACGACCACGGCCAGCGTGAGCGCGAACGCGGGCGCCTGATACCACGGCTGGCGGCGCTCGACGGTGTGGATGCGCGGCCCGGCGGCCGGCCGGCGCACCGGCCGGCCCTGGCTGCGCTTGGTCTTGCCTTTGATCGCCACCCTACCCGTGGCTCCTCTCGAGGCTCTGGGCCCGGCGCCGGTTGCGCGAGGGCTCGATCACGTACCTGGCGATGGCGGCCGCCCCGAAGTAGAACACCCACATCGGGACCGCCATGGCGAACAGGCTGATGGGGTCCTGGCTGGGGGTGACCACGGCCGCGACCACGATGATGACCGCGACCGCCGGCCGCCAAGCCTTGAACATGGCCCGAGAGGATAGCGCACCCACCAGCGACAGGAACACCAGCACCAGCGGGAACTCGAACGTGAGCCCGAACGCCAGGCCCATGAACAGCACGAAGCGCAGGTACTTGTCGGCCTGGAAGAAGGTCACCAGCTCCGTGCCGCCGCTGGCGGCCAGGAACCCGATCGCCTTGGGCAGGGTGAAGAACGCCACCCACACGCCGAACACGAACAGCAGCGTGGTCGCCGCCGCGAACGGGATCGCGTAGCGCTTCTCGTTCGGCTTGAGCCCGGGGGTGATGAACCGCCAGATCTGGAAGGCGACGTAGGGCAGCGCCAGCAGCAGCCCAATGGTCAGCGACACGCGGATCCGGATGCCGAGCGGCTCGAGCGGGCTGAGCGCCAGCAGCTTGCAGTCCGACCCGGCCGCCGTCGCCGGCCGGTACTGGCCCGGCAGGTGGCAGTACGACGTGGTGAGGAACTTCAGCGCCGGGTTGTACAGCCAGACCGCGGCGACGGTGGTGGTGACAGCCAGGGCGATGCAGCTTTTGACGATGCGGTCCCGCAGCTCGGCGATGTGCTCCAGGATCGTCATCTCCGCCCCGGGGTTGCGCGGGGCGCGGCGCAGGCGCATGCGGCGGTCGCCGGGGCGGCTCAGGCCTTGGGCGTGCCGCCGTCGCCGGTGCCGGTCCCGCTGGTGCCGGGCTGCTCTTTGGCGTCGTCCTTGCCGCCCTCGGCGATGCCCTTCTTGAACTCCTTGATGCCCACGCCGACGTTGCGGCCGAGCAGCGGAAGCCGGCTCGCCCCGAAGATGATGGCGATCACGATGATCACCCAGATCCATTCCGTGCCCATCCGCGGACGCTCCTTGCAGGTCGTGACCGGGCGACGTCGTGCCTGGCTCTGGCGCGAGTGTACCGCTCGGCGCCCGGCGACGGCAGGGGCGGCGCCAAGGCGGCAGGGGCGGCGCCGGACGGCAAGGCGGGGACGGCAGGGCGGCGGGCCGCAGGGTCGGCGGCGGACGGCAGGGCGGGACGGCGGAGATCCGGTGCGGTCAGCGGCGCCGGCGCCCACCCGCCCGGCCGGCCTTGGCGGCGCGCTCGGACAGGCAGGCCGCGTGCTCGGCGGCCGTGGCGCTCTGGGTCTCCAGCTCCTTGAGGGCCGGTGCCAGCTTGTCGCTCAGGTCGGCCACAGAGGCGGTCAGCGACTTCAGGTTCCCGAACAGGCGCCAGATGGTGAAGGCGACCGTGACCAGCACGCCCAGCCAGAACAACCCCAGCAGGATGGCGACGATGGTGGGCAGGACGACCTCCCGGGAGCGTAACGGCCGCGCGCATCCTACCGCGGCCCACGATGGTGCGATCCAATCGGCGGCGCTGCGGCGAGCGCCTCGGCGAGGCGTCAGTGCCGGCCGTAGGCGGCCAATGCGGCCGTGGCCGCCGCGCGCACGGCACCGACCAGCTCGGGCGGTGCCACCGGCTCGGCGTCCGGGGCCAGGCGCAGCACGAGCCGGACCACGAAGTCGAGCTCCCGACTGGCCAGTCGGACCCGCAGCCGGCCGGCCGGGCGGGGCTCGACGCCGAGGTTCGGGTAGTAGTCGGCCGCCCAGGCGGCCTCGGGAGCCAGCTCGAGCTCGTACACGACGCCCTCGTCGAAGGAGCCTCGGCCGAGCGGGTCACCGTAGGCCGACGGATCGAAGTCGGGCGGCCGTTCGAACGGCTCGTCGGTCGGCTCAACCGAGACGACCCGATCGAGCCGGAACAGGCGTTCGGCGACCGCCCGATGGCAGTAGCCGGCCATGTACCAGTGGCCGAGCGCCGGGAACACGATCCACGGATCGACCTTGCGGCGGGTCAGCTCGCCCCGTGAGCCGGTGTAGTACTCCAGCACGACCCGGCGTCGGGTGTCGGCCGCCCGGACGAGCACCGGCAGACGCCCCGTCTCGAGCCGGTCGCCCTCCAGCTCGACCGACACGCGGCCGCTCAGCTCGTGCACCCGGTTGAGCTGGTCGACCGGCAGCACCGCCTCCAGCTTGGTCAGCGCCCGGGTCAGCGCCCCCCCGGCGTCCACGTCGGGCAGGGCGGCCAGGGCCCGGCCGGCCAGGTACAGCCCCGCCGCCTCCCGCCAGGTGAGCCGTGGCGCACGGGCGAAGTAGTCGGCCAGTCCGATGTGCACCCGGTCCTCGTCGACCCAGGCCTCGATCAGGTCGCCCGGCCCATACGGCGGCACGCCGGAGACGAACAGCAGCTCCAGGTCGCCGATGAGCTGCTCGCGGGTCATCTCGAAGCGCGAGCAGATGTCGTCCACGGTGGCCTCGGGGTGGGCCAGGACGTAGGGCACGAGGGCGAGCAGCCGGCGCAGGTGCCCGGCGGCGCCCGCCTCCCGTGCGGCCGGGGCACCCCCGGCTGCCGCGCTCACGTTCCCAGCCGCTCGGTGAGTGCGGCAAGGCGCCGGATCGCCTCGGCCCGCAGGGCGGGCGGGGAGACGATCTCGGCGCCGTTGCCGTTGGCCCAGGCGATGAAGTTCTCCTCGTCGCCGACCGGCAGACGCAGGGTCACCCGGCCGTCGGCGTCGGCGGCGGCCAGGCGTTCGGCGTCGCGCTGCTCTGCCAGCCGGGCGGCCGCCTCGCCCACCCGGACGACGGCGGTTGCCGCGCCGGCCGGCTCGCCGGCGGCCGGCTGGACCTGGTCGGGGTCGAAGTCGGCCGGCGGCGTGAAGTCCGGCCCTTTGGCGCCGCCCCGCACCCGGCGCACGTCGCCGGTGATGCGCGACAGCCGGAACGAGCGCAGCGCATCCCGGTCCACGTCATGGCCCACCACGTACCAGGTGCCACGCCGGTGGATCAGCGCGTACGGGTCGAGCCGGCGCTCGGCGTCGGCCCGGCCCGACGGCCGGTAGGTGAACGTCACCCGCTTGCGGTTCTGGACCGCCTCGAGCAAGGCCGCGACCAGCGGGGCGGCCCCGCCGATGTCGGCCCGCAGCCCGTCCGGCCCGGCGTCCGGGTCCAGGTCGAGCTTGGCCAGCCCGGTCACCACGGCCGGGTCGCGGGCCGACCCGGACCAGGCGCGGGCGGCCAGCGCCAGGGCGGCCCGCTCGTCGGGGGCCAGCTCCAGGTCGGGCATGCCGTAGGCCTTGGGGTCGATGAAGTAGCCTTCGTCGGTGCCCCAGGCGTCGATCGGCGCCCGCTCGATCGGCACGCCGAGCCCGCGCAGCTCCTCCTTGTCCCGTTCGAACATGCGGCGCAGGCTCTCGCCGCTGGCCTCGTAGCCGGGCACCAGCTCGGCAACCTGGTCGAGCGTCAGCGGCCGCCGGGTGTCCAGCAGCAGGGCGATCAGGTTCACGAGCCGTTCCAGCTTGCGCATGCGCGCATCGTAGTGCCCTGCAGGAACGCTGCACCACCCTGCGCCTGGGCGGCGGCCGCCGGGCGGGCTCGGCGCCGTTGCCCCACCTGGTCAGCCCCGCTAGCCTGAGCTGGTGCCCGCCCGGGCCGGCCGGGCGCCTCGCCTGCTGTGAGATGCCGTTCGTGACCGAGCCAGCGACCTATCCTCAGCCCCGCCGGGCCATCCTCGACCTGATCAAGCGGCGCGGCCCCCAGACGGTGGCGGACCTGCGCGACGTCCTCGGCATCTCGGGGGTCGCGGTGCGTCGCCACCTGGCGGCGCTCGAGCGGGACGGGCTGGTCGACCAGAGCACGCGTCCGTCCGGGCGTGGCCGCCCCGCCTACGTGTACACGCTCACCGAGGCCGGCCAGGACCTGTTCCCGCGCAACTACCACCTGCTCGTCGAGCAGGTGCTCGACGCGGTCGGCGACCGGTTCGGCCCCGACGCGGTCGAGCAGCTGTTCGCCCACCGCGAGCAGGCGCTGGCCACCACCTACGCGAGCCGGACCACAGGCCGGGCGCTGCCCGAGCTCGCCCAGGCGCTGGCCGCCATCCAGGACGAGAACGGCTACATGGCCGAGTGTGGCCCGGCCGGCGAGGGAGAGTACCGGGTCGCCGAGCACAACTGCGCCATCGCCCGCGTCGCCAGCGCCTATCCGGCTGCCTGCGCGCACGAGCTCGCGTTGTTTCGGCGGCTGGCCGGGCCCGAGGTGACCGTCGAACGGATCGCCCACATGCAGGCCGGCGACCCCGTCTGCGCCTACCGGCTCCGCTCCCGCGGGGCCGCGCCCGACCCGGCCCGGCCGGCCACGCCGCGGCCGGGCGCAGGCCGCGCACCCTGAGCCGCCCGTGGTCCGCGTGCGCCTCGGGCGCGTCACCGCCGTCGGGCGCCGACGGCCGGGCGCAAGCGAGCTCGTCGTCGCGGTCGAAGGCGACGGGGTGGAGGTGCCCGCGGTCAGCTACGACGGCATCACCGGCCCGGTGGCGGTGGGCGAGCGGGTGGTGCTCAACACCACCGCCGTCAGCCTCGGGCTCGGCACGGGCGGGTTCCATGTCGTCATGGCGCGGCTGGACGGGCCGGTCGACGACGACGGGCCCGGCCACGTCATGAAGGCGCGGTACACGCCGGCCCAGGTGCGGGTGCTGGCCGTCGAGGAGGAGGCCAGCCCGCACCGGGCGGCCGTGGCGGCGGTCACCGACCTCGGCGGGCTGCCGGTGGTGTGCGCCGAGCTGCACTCGGCGGTGCCGCTGGTGGCCGCCGCGGCCCGGGCGGTCGACGACCGGCTGCGGGTCGCCTACGTGATGAGCGACGGCGGCGCCCTGCCGCTCGCGTTCTCACGGCTGGCCGCCGACCTGCGCGCGACCGGGCTGGTCGCCGGCACGATCACCGCCGGCCAGGCGTTCGGCGGGGACCTCGAGGCGATCAGCCTGTACTCGGCGCTGGCCGCCGCCCGTGCCGTGCTTGGCGCCGACGTGGTCGTGGTCGCCCAAGGGCCCGGCGGCATGGGCTCGGGGACCACCTTCGGCTACTCGGGCACCCAGGTCGCCGAGGCGGTCAACGCGGCCGCCGCCCTGGGCGGGCGGCCGGTCGCCTGCCTGCGCATGTCGGGCGCGGACCCGCGCGAGCGTCACCGTGGGGTCAGCCATCACAGCCTGACCTCGCTTGGGCGGCTCACGCTGGCCCGGGCGCTGGTCGCCGTGCCCGAGCTGGCCGACGAGGCGATGGCCGCCCGGGCCGAGCGGCAGCTCGCCATGGCCGGGGTGGCCGGCCGTCACGAGCTCGTCCGGGTGGCGGGGCCCGACCCGGCCAAGCTGCTGGCCGCCTGGGGCCTCAAGGTGACCAGCATGGGCCGCGGGCCCGAGGAGGATCCGGTGTGCTTCGCCGCGGCGGCGGTGGCCGGCACCCTGGCCGGGCGGCTCGCCGCCACGCCCGGCCGGCGACGCGCGGCCGCCGAGCCCGGCGCGAACGGCGAGCCCGGCGGGAGCGAGCCCGCCGGGCCTGGCGCGGCCGCCGAGCCCGGCGGGGGGCCTACATCGACGCGATGAGCTTGTCGACCCGGTCGTCGTGGGCGCGGAACGGGTCCTTGCACAGCACGGTCCGCTGCGCCTGGTCGTTCAGCTTGAGGTGCACCCAGTCGACCGTGTAGTCGCGCCGGCGCTCCTTGGCCTGGCGGATGAACTCGCCCCGCAGGCGGGCCCGGGTGGTCTGGGGTGGCTCCTGGGTGGCCCGGTCGATGGCCCGGTCGTCGCAGGTGCGCTCCACGGCGCCGCTGCGCTCGAGCAGGTAGTACAGGCCCCGCTTGCGGTTGACGTCATGGTAGGTGAGGTCCATCAGGGCGACCTTGGGATGCGACAGGGGCAGGCCGTAGCGCGCCCGGGCCCGCTCGACGAGCAGGTACTTGGTCACCCAGTCGACCTGGCGGCCGATGCGCTCCAGCTCCTGGGTCTCGAGCGCGTCGAGCACGTGCTCCCACATCTGGATGACCTTCTTGGGGGTGCCGTCGAGCCCGCGCCGCTCCACGAACCGGGCCGCCTTCTCGAAGTACTCCCGCTGGATCTCCAGCGCGCTCGCCTCCCGGCCGTTGGCCAGCCGCACCTTGCGCCGGCAGGTCATGTCGTGGGAGATCTCGCGGATGGCCCGGATCGGGTTCTCCAGGGTCAGGTCCCGCAGGACGGTGGCCTCCTCGACCATGGCCAGGACCAGGTCGGTGGCCCCGACCTTGAGGAACGCCGACCACTCGGACATGTTGGAGTCGCCCACGATGACGTGCAGGCGGCGGAAGCGCTCGGCGTCGGCGTGGGGTTCGTCCCTGGTGTTGATGATGGGCCG
>JBIOYL010000381.1:0-8668 GCA_044870185.1 Actinomycetes bacterium | reverse complement strand
TCCCCGACGCGAAGGCCTCCTTCGAACACGTCGGCCACCACGGCGCGACCTGGTGCTTGGCCCGGTTCCACTGGCGGCGCAGGTCATAGAAGTTCCACGCCAGCGGCGGCACGGCCGGGTCGGCGGCTCGGGCCTCGAGGTTGGCCTTCACCTGCGCGAGCGCCCAATTATGGGCATAGCGCCGCGCGCCGAAGTGCTGGGCGATCCGCGCCGGCTGCTCAGGGCTGGTCGGCTCCACCGCGAAGCGGAAGCCGCGGGCAGCCCAGCCGTCGGGGATGGCGAACCGCTGGCCGGTACCCATCAGCGGTCCACCCTGTCGGCGGCGTCGCCATGGCCAGCGTCACCTGCCTGACCGGGCGGCTTGCGCGCGCAGCCCACCGCGCGTAGGGCGCGGTTGCGGGCGCCGCGGCGGCCATCCAGCCGGGCGTAGCAGCTGGTGAGCACGTCGAGCAGGTCCCGCATCAGGTCGTCGGTGGTCTCGGAAGGGTCGACCACCATCAGCCTGCGGCCCTGCGCGGCCAGCGCCACCTCCAGCTGCTCCATCCGAAGCGCGCCAGCCGATCCCGATGCTCCACCACGAGCATGGTGGCCGTGGGGTCGGCGAGCAGCCGGATAAGCTTGGGTCGCCGGCCGGTGATGCCGGCGCCGACCTCGGCGACCACCTCCGCGACGTTGACCCCCTGCCCGGCCGCCCATGCGGTCAGCCTGGCGACCTGCCGGTCCAGATCGGCCCGCTGGCGGTGGCCGGACACCCGCGCATACAGCACCGCGCGTGGGTCCGGCACCCGGTCGGCGTCGGGCACCTCGACCAGGATCGTGCCCGATGGCAGGCGCCGTGCCGGGACCGGCAGGGCGCCCAGGCGGAACCAGCGGGTGCACGCCGTTGGCGCGTGCCCATGCGGCGAGCTTCATGCGCGCGATCCTAGCACATACGTTCGATCACCGGTGCTCACATCACACCAAGCAGTTCATACCCCGGATTCTACGGGCACTCGCGGACTACCATTGCGCCCGGGCGTTGCGTCTCGAACGCCCGGGAGTGGTCGGCCGATCGGCGGCGGCCGTTCGAGCACGCGGGCATACCCAGGACAAAAGGAGCACGCGCGACGGTGGTGCACGGTCCGGCCGGCCCCATGGTGACCCCCGAGGCGGTCGCCCTGGACTTTCGCACCGCCAACGTCGGCTCCCGGATCCTCGCCTTCCTCCTCGACATGGTGATCGTGGTCGCCGGGATCTTCGTCTGCCTGTTCGCCATCAGCCTGGCCACCTCGGCGGCCGGTGGCGCCCTGCCGGACTGGGTTGCCCTGTCGCTCGCCTACGTGCTGCTGCCGAGCTGGCTGCTCGGGTACTTCATCGCCTTCGAGACGCTGTGGCGGGGGCGCACGCCGGGCAAGGCCGCCCTCGGCCTGCGGGTGGTGACCAAGGAGGGCGGGCCGGTGCGCTTCCGGCACGCGTTCATCCGCGCCGTGCTCGGGCCGGTCGACTTCTGGCTCGGGTTCGGCTTCCTCGCGGTCGTGTGCATCCTGTTCAGCCGCGACAACCAGCGGCTCGGCGACATGGTGGCCGGCACCCTGGTCCTGCGGGAGCGCAGTGGCCTGCCGGCCCCCGCACCGGTCACGTTCGCGCCGCCGCATGGGCTGGAGCCGTACGCCGGGCTGCTCGACACCTCCCGCCTCGGCGCCGACGACTATCAGGCGGCGCGCTCGTTCCTGCTCCGGGCGCCCAGCCTCGGCCCACGCGCCCGGGCGGCCCTGGCCGTGCAGCTCGCCAGCCCGCTGGCCGCCCGGGTGCAGCCGCCACCTCCGGCCGGCGTCCCACCCGAGGCGTTCCTGCTCTGCCTGGCCGCCGCCTACCAGCGGCGCCAGCGCACCTGGGCCCCCACCCCTGCCCGGGCCGCCGCCCCTGCCCGGGCCGTCGATCCTGCCTGGCCGGGGGCCGGCGGGCCGCCGACCGCACCGGCCCCGCGGGTGGCGAAGGCTGCCGGCGTCCCGGGTGGCGACCGCGCCGCGACGCCGTCGGCTGAGGAGGCGCCGGCACCGGGGGCGCCGGCCGCACCGTCCCCTCCGGGCGGCCAGGTCGGCTACGCCCCGCCAGGCTGAGCCGAGCGCCCGGCCGCAGGCGCCCGCCAAGCTGCGCCGAGCCACCGCCCCGCCGGGTGGGGCGCCCCACGGCCCCAGCACGGGCCGCCAGGCCGGCCGTCGCCACGGCCGTCGGCCGGGCGGCTCAGGTGCCCACGGTCCAGGAGCGCAGGTAGGCCTCCTGGGCGTCGGTCAGGGTGTCGATGTCGATGCCCATGGTGGCCAGCTTGACCCTGGCCACCTCGGCGTCGATCTCGGCCGGGACGTCGTGGACGCGCACCTCGAGCCCGTCCTGGCGGGCCAGCCACTCCAGCGACAGGGCCTGGTCGGCGAACGACATGTCCATGACCGCGGCCGGATGGCCCTCGGCCGCGCCCAGGTTGGCCAGCCGCCCCTCGGCGACCAGGTTGAGGCGGCGGCCGTCGCCGAGCTGATACTCCTCCACGTTGGGGCGCACCCGGGTCACCTGCACGGCCAGCCCGCGCAGCGCGGCCTTGTCGATCTCGACGTCGAAGTGGCCGGAGTTGGCCAGCACCACCCCGTCGCGCATCACCTCGAAGTGCTCGCGGCGCAGGATGTCACGGTCGCCGGTCACGGTCACCACGACGTCGGCTTCCCGGGCGGCCTGGGCCATCGGCAGCACCCGGAAGCCCTCCATGGCCGCCTCCAGCGCCCGCAGCGGGTCGACCTCGGTGACGACCACCTTGGCGCCCATGCCGCGGGCGCGCATGGCCAGCCCCTTGCCGCAGTAGCCATAGCCGGCGACCACGAAGGTGGTCCCGGCCAGCAGCAGGTTGGTGGCCCGCAGGATGCCGTCGATGGTCGACTGGCCGGTGCCGTAGCGGTTGTCGAACAGGTGCTTGGTGGGCGTGTCGTTGACCGCGATGATCGGGTAGGCCAGCGCCCCCTCGCGCTCCATCTGGCGCAGCCGGATCACCCCGGTGGTGGTCTCCTCGGTGCCGGCGCGCAGCTCGCCGAGCTGCGCGCGGCGCCTGGTGTGCAGCAAGGTGACCAGGTCGCAGCCGTCGTCCATGGTGACGTTGGGGCGGCTGTCCAGGGCCGCCTCCAGGTGGCGGTAGTAGCCGGCGTGGTCGACGCCGCGGCGGGCGAACACGTCGATGCCGTGGTGGCGGACCAGGGCGGCGGCGGTGTCGTCCTGGGTGGACAGCGGGTTGGAGGCGCACAGGGCCAGCTCGGCGCCGCCGGCGGCCAGGGTGCGCGCGAGGTTGGCCGTCTCGGTGGTGACGTGCAGGCAGGCGGCGACGCGCAGGCCGGCCAGCGGCTGCTCCTTCTCGAAGCGGGCGCGGATGTCGCGCAGCACCGGCATGTGCCGGTCGGCCCACTCGATGCGCAGGCGGCCCTCGTCGGCCAGGCCGAGGTCGGTCACATCATGCGGCAAGGGGTCCTCCTTTAGGCGAGACCGTTCCTAGGATATGAGCAGGGCTCATCCCTCTCAGCGCCCCCCAGGCCTGCAGCTCACCCGGGGCGAGGGGAAATGGGCACAGCAACATGGCCCCTTGATCGTTGACTGCTCCGCCGGGGCAAGGTCTGCTCGTCGGCGAGCGTAGCAGGAAAGCTATGACAGGAACGTCCTCGTGCGCACTACTGCTCGCTCGGAGCAGATATCAACGGCTGCCACCCTGGCACGGTTCTGGCTGAGCTGCTCGCCGTTGTGGGTATCCGCGATCGAACACGTGTCTGGTATCGCATGATGAAAATTGCCAAATGGGCGCGCCAATGGCGTGCACCCGCAGACGCGCCTACCGCTGGTTCCGCCCGGGCCACCATGCCGGTACCGGCGCCGACGCCTGCCGGGGGCACGATCCTGCCTGTGGGGGTGCTCTTGCCAACGAGCGCCCTCACCTCGACCAGATCCAGCCGTGCCGACATCCAGCCGGGACGCCCACCGGCAGCGCTCCGCCTGCGCTACTCGCAAGCGTCTCCTGCTCGCGGAGCACGACCAGCCAGCACCGACCCTCCAGCTTGCAGGAACTCCGAGGCCAGCAGCTCCATGAAGACCCCGTCGTGGCGGTGGCCCATGGTCACGGCCGCGCCGCGGCGGCGGCCCAGCTCCCGGAAGCCCACCTTGGCATACATCCGGATCGCCCGCTGGTTCCACGCAGCCACCCCGAGCATGATGTTGTGCAGGCCGAGCACGGTGAAGCCCCAGTCGAGCGTGAGCCGGGTCGCCTCGGTGCCCAGCCCTTGGCCGCGGCGCTCGCCCAGGAAGATCCCAAAGTCAGCGGTGCCGGTGCGGTGGTCGATGCGAAACAGCGAGCTGAAGCCGATCGGGGCTTGATCGGAGCGGTCGTAGACGGTGAAGTCGGCGATGTCGGGCTTGCCGCTGCGGCCGGCGATGCGCTCACGCTGCGCCTCCAGCGTGAAGGGGATGACCCAGCCGTTGGCGTTGGCGACCTCCAGGTCATTGGACCAGCGCTGGTAGGTCGGGACGAGCTCCATCCGGAGCGGTCCGAGGGCCGCCCGCTCTCCTTCGACCACGAATCCCGGCTGCTGATCCATCTTGGCCACCTCCTCCGTGACGATCTCGCCAACCCCGCACCAGGCCGAGCCGACTATCCCGCGAGGCCGCGCCGAGCATGACGAGATCCTGCGCACCGTCGACGACATCGGCTGCTTCACGCGGGAGATCGATGAGCACGCGCACTGCCGCTGCGCGCCTCCCGCGAGGCCGAAGGTGTGCGGCACAGCGAACAGGAACAGGGTCAGCCTTCACCCGTCGCCAGGGAGTCAGCCAGCCTTCACGCGTCGTCGACACGGCCGTCTTCCGCGCGATCGAGGGATCGGGTCGTTGATCGTCGTCAGTGTCGCGACGACGAGAGCTGTGGCCGTTGCCGTGGAAAGGGCGACAGCGGTGCCCATTGCTCCAGGGTGGCTCCGAGCACGAGGAAGAACGTCGCGAACGCGCACAAGCCCATGAGAACGCCGCGGAGCACCGCGGTGGCGGCACGGGCGTCGCGCTCCCGGTGCGTCAACACGGTCAAGACCGCCGCGTAGATCGGAAACGGCGACAGGAGCCCGGTGAGCTTGGCGCCAAGCAGCCCGGCCGCCGCGGTCAGAGCCAGGACCGATGCGGTCGCCACGACCAGCCGCAGCGGCAGATCCCACCAGGGCGGCCGGTCCATCCGTGCCTCCTCACCACCCGGTGGCATGACCAGCAGCCCCAACGCAAGGGCCAGGAGGACGCCGAGGTAGGTCGGGCCGAGCGGGTCCGGGACGAGCAGCAGGAGGGTGGCAGTGCCGGCGTAGGTGGCAGCCGCCGCCACGGCGGCCAGCCGCCAGGCCCCGCCGTGGGTGGCGACGAGGGCGTAGGCGAGGCAGAAGGCGACCTCGGCGACCAAGCCGAGCAAGGTTCCCCGGGCGGAGTGGGCCGTGAAAGACCGGCCGCGCTCGAGCGCCAGCAACAGGGCCACCGGCCCGGAGGTGAGCGGCAGCCCCACGAGGAGGCCGCCGATACGATGCCCGTAGCGCCGCTGGGCAACGGTGGCCATCCCGATGAGGAGCGGGGTCAGGACAAGCTTGAGCGGCAGCACCATCGTTCACTGGAGCCGAGGTGGCTTCGCACGATGGCCTGGTCGCCTTCCATCTGCGCTCCCCACCTTCCGCCTCCCAACCAAGAAGCCTGGAGCTCCTTGGTCGTTGGATCCTCCGACCCGAAGATCACGGGAACCTCCGGACGGTTCCGGGGATCTTCCGGGCGTGGAGCTCCAGCAGCATGTCGGGCCGGCGCAGCGAGGCGACCCGCTGGCGATGGCGGCGTTGCTACGCGGCCTGGCGCCCTGGGTCGGGCGGATCTGCGGCGCGATCGCGCTGGACGACGGGGACGACGCCATGCAGGAGACCATGATCCGGGTGCTCAAGGGCATCGGCTCACTGCGGGAGCCGGCCGCGCTGCACGGCTGGGTGCGGCGCATCGCCGTGCGGGAGGCGCTCAAGCTCGCCGAGGCGCGCCGCGGCCCGGTGCTGCTGGACCGGCTGCCGGAGCGCGCCGCCGGCGACGCTGCCGAGGTCGGTGCCGAGATCGCCGACGTGCTGCGGCAGCTCAGCCCGCAGCAGCGCGCCATCCTGGTCCTGCGCGACCTGGAAGGGTTCTCCGAGGCCGAGGCGGCCACCCTGCTGGGGGTCGAGCGCGGCACGGTCAAGTCCCGCCTGCACCGGGCCCGCCGGGCCTTCCGCCGGAGATGGTCGGGATGACCGAATGGCCGACCGCGCGACTCGACCCCGTCCGGCAGCTGCTGGTCCTGGGCCGGGTCCTGCCGGCCGTCGGCGTGGTCGAGCGCGTCCTGGACGCGCCCTACGAACGGGTCTGGTCGTTCATCGCAGACCTGGAGCACAGTGTGCCCGCCTTCGACCCGATGGTCCGGTCGCTGCGCATCCTGTCCCGCCAAGGCGAACGCCTCACCGTTTCGGCGGGCACCAGCAGGACGCCGTTCGCCCAGCGGTTCGAGGCGGAGCTGCGCGACGGCTGGTGCCTGATGCGCTCGCGGCTGTACCTGGTCGGGATGGCCGCCACGCCCCTGGGTGAGCGGACCCGCTACGTCCACCTGGAGGGCCTGCCCTACCGCAGCGCGCGCCCCCTGCGCGCGCTGCGGCCACTGCTGCGCGGCGTGGTCCGCGCCGATGTCGACGGCATCGCCCGCGAGTTGGCCCGGCGAGGTGGCGGCCAACCATGATGCATCGCGCATCGCGTGATCCTCGACGCTGATTGCAAGCCGTTGCAGAAAGCAGACCGCAAGGGCGACAATTACGAAATCACGCCTAGCTGCCGCAGGCGCGTCAGGTTGTCCTCCAGCCCCCAGTACTCGACGAAACGGCCATCCCGCACCCGCAGGAAGTAGACCTCGTCGACCTCCTGCCGCCGCCCGTTGGGGGCAACGCCCATGAACTCGCCCTGGAGGGTGCCGGAACAGCGGAACCTCGCGGCCACCTTGTCGCCCTCGGCAACCAGGTCGACGATCTCCTCCCGCCAGTCGGGAAAGGCGGCGCGGAAGCTCGTGAACGCCTGCCGGGCCGGCCCTGCCAACTCCGGCGCGAACAGCTCCTCCACCAGGTCCAGCCTGCCCCCATTGATCACCTCCTCCACCAGCCGACGCACCAGCGCCTTGTTCTCCTCGGACACGTCGCCCTCCTTTGGGTTTGCCTCTGCCTGGCCATCAGTTGAGCGAAATTGGGTCCGGGGCAAGCTCCGCCATCGCCCACCAGGGCCCGCACGTCCTGTACGAGGACGGGCCGCTGTGGGCATGGCTGCACCAGCGTGACCTGATCGGGCCGGCGTCGCGCGTGCCGCTCCGCGCCCTCGCCGGCGTCCGTTTCCGCTGGCAGAGCCGGCTCCGCCGGCGTCCGCCGACCGGCATGCTGCACATGCTTGCGGGCCGGCGCCGCCCCGCTCCGGTGGACCGGGAGTTCGCCGCCTGGGCTGCCGAGCAGTTCGGCGAGCAGGCGGCCAGGGCCGGCGCGAACGCTCTCGGCGTGGTGACCTTCTACTACGATCCGGGGCGGCTGTCGGCGGCGTTCGCATGGGAGCGGCTGCTGCGGGCCACCGCCATGCCACCAAGGGCGCGCTACGTGCACGGCGGCTGGGGAAGCATGCTGGCGCGCCTGGAGACGCGAGCGAGGGCGCTGGGCGTCCGGATCGAGCTCGGCTCCCGCGTGGACCGCGTGCCCGAGCCGCCGGTGATCGTGGCGACCTCGCTGGAGGCGGCCGGGCGGCTGCTGGGTGATGCCGGCCTCCGCTGGGAGAGCGGCCGGACCGTCCTGCTCGACCTGGGGCTCCAGCGCCACCGCGACGACCCGTTCATCCTCGCCGACCTCGACGAGGCCGGCTGGGTCGAGCGGTTCTCCCTCCCGGACCCGAGCGTGGCCCCGCCGGGATGCTCGCTGGTGCAGGCGCAGCTCCCGCTGCGCCCCGGGGAGCGTGAGGCCGAGGCGCTGCAGCGCTTGGAGCAAATGCTGACCCTCGGCTACCCGGGGTGGCGCCAGCGTGAGGTGTGGCGCCGGCACGGGATCGCCGCCGGCCGCTCCGGCGCGCTGGACCTGCCGGGCAGGACCTGGCGGGACCGGCCACAGGTCGACCGCGGCGGCGGCGTGTTCCTGGCCGGCGACATGGTGGCGGCCCCCGGCCTGCTCAGCGAGGTGTCGTTCGCCAGCGCCATCCAAGCCAGCCGTGCCGCCCTGCGCCTGCCCCGGCCCTCGAGGATCGGTGGAGGCCGTGCTCGATGACCAAGATGCGAATTCGGGCCCCACCCCCCACCTCGGATTTCGCGCCCGCCTCACGCAGCTCACCGCGCTGACAAGCGAAGCCCCCGCCGCTCTTGGGGACCCGTGGCGGACGCGCCCATGACCGAGCCTGGTCTGACTCAACCCGCGACTGGCCTGGTGGTCGGCTGGTCCTGATGGTGCGCCGGCCTGCCCGGATGGCATGCTGATCCGGTCGCGTGGAACGCGCGTGAGCCGTCAGGGTGCCGGACACGCTCCGGCCGCTCAAACGACGCGGCGGCCGGGAGCATGACCACAAAGGGAGCAGCGATGAGCCGGAGGGGCCCTGGGAGCCTTCCGGAGGGGTTCGAGCGGCG
>JBIOYL010000380.1:0-3714 GCA_044870185.1 Actinomycetes bacterium | reverse complement strand
CCGCCCGGGGGTTCGCGGGCGCTGCCGGCCGGCTGGGCGCGGTCATCGGCTGGGCGCTGGCGGTGGCCGCCCTTGGATCCGTCCGCGGCGTGCGCCGGGCCGGTGCGTGGCTGGCGGCCACCCGGGTGGCGCGCTGGCTGGCGCGGGCACGCGCCTCCCGCGACGGCGATGCCACCCAGCCACTGGCGCACCCGTTGGCCCACGTGCCGGCGGACGGCGATGCCACCCAGCCGCTGACGCAGCCACTGGCCCAGGCGCCCGGCGACGGCGATGCCACCCAGCCGCTGACGCAGCCACTGGCCCGCGCGCCCGGCGACGGCGCCACGCAAGCATCGCCGTCCAACGGCTTCGACCACGCCGCCGGCCGGCCGGCGGCCACCGCCCCGCCGTCCGTGGCCTGGCCGGCGGCCACCGCCCCGATGCCTTCGGGCCTGCTGCCGGACGCCGCGACCTCCCCAGGCCGGGCGGCGGGCCCGTCGGCGCGGCGCGCGGCGCGCACCGCCCGCCGGTGGCCGTCTCGCTGGTGGCCGTCCCGCCGCCGGCCGCCCCGCCGTCCCCGGCACCATACCCGGCGCCGGCTGGCCGAGCGGCTCGGCGCCCGCCTGGAGGCGATGGTGGGCCGCCATCGCCTCCTGGTGGCGGCCGGCAGGCGCGTCGGTGGCGCGGTCGGCGCGCTGGCCAACCCGCCACGCTGGAATCGCCCAGGCTGGGGGCCGCTCGTCCGCCCGGTCGCGGCCGCGGTCGCGCTCGCGCTGGCGCTCGGCTGCGCCACCGCGCTGCCGGCCGGGTTCGCCATGGCCGGCTCGGTCAAGGCGGCGTCGGCGGGTCTGCCCGACCTGGCGCGCATCCACCAGCTCGACCAGCCCGAGCGCACCGAGGTGTTCGACAAGGACGGCCACCTGATCGACGTGCTGCACGCCGAGCAGGACCGCGTCGTGATCCCGCTGTGGCAGGTCTCCCCGCTGCTGCAGCACGCGGTGATCGCCGCCGAAGACGCCCGCTTCTACGAGCACCACGGGGTGGACAACCGGGGCATCCTGCGGGCCGCGTTCGTCAACCTGCTGCGCGGCGAGACCGCGCAGGGCGGCAGCACGATCACCCAGCAGCTCGTGCGCAACGCCTATCCGGACCTGCACGGCCGCTCGATCGTGCGCAAGGTCCGGGAGGCGGCGTTGGCCGCCCAGCTCGAGAGCCGGCTGTCGAAGAGCCAGATCCTCCAGGACTACCTGAACCGGGTGTACTTCGGCTCCGGCTTCTACGGCATCGAGGCGGCCAGCCTCGGCTACTTCCACACGCACGCGCGCGATCTCGACCTCGGCCAGGCGGCCACGCTGGCCGGCATCATCCGCGAGCCCGAGGCGGCCAACCCGCGCGACGCGCTGCCGGAGGCGAGGCGGCTCCGGGACGTGGTGCTCGACCGCATGGTCGAGCTCGGCATGATCCCGGCTGCCACCGCGACGGCGACCAAACGGCAGCCGCTGCGGGTCTTCGAGGCGTCGCCGGAGCCGTCCGGCAGGTACCCGTACTTCATGGCCGCCCTCAAAGCGCAGCTCCTGGACGACCCACGCCTGGGCGCCACCCGCGCCGAACGGGTCAAGGCGCTGTTCGAGGGCGGCCTGCGCATCGACACCACCCTCGACCCGACCCTGCAGGCCCAGGCCGAGCGCGCGGCGGCCAAGTGGCGCCCGGCCGCCGGCCCCGACATCGCGCTCGTGTCGATCGACCCGTCCGACGGCTCGGTGCGCGCGCTGGTCGGCGGCCGTGACTTCACCGCCAACCACTACAACCTCGCCACCCAGGCGCTCCGCCAGCCGGGGTCGTCGTTCAAGCCGTTCGTGCTGGCCGCCGCGATGCAGGCCGGCATCTCGCCGGACTCGACCTGGGAGTCGTCCGGCTTCGCGACCGAGGAGAAGGTGTGCGGCTCCCCGTGGAAGCCACAGAACGACGAGGGCAGCGCATCCGGGCCGATCACGCTCAAGGAGGCCACCTGGCGCTCGGTCAACGGCGTCTACGCGCGGGTCATGGCCAAGCTCTGCCCGGCGCCGGTGGCGGCCATGGCCAAGCGCCTCGGGATCACCCGCATCGGCAGCAAGCCGGGCACCGAGCGGCTGCCGTCGATCGCGCTCGGCGCCGGCGAGGTCTACCCCATCGACATGGCCAGCGCCTACGCGACGCTGGCCGCCATGGGCACCTACCACAAGCCCACCCTGGTGTCCAGGATCACGCGGCACGGCCAGCTGGTGCTCGACGGGCACGGCAAGGGCGAGCAGCGCATCCCACCCGAGCTGGCCTACGAGGTGACCAAGGTGCTCGAAGGGGTCATCACCAGCGGCACCGGCACGGCGGCCCAGCTCGGGCGGCCGGAGGCGGGCAAGACCGGGACGGCCTCCAACTTCACCAACGCCTGGTTCATCGGCTACACGCCGCAGCTGTCGACCGCCGTGTGGATGGGCGACCCCAAGGGCGACATCCCGCTGCATGACATCGACGGCTTCGGCGACGTCTTCGGCGGCACCATCCCGGCCCGCGTGTGGCATGACTTCATGGCCGACGCGCTGGCCGGCCAGCCGCCGCTAGACTGGCAGCAGCCCGGCCCGGGCCTGACCTTCAGCGACCAGCCGCCGCCGCCGACCACGGTCGCGGGCGCGCCGCCGCCCACGACCGTTGGGACGACGGTCACCACGACCAACCCCGGTCCGCCCGCCACACACAAGAAGAAGCGGAAGAAACCGCCGAGGCCGTGAGCGCGCCGGCCGCCGGCCCACCGGCGGTGGCCGGTCGCTGCAGCCGGCCCGGGCCCGCGACGCTCGGACCAGCACGAAGGAGCGCATCACTTGGCCTACCTCGACTATGCCGCCAGCGCGCCGCTGCGCGCCGAGGCCCTGGAGGCCATGCTGCCGTTCCTGCGGGCGCCGGTGGCCAACGCGTCGTCCGCGCACGCCCCCGGCCGGGCCGCCCGGGCCGCCGTCGAGACCGCCCGGGAGCAGGTCGCCGCGCTGGTCGGCGCCGCCCCGGCCGAGGTCGTGTTCACCTCCGGCGGCACCGAGGCCGACAACCTCGCCGTGAAGGGCCTGTACTGGTCCCGCCGCGCCGCCGACCCGGCCCGCACCCGGGTGCTGGCCAGCCCCGTCGAGCACCATGCCGTCCTGGACGCCGTGCACTGGCTGGGCGGGCACGAGGGCGCCCGTGTCGAGTACCTCCCGGTCGACGCCCATGGCCGAGTCCACCCCGAAGCCCTGCGCGAGGCCATCGCCCGCGACCCCGACGATGTGGCCCTCGCCACCGTCATGTGGGCCAACAACGAGATCGGCACCGTCATGCCGGTCCGTGAACTCGCCGACGTCGCAGCCGAGTTCGACATCCCCCTGCACGCCGACGCGGTCCAGGCCTTCGGCCAGATCCCGGTCGACTTCGACGCCTCGGGCCTCGCCGCGATGACCGTCTCGGGTCACAAGGTCGGCGGCCCCTACGGCATCGGCGCGCTGCTGCTGGGCCGCGAGTACACCCCCGTCCCCGTCCTGCACGGCGGCGGCCAGGAGCGGCATGTGCGCTCCGGCACCCTCGACGTCCCCGTGATCGCCTCCTTCGCCGTCGCCGGTCGCCTCGCCGCCGAGCGCCGCGAGTGGTTCGCCCGCGAGATCGGCCGTCTGCGCGACTCCCTGGCCGACGCGGTCCGTACGGCCGTCCCGGACGCGATCCTCGGCGGTGACCCGG
>JBIOYL010000379.1:0-5223 GCA_044870185.1 Actinomycetes bacterium | reverse complement strand
AAGTCGCCCAGCGTGCCGTAGTCGGGCAGGATCGAGAAGTAGTCGGCCACGTCGTAGCCGCCGTCGCGCAGCGGCGACGGGTACATGGGCAGCAGCCAGATGCAGTCGATGCCGAGCCACTGCAGGTAGTCGAGCCGCTCAGTCAACCCCCGGAAGTCGCCCTGGCCGTCGCCGTTGCCGTCCTGGAAGCCGCGGGCGTACAACTCATAGAAAACGGCCGTCTTGTACCAAATGGGGTCGTCCCGCATCCCGCTCTCTGCTCCTCGAAGGTGTCGTGGAGATAACGCTGCACGCCAGCGCATCCTGTTGCTAGTTTTCGCGCCGGCCATGAAGTGAAACCAGGCCGGAAGCTCACGATCCGGCGACGGCTTGGCGCCGGATCGCCGACGGGCGCCGGCGGTGGGTGACAATGCCGGCATGCCCAGCCAGCTCTCGGCCAGCCGGCGGACGCCCCGAGCGGCCGCCGCGCTCGCCGGCCTCGCCGGCGTCGTCAACCTCGTCTCGGTGATCGCACCCGGCGAGCGCGAGCGCCTGCGCGCCCTCGCCAACCTCCTCCCCGGCGCCGTCGTCTCCACGGCGACCATGGCCACGGCCGCCGCCGGGATCGCCCTGCTGCTGTTGTCGGGCGGCCTGCGCCGCCGGCGCCGGTCGGCGCTGGTCGCCACCGTGGTGCTGCTGCTGGGCAGCGCCGTCGGGCACCTGGTCAAGGGGCTGGACTTCGAGGAGGCGCTGCTCGAGGCGTTCCTGGCCGGCGTCCTGGTCGGCAAAGCGGACCGCTTCGGCGCCCGCAGGGGGGCGACCGAGCGGCAGCCGGTGCTCCGACCGGCCGCCGCCGTCGTGCTGGTCACCTTCGGCTACGGCCTGCTCGGCTTGGCCGTCAACGGCCACAGCGTGGTCGGGCGGCTCTCGTTCGGCCGGGCGCTGGCCGACGTGGGCCGCATGGCCACGGGACTTGCGCCCACGCTGCCCCTGGCGGGGCGGTTCGGGCGGTTCTTCCCGGGCTCGGTGGCGGCCACCTTCCTGGCCGGCGGCCTGGTCGTGATGGTGCGCGCCCTGGGCCCCTCGCTCGTGCGTCGCCACCCCGACCCGCGGCTGCCCGAGCTGGCCGCCGCGTCGGAGGACTCGCTGGCCTACTTCGCCCTGCGCGACGACCGGGCCACCGTCGAGGCCGACGGGGCGCTGATCTCCTACGGCACGGTCGGCACGGTGCTGCTGGCCGCCGGCGACCCGCTCGGCCCCGAGCCGGGCTGGCCGGCCGCCGTGCAGGGGTTGCTGGCGGAGGCGGCCGGCCAGGGGCGCGTGGCCGCGGTGATCGCCTGCGGCGAGCGGGCGGCCAAGGTCTACGAGCAGGCCGGGCTGCGCAGTCTGTACCTGGGCGACGAGGGCGTGCTGGACCTGGCCGGCTTCTCGCTCGAGGGCCGGGCGGTACGCATCGCCCGGCAGAGCTGGAACCGGGCCCGGCGGGCCGGGTTCACCAGCCAGGTGTGGCGGGTCCGGGACCTGGACGCCGACACGGTGGCGGCCCTGCGGGCGATCTCGCGGCACTGGCGGGGGGACGCCGCCGAGCGGGGCTTCTCGATGGCGCTCGGCCGGCTGTTCGACGGCCGCGACGGGGCGGCGCTGGTGGTGGTGGCTCGGGACGGGACGGGTCGGCTGCGGGGGTTCCTGCACTTCGTGCCCTGGGGCGCCGATGGGGCGAGCCTGGACGTGATGCGCCGCGATCGTCAGGCCCCGGCCATCCTGAACGACTTCCTGGTGGTGGAGGCGGCCCGGCGGCTGCCCGAGCTGGGGGTGCGGCACGTCTCGCTGAACTTCTCGTTCCTGCGGGCGGTCCTGGCGGCCGCGGCCGAACCTGGGACGCCGTGGGGCCTGCGGGTGCAGCGCACCGTGCTGCTGTGGCTGTCGCGGCCGTTCCAGATCGAGACGTTGTACCGGTTCAACAAGAAGTTCGACCCGGCCTGGCAGGCGCGCTACCTGGCGGTGGAGGCGGTCGAGGACCTGCCCAGGGTGGCGCTGGCCGCGCTCCGCCTGGAAGGGCTGGTCGGGCTGCCGCGCCGCCCAGCGCCGGGCCGGATCTCCAGGTTGCGCTGCTCGCCGGTGGTCGGCTGTGACGCCCCGGCGCGCACCGCCTCGAGCTGGGCGGCGAACGCGATGCCCAGGTAGATCGCCAGCGAGGTGAGGAACGTCCACAGCAGCAGGCCGATCACGCCGGCCAGGGGCCCGTAGGTCTGGCCGAACGATCGGCTCATGCGCAGGTACAGACCGAGCAGGCCGGTGAGCACGAGCCACAGCAGCACCGAGATGGCCGAGCCGACCGCCAGCCACGACCAGGCCGGCTGCCGGCGCCGCGGCGCCTCGCGGAACAGCAGGGCGACGGCCACCACGACCAGCGCCAGGCTGACCGGCCAGCGCAGCACGTTCCAGACCGTCCGGCCGGTGCCGCCGACCCCGGCCGCCTTGAGGATCTCGCTGCCGGCGATGATCAGCACGAACGCGACGATGGCCAGCAGCCCCGCCGACAGGGCCAGCACCAGGCCGTGGCCGTACTTGCGCAGCGTCGGGCGGTCCTGCTCGACGCCGTAGATGCGGTTGACGCCCCGCTCGATCTGGCCCATGGCGGTCGCCCCCGACACCAGCGCCGCCACCAGGCCGAACAGCAGGGCGGCACGGGCGCCGCCACCGGCGGCCCTGCTGCCCTGCTGCAAGGCGGTGGTGATGATCTGGCCGGCCGGCCCGGGTGCCAGGTGGGCGGCCGTCTGCTGGAGGATCCGCCGGAGCTGGTCGGCGTGGAGCAGGGTCGCGAAGCCCACCGCCGCGATCATCGCCGGCAGCAGCGTCAGCGTCACCTGGAACGCCAGCGCCCGGGCATGGCTGAAGCCGTCGGCGGCCCGGAAGCGCTGGAACGAGTGCTTCAGCAGCGTCGCGGTCCCGGTCCGGCGCAGCGTCTCGAGCGCGTCGTCACCCTCGAGCTCGTGGGTCTCCGGTACGGCGGTGGCGGTGCTCATGGGATCCTCTCCTCTGGGACGCAGAGCGTGAGCGCGCCGGCAACGACCTCGACGACGACGTGGTCGGTCGGGTCGAGCACGTCGCCGTCGCGCTCGACCGGCTGCGGACGGTCGCAGCGGAGGTCGATGTGCCGCGCCCGCAGCACCTCCACGACCGGGTCGTCACCGCGGCGCCGCGTCAGCACGCGCACGGCGACCCGCAGCCAGTCCACGACCGTGCTGGCCTGCACGACGGCGACGTCGAGCAGGCCGTCGTCGGGCCTGGCGTCCGGGAAGACCGGCAGCCCACCCTGGAGGCGGCCGAGGTTGCCGACCAGCACGCACCGTCCGGCGCGGCGGACCGGCTCGCCGCCGTCCAGGCGCAGCTCGAACTCGGCCACCCGGCGGAGGTTGGCGAGCCCGCTGATGACGTAGGCGGCGGCGCCCATCCGCGCCTTGCGGTCGGCGTCGGCGTCGCGCAGCATCGCCGCGTCGAAGCCCATGCCGCTCATGACCACGAAGCGGTCGTCCCCGATCGCGCCGACGTCGATGCGGCGCCGGTGCCCGCGCAGGGCGACCTCGAGCGCGCCGTCGACCCAGCGCACCTCGAGGCCGGTGGCGGCCAGGGCGGCCTGCAGCTCCCGCCGGCGCCGGGTGGCGGTCTGCTCGTCGCCTGCGGCGGGTTGAAGACCACGGCGACCCGCCCGGCAGGGCTGGCGCGTCCGGCCCTGGTGGCGGCAGGGCTGGCGCGTCCGGCCGGGGCGGGCGCGCCGTCGGTCCGGTCAGCCATGGCGTGGCAGCGTTGGCCGGGGCACCCCCCTGGGGTTCCCCGGACCCCTCCGGGCGTGGCGGTGGCCGCGCGTGGTCAGGCGCAAGGCCCCGTGCCGGAGCTCCGCGTGCAGGATCCCGAGCCGGACGCCCCGCGTCGTCACGTACAGCCAGCTTGCGCCCAGCAGCGCGCCCGCGAGCACGTCGGTCAGGAAGTGCATGCCGCGGTACATGCGGGCCAGGCCCACCGCGACGGGGATCACGACCGCGAGCGCCGCGGTCAGGGCCCGGATGGCGGCCGAGCGTGCCCGCTCCGACGCCAGGATGACGAGCGCCCCGTACAGCGCGATCGTGGCGGCGGTGTGCCCCGAGGGGAAGCTCGAGGTCGGCGGCGCCTCGTCCAGGTGGGGGACGGGCGGGCGTGGGCGGTCCACCAGCAGCGTGATGCCGAGGAAGACGACCACCTCGCCGGTGACGGCGACCGCGATCAGCATCGGCTCGCGCCAGCGTCGCCAGACGGTCGCCGCCGTGGCGACCATGAGCACGGCCAGGATGGTGATGGTGGGTGTGGAGGCCAGGTCGGTGACCCAGTGGGTCAGCGTGTTCATCGCCCCGGAGCGGTGACGGGCCAACCACGTGTCGACGCCGGCGTCGGCTCGGCCGAGGGCGTCGCGGCTGGCCACCTTGGTGAGCAGCAGGCCGACCAGCACGCCGACGATCAGGATGACGAGCGCCCAGCCCAGCAGGAACAGCGCCGGTGGGACGCCTGCACGCAGCCGCCGCCAGCGGCGCGCGAGGCTCGCCTCCGGAACCCCGGGTGGCGGGTCGAGCGTGCTTGGCGTCGAGCGCGACGGCTTCGGCATTGTGCGGGTCGCCCCCTTGCGGTAGGCCGGCGGATGGATCCAGGTATGTACGCCCGGTATCTCCGGTAGGCGAGCGAGCAAACGTCCCGGCGTGCTGCGCCGCGCTCGCGGCGGCAAGGCGGGAGGATGGAGGCGGTCCCGCAGCACCAGGGTCCTCCGGGAGGGGCAGACCGGGCGGAGCGGGACGAGGTGACTCCTCTGTCGCCTGAAGGCGACAGCTTCTCAGGCCGCTTGCGCAGCCTGACGGGCAAGCCCTGCCCGCAACACATTCACCGCGCCCACCACATCGGCGTGGGCGGCCCACCCACACGCGACACAGCAGAACACCGCCTGACTGCGGCGGCTCTCGGCCGCCACCTGCCCACAGTCGGAACAAGTGCGCGAGGTGTTGCGGGGGTCCACCGCGACCAGCATGCGACCAGCGCGTGCAGCCTTGTCGGCCAGGACCGCCAGCAACACCCCCCAGCCCGCATCCAGGATCGACCGGTTCAACCCCGCCTGCTGCACTACGTTCGTGCCGGGCTGCTCGACCGTGCCCGCGGCCGACCGAGTCGTGTTGCCGATCTGCAGCTTCTCGTGGACGAGCAGGTCGTCGCCACGGACCAGCC
>JBIOYL010000378.1:0-4988 GCA_044870185.1 Actinomycetes bacterium | reverse complement strand
CCCTTGCGCGCAAACAACGCGGCTCCAAGCGGCGGGGGAAAGCCAAAGCGCGGGTCGCGGCCATCTACCGCAAGGTCGGCCGGCAGCGCCGCGACCACGCCCACAAGACCGCCCTCGAGCTGGTCCGTGGCTATGACCTGCTCGTGCACGAGAAGCTGCAGATCAAGGGGATGACTCGGTCGGCTGCGGGCTCGGTAGCCCGGCCTGGGACGAAGGTGGCGCAGAAGGCGGGGGTGAACCGGTCGATCCTGGCTGCGGGTTGGGGGGTGTTGCTGGCGATCCTTGCCGACAAGGCTGCAAGCGCTGGTCGCACAATCATCGCGGTGGACCCCCGCAACACCTCGCGGACTTGCTCGGCGTGTGGGCAGGTCGCGGCGGAGAGCCGCCGCAGCCAGGCGGAGTTTCGCTGTGTGGCGTGTGGGTGGGTCGCCCATGCGGATGTGAACGCGGCGGGCAACATTCTCCGGGCAGGGCTTGCCCGTCAGGCTGCTCGCGCGGCCTGAGAAGCTGTCGCCTTCAGACGACAGAGGAGTCACCTCGTGCGACAACCTGACCGACCGTGCCGCAAGCGGTGTTGGACCCCACACCGGCAGGTCGCCTCGACGAGGTCACACGGGCGCAGCTCGACCGTGCGCTGCGCTACGCCCTCGACATCCGCTACTGACCCGCTCCGTGGAGCGCTGGTCGCGGCTGGGCAATTCGGTGTCGCCTGGAGCTCGGGCACGGCATCACCTGGGCGAGCGACCGGCTCAACCCGCCCCCGCCTCCGGTCCTGACCTAACGGCGTCACAGGACTTACGGCGTTATGGAGGCGCCCAGCAGCGGGCCGAGCGCTTGGCGAAGCTCGTCGATATGGTCATCGACCGGGCTGCCGGAGCTGCGCAGCGGCGCCGGTTGGCTGGTCCAGGTCGCGTCGGGGCCGAACAGCAGGTAGGTGTCCCAGTCGCCGCCCTGGTAGCCGGCGACGTGGTCGACCAGCCAGTCACCCGACGCGTCCTTGGCGTCCCACAGGTGGGTGACCCTGGGGTCGGTCAGCCCGGCGGCGTCCCAGCGGCTGCGGGCATCGCCGAACAGCTTGCTGGTCCAGATGGCGTACACCCGCAGCCGCGCGTGGGGATGGGCCGCGAGGAGCTCGGATTGCACCAACCTGGCGCCGTGTCGACACTGCGTTCAAGTGGGCGAGAAGATCACGACGAGCCGCGGCAGGCCGCGCTCGGCGTTGAACCGGGCTTTGAGGTCGGCGACCCCGTGCAGGTCGGCCATGGTCACGCCGGGCGGCGCCGAGCGCGGCGCGAAGAAGTGCAGCCAACCGGCCAGCAGGGCGAACACCAGCAGGCCGATCGCCAGGAACCCCACCGTGCCCCGGCGCCGCCGCCGGCGCGGTGTCGGGCCTCCGCCTCCAGCCGGCTGGAGGCGGTCGGTCATGGCCGTGTCTCCGCTGGCTCGCTGGCTGTGGTGGTGGTGGTGGTGGTGGGCATGTCAGGCCTCCGGGATGCGGCAGCAGGCGGCCACGTGGTCGGCGCTGTCGTCCAGCAGCCCATGGGCCAGGTCCAGCATGGCGGCGACCCGGGCGTCGCCCAGCCGGTAGAGGAAGGCCGCCGAGCGCGTCACTGCTGCGGATGATCGTGCGGGTGGCTCCGACCGGAGCCTTCGGGGGCGCCCTGTCAGCACCCGGGCTCGCCCGGATGGCCGCAGCATTGGGCGAGCCGGATCGGCCGCAGGCTCAGGTTCCTGATGATGAGCAGCGCCTTGCGGGCTGGGCTGGCTGGATACTCGATGATGTTGCGCAGGAAGGCGTCTGGGGTCCCATGCTCGCTCATCGGGCCCCGCCCAGGGTCTCGCGCAGGAAGTCGAGCGTGCGCCGCCAGCTCAGCCGCGCGGCCTCGGCGTCGTACACCTCGGGCCGGTCGTCGTTGAAGAACGCGTGCTGGGTGCCCGGGTAGTGGTACAAGGTCACGTCGACGCCGGCGTCGCGCAGCTCGCGCTCGATGGCGTCGGCGAGCTCGCGGCTGGCGAAGTCGTCGTGCTCGGCGTAGTGGCCGAGCACCCGCCCCTTGATGGCCGGCAGGTTCCAGTCCAGGCCCTGGCGGGGGAAGCCGTAGTAGGAGACGACCGCGGTCACTTCCGGCTTGAGCGAGGCGAGGTAGAGCGCCAGGCCGCCGCCCATGCAGAAGCCGATCACCCCGACGCCGTCGCCGGTCGTCTCCGGCATGGCGAGCAGGGCGTCGACCGCGCCGGCCATGTCCTTGGCCGCCTGGTCGAGCCGCATCTCCATCAGCAGCTTGCCGGCCTCGTCCGGCTCGGTGAGCTTGGCCTCCCTGCCGTGGTAGAGGTCTGGGGCGAGCGCGACGAAGCCCTCGACGGCGAGGCGGTCGGCCACGTTGCGGATGTGGGGGACGAGCCCCCACCACTCCTGGATGACGACCACGCCAGGGCCGCTGCGGCTCGGAGGCAGGGACACGTACGCGGCCATGGTGCCGCCATCGCTTGCGATCTCCGTCAGGGAACCAGCCATTCGCGCCTCCTGGGGCCGAGGGCTTCGGGGGCCTCAAGCCTAGCCTCATTCCGGCCGCCGCCTTCGCCGGCCGGGCACGACAACCACACCGGCAGCCCCGCTGCTGCCGCCGTCGCCGACCGGGACGGCGACGGGCCCGGCGGCCGCCGGGCCCGTCGTGCTCGTCCGCTCAGGCCGGGACCAGATCCTCCTCGTCCGGCCGCCCACCGTCGAGCCGGCCCTCCGTCAGCCGCGCGCCGCAGATGTCGCACACGCCGCGCCGGACGCAGCCTGCGCTGAGGCAGACGGGACAGTCGGCGAGCAGGACCAGGGCGGGATCCCGTGCCGATGCCAGAGCCACCATGTTCCCCTCCCCTGGTCCGCGAAGGGTGATCGTACGACATCTCCCCCGGATGTACCAGGGCCTTGGGCGGCGCGGTCGCCACCAGCCGGCGTCAGCGGCCGGCGGTGCGCTCCGGCCCGTCGAGCAGGCGTTGGTTGCGCACCTCGGCCCGCCGGGCCAGACGGAGCTGGCGCCGGCCGAGCAGCAGGACCAGCGCATACAGCAGGACGGCGACCACCAGCCCGCCGGCCAGCGCGCCGGGATGGACGCCCTTGGCCAGCGTGAACGGCAGCGCGACGACGACCAGCCAGACCACGAGCATGCCCGCGCTGATCCTCAGGGCGGCCCGCCGGATGCCGGCCCGTAGCCGCGCCTGGGCGAGCCGGGCCAGGCGCACCGCGGCGGCCGCCTCGGCCGTGTCGGCGACCGCCCGGCCGGCGCGCACCGCGGCCGCCACGCGCCGCCGCACCTCCGGTGGCAGGTCCGCCTCGGCCGGCAGGTCCGCCTCGGCCGGCAGGTGCGCGCCGGGCGGCGGGCGCTCGTCGGGGGTCATGGGCTCATCGTGCCGCATCGGCGTCGGTCCGGCGTGCCGGCCTTGTCAGTCCCGCCGGCGGCTGGCCGCCACGAACGTCGTGAAGTTGAACTTGAGGTCCTGGATGCGGCGTTCGAGCACCCGCAGGCCGAACAGGTCCGCACAGCGCTCGGCCGCGATCACCGCGGTGGTGGCTGGCAGGGCGCCCTCGGCGAGCATGCGGGCCGCCTCGGCGGTGTCGGGCTCCTCGGTGACCAGCGTGGTCGGGAAGTGGTGGCGCAGCCACATGCGGCACTGGCGCAGCGCCTGCTGGTGCGAGGCGATCCGGTCGATCGCGCCCCGGTCGGGCAGGTCGGGGTGGACGAGCAGCGTGTGGTTCACGTCGATCTCGAACAGGTCCTCGACGTGGAAGCGGTGGGCGGCCATCGCGTACACGCTCTCGTAGACCACGCCGCCGTTGGAGTTCTCCAGGGCGAAGATGCCGAGGTCGACCTCGCCGGCCTCCACCGCCCGCAGCACCCGCTCGGTGCTCACGAGCTCGACGATCTCGATGTCGCCGAGCTCGTTGTCGCGGGCGTACTCGATCGCGGCCTCCTCCGAGAAGGAGCCGCGGATGCCCATCACGCCCACCCTGCGGACCTCACCCACGGGCGGCCACCTCATCGGCGACGCGGGGGCGCGCATCGGCCAGCGCGCCGGGACGCTGTGGGGGCATGTCGTACACGGTGTCCTCCTCATCTTGCGACACAGGTGTCGGGCAGTCGCCCGTGGGGGAGATCGACCCAGCCCGGATGGCTCACCGAACCAGCCCGTCCAGCTCCTTACGGTCGACCAGCGTCGCCTCCAGCAGACGACGCCCGTCGGCGGTGAGGCGGATGAGCGAGCCGGTGCGCAGCTCCAGCAGCTCCCGCCGGCCGAGCCCGGCCCCGAGCACGAACATCGGGATGAGATCGCCGTGGCTCACGGCGACCACCAGGCGATCAGGATAGGCGGCCAGCATGGCCTGGACCCAACCGGCGAGGTCCGGCCCGTCATAGCCCAGGCGTCCGTCCTGGGCGACGTCCAGCCCGGCGGCTTCGGCGATCGGCTCGGCCGTCTCCAGGCAGCGGCGCCATGGGCTGGTGGCGACCAGCGCCGGCTCCAGCGGGGCGAGCGCGCCGGCCAGGTGCTTGGCCTGGGCTTGGCCCTTGGCGACAAGCGGGCGGTCGCGGTCGGCGCCCGTCCAGGCGGTGCGGTTGGCCGCCTTGGCGTGGCGGACCAGGAACAGGGTGGTCGGCATGGATGGAGTCTGGCGGTCTTGGGGGAGGCTCGGCAATCCCCGGGTCAGATCGGGCGCGGCCGGTACGATGACCGGGTGACGACCCTGCGCCTGGTCACCTGGAACATCTGCTCGGGACGCACCCGCGCCGGCGACCGGTTCGACCTCGACCTGACCCTGGCGGCCCTGCGGTCGCTGGACGCCGACGTCGTCGCCCTTCAGGAGGTCGACCGCTTCCTGCCCCGCAGCGGCAACGTCGACCAGGCCGGGGCGCTGGCGGCTGCGCTTGGCATGGAGGCCTGCTACGCTCCCGCCCAGCTCGGCGTCCCGGCCGGTCTGGCCTCGCGCGATGCCGGGCCCG
>JBIOYL010000377.1:0-7398 GCA_044870185.1 Actinomycetes bacterium | reverse complement strand
TCGGCGGCGCCGGACCGACTGGCCCCGACCCCACACCACACCCGGGTGACGGGTCGTGCTGTCCAGTCGGGCATCCTCGCGGAGGACCCGCCCAGGTTGCAGCTGCAAGCGAGGCTCCTCCCGGACGCGCTCGCGGCGTCCGGGCGGCCCGCTTGGCTTGGATCGCCGATCAGGTCGCCAGCGCCTGCTGGGCGCTGCAACCTGAGGCCGGCCCGAAACGCGGCGCCGCCCACCGACCCTGGGTCAGCAGGCAAGCTGACCGCTTGCAGCCATGCACCGCCGGCCGCTCCGGCCGCTCGGCTCACCGAGGTCAGCGGCGGGCGCCCCAGCCCCAACGTCGTCTCGGAGCGACCGTGACAGCCCGCCCGAGACCGCTTGCGCCCCTTGATCTGGCATGCGGCCGGCACGGCCGACCAGGACGAGGAGGCTCGTAGCTGGCGGCGGCGGCTCCCAGCCCGCGTGGCAGGTGCGGCCGTCCTCGGCGACCGACTGCCTGGTTGGCAAGCGCCCACAGGGCGCGCGGCAGCCGCGTGCACGCCGTGGACGACGACGCGGATTCGGGAATCGAGGGCCGCTTCGTCCGGTTCCCCCTGTGGGCCAAGAGGGTCGCGTGGATGGGAATGGGGGAACCGATGGACCGACCTTGGCGTCCGCTCCGGCGTCCGCTCCCGATTGCCGTGCTGCTGCTGACCGCGGTTGCTGCTGGCTGCACCAGGTCGACCACCCCACCGAGCACGCCTACCACCGGGGCGAGCCAGCCGGCGCCGCCATGGGTGGTCGGGGTGACCCTCAAGGAGTTCACGGTCACCCCCACCGTGACGGTCGCCCACGCCGGCCCGGTGACCTTCGCCGCCAGGAACCTCGGCACGGCCAAGCACGAGCTGGTGGTGCTGCGGACCGACCAGCCGCCGGCGGCCCTGCCGATCGCCAACGGCCAGGCCAGCGAGGCGGGCAAGATCGGAGAGATCGACCAGTTCGCTCCCAGGGGCACGGAGACGGCCTCGTTCAGGCTTACCCCCGGGCACTACGTGCTGCTGTGCAACGTGCCCGGCCACTACCAACGCGGGATGCACGTCGGCCTGACCGTGCAGTAGCCACATCCTGCATTGATCATCCGCTTGATCATCCAGACGATCCGATGGGGTCCTCCTCGATCCGTCTGGATCGACGCGGCACCCAACCTGAGCAGCCCAGATCCGTCTGGGGCCGACCAGGTCGACGCAGAGCACCAGGCTACGGATCTGGCGGCGTTGCCCGCCGTGATCTGCAAGCGTGCCGGACGCCGGGAGCGGCGGGATCGTGCCGGAGAGGACAGCCCTGTCCGAATGGGCCGGGCCTACGAACCTTGCCCGATTGACAGCACTAGGCGGATCCAGAATAGGGTCGCCGGGTCCACGAGCCGACGGTGCTCACGGAAAGGGGGGCGTATGAAGCGCCTCACGGTCCTGGTCTCCCTGCTCGCCCTGCTGGCGCTGGCCAGCCTGGCCGCCACCGCCACACCGGCCGGCGCCTACGGCGGCGGCGCCAACCACGACATGTGGCAGGTCGGCATCTCGTTCAACTGCAACAACCCCGACATCTGCGGGTCGGAGACCGGCGGCTTCTGGGGCTGGGCGGAGCTGGACCGCTCCGCCGACCACACCCAGACCTGGGGCGACGCGGAGTTCGCGGGCTGCTTCCACACCGTCGCCGGCGGCGGCCCCAACCTGGCCGGTGCCGGGCACACCTCCCAGGAGATCGAGAGCTGGACGATCGCGCCCGGGTCGGCGGGCCCGCAGACCTTCTTCATCAGCGGCGAGGAGACCGACTCCTTCCGCGGGACCTCGGAGACGTTCGACTTCACCAACATGGACAGCGGGGTCTCGGCGGTCCCGGGGCACTACAACACCACCGACGTCTTCGGCTTCTCGGCGCCGGGGGTGGCGGTCCAGGTCCAGGTCGCCTTCCGGCCCGCCAAGTAGCGGCGGCGTCCTTCGGCACGGTCCCTCGGGCTGGCTCGGCGCAGCCCGAGGGACCGTGCGCGCACGTCAACCAACTGCAGATCTCGTCTCGATGCGCGACCTACGCCCAGAACTCGTCGGTTGCGTGCTGGTCGTAGTGGTGCGCCCAGGCCTCGGTGATCCTGCCATCCCGCACGTGCAGCACAACCGCCTGCAGGCTGTGCAGCCGGCGCCCCTCCCGTTCACCCTCAGCCACGTGCAGCCCCACGGCGTGCTCGTCGTTGGCCACCACATCATGCAGGGGGACCCGGTAGGTCCCGCCCGACCGCTCCGCCAGCAGCCCGAAGAAGGCGAGGATCTGGTCGATGCCTTGGTGGTCACCGGAGACCGGGTTGCGGCCGGGCTCATGGAAGACGGCATCGTCGGCGAACACCTGTCGCAGGGTGTCCACGTCGCCTTTGGAGAAGGCGTCGTAGGCTCGGCGGGTGACCTCCTCGTTGGGATGTGCCATGGCCGCTACCTCCTGTCTGTGGGAGGTGGCAACGCTAGTCCCTTCCGCGGTGACGTTCTAGTGTCCCGAGTTCCTGATTCGTTTCATATTCGTGGCGATGAACCTCCTGGTCAGGGAACAAGAGCCGAGCGCAAGAACATCAACGAATCAACGATTCGGGACACTAGAGATGCTCTGGGTCCTGTAGCACGCTCGGCAGCTTCGGCGCCGCGCGCCGGTCGTGATCGTGACCGACGGCACCCGACGCTCGGACGAGCCCGGTCCAACCCCGGGAATCCACCTGGAATCCATACGTGCGCGACCTGCAAGAGCGTGCGGGGGCACGGCGCTCGGCCTCCGATCCATGGTAAGGATGGGGCCGCCTACCCAGCGACACAGCCTCACCAACCGTCAGCCTGCCCCGCAGGCACCCTCGCGAAAGGGCGGCGCCATGGCCCAGACCCGCAAGCTGTACCGCAGCCGAACCAACCGCAAGCTTGCCGGCGTGTGCGGCGGCCTGGCCCAGTACTACAACACCGACGCGACATTGGTCCGGGTGCTGTTCGTGGTGCTCGCGCTGCTGGGGGGCCCTGGCCTCGTGATCTACCTCGTGATGTGGATCGTCGTCCCCGAGGCGCCGCAAGGCGCGGCATAGCAGCGCGGCCGCAATTCACCCCATCCCTGTGGTATTTACGGAGCCCCACCGCCTGGGAGAATGCTGGATAGCATGGCGCTCGGCCGTCGATACCTGATAAAGATGAGGCCGCTGGTTCAAGTCCAGCCAGGCCCACGACACCGGGGTTGACTTGGGGCAACGCTAGTCCGCTGTCGTTTTCGATCGCGGCCGGTCCGTGCCTCGCCTGCGCATGGCGGTCCGAGAACGCATCCCTGAATTGTGGTTCTCGGAATGCCGCACGCACTGGACAGTGCGCCGAGGAAGGCAACCAAGCCGGCGGCGGGGTCATCGCTGATCGAGGTCGCGCCGGTGGGCGCTGGCGGCCGCTTCGCCGCGACCGGTGGCGCCTGACTTGGCGAGGACCTGGCAGACCTGACCGCTGGCCGCCTGCTCGGTGAGAACGAGGGCCTGGCTGATCTGCGTCATCCCCCAGGGTCCTAGCCTCGGCTGCGTGCAGGGGAATGCCTGTTGGGTTGGTCAAGGGTCCCGATCGTCCGTCTGCCAAGCTCCTCCTCTCGCCGATTCTCTCCTTCCAGTCGACGATCCAAGGCGTTAGGATTCTGATGATCCGGATGCTGCCCGAGGGGGCGGATCGATGCATCGTCGCCGAGTCACCGCGCTGCTGGCCATCGGCACCCTCCTGGCGCTGCTCGCCCCCCCGGCCGCTGCGTCGCCGGCTCTGCCCAACACCATGGCGGCGTTGGGTGACTCGATCACCCGCGCCTACGATGTCTGCTGCACCTACGGCGACCACCCCGGCCAGTCCTGGTCGACCGGTGGCGCCTGGTACGACGGGATCAGCAGCCACTACGAGCGCATCAAGCGCCGCAACAATGCGATCACCGGCCACGCCTACAACGACGCGGTCACTGGCGCCAGGATGTCCGCGGCCCCGGCCCAGGCCCGCGCCGCGGCGGCCCAGCACGCCGCCTACCTGACCGTCCTGCTGGGCGCCAACGACCTGTGCACCTCCTCACCGTCCACCATGACCTCCACCGACACCTTCAAGAGCCAGTTCAGCCAGGCCATGGCCATCCTCAAGCAGCTGCCACAGGCACGGATCTTCGTCAGCAGCATCCCCGACATCTACCAGCTGTGGAAGGTGCTCCATACCAACACGGTGGCCCGGACCGTGTGGGCGACGGCCCACATCTGCCCGTCGATGCTCGGCGCGACCAGGACCGAGGCCGAGCGGCAGCAGGTCGTCGCCCGCGAGGTCGCCTTCAACCAGATCCTGGCCGACGGCTGCCACCAGTACGGCGCCAACTGCCGCTGGGACGGCGGGGCGACCTACAACTACAAGTTCAGCGCCAGCCAGGTCAGCGTCTTCGACTTCTTCCATCCCGACCTTGATGGGCAGGCGGCGCTCGCGAGCGTGACCTGGGCCGCTTCCTGGTGGCCGACGACCTAGCACCCTGAGCGCTCGGGACCCTTCGTTGGCGTGAGTCTCTGGTCCGCTGTGCCAACGACGGACCTGGACTGCGGGCCCCCCGCGCTTGTCCACGGCTCATGGTCGGCGCGACCGAGCGGATCGCCACGGCAGGGGTGAGGTGCTGATCGCAACTGGCGTCGTCGTGGGCGGCGCCGGGTGCGACATGGTCGGGGGCGGGCGGTACAGTCCCGGTCATGCAGCAGACGCGGGCGGCGCCGCCGGCGACCCTGGACGCGGTGTTGGAGCGGATCACCTACGCCAATGAGGAGACGGGCTACACCGTCGCTCGCGTGGCCACCGACCGGTCCAGCGACCTGCTGACCGTGGTCGGGCCGCTGCTTGGCGCGCAGCCCGGGGAGAGTCTGCGCCTGCGGGGCCGCTGGAAAAGCCACCCCCAGTACGGCCGCCAGTTCGAGGTGGAGGCCTACCAGACGGTACTGCCAGCCACCATCCAGGGCATCCGCCGCTACCTCGGCTCGGGGCTGATCAAGGGGATCGGCCCCAAGATGGCCGAACGAATCGTCGACCACTTCGGCGAGACCACCCTGCAGCTGATCGAGGAGCAGCCAGACCGGCTGGTCGAGGTACCGGGTCTCGGCCCCAAGCGCACCGGGATGATCACCGCGGCGTGGGAGCAGCAGCGGGCCATCAAGGAGGTGATGGTCTTCCTGCAGGGGGTTGGCGTTTCCACCTCGCTGGCGGTGCGGATCTACAAGGCCTACCGGGACGAGGCCATCGAGGTGGTTCGGCGGGAGCCGTACCGGCTGGCGGCCGACGTGTGGGGGATCGGGTTCAAGACCGCCGACCAGATCGCCCAGCGTCTTGGCATCTCCCACGACAGCCCCGAGCGAGTCAAGGCCGGCCTGCAGTTCACCCTCTCGGAGGCCGCCGACGACGGCCACTGCTACCTACCCGAAACAGAGCTGGTCGCCAAGGCGGCCGAGTTGCTGAGCGTGGACGCCGAGCTGGGTCGCCGCTGCCTTGAGGAGCTGGTAGCTGAGGATGGCGTGGTCGCCGAGCCGCTGCCCACCGCCGGCTCACCGGATGACCCCGAGGACAAAGGCAGGGCGGTCTGGCTGGTCCCGTTCCACCGCGCCGAGGCCGCGCTGGCCGCCGGATTGTTGCGCCTGCTTGACGCGCCAAGTGACCGGCTGACCTGGTCCCGGGCGGTGGACTGGACGGTCGCGCTGGACTGGCTGGGCCGCACGATGGGGGTCACGCTGGCACCCGAGCAGGCCGCAGCGGTGCGCCTGGCGCTGACTGAGCCGGTGGCGGTGCTGACCGGCGGGCCGGGCTGCGGCAAGAGCTACACCGTCCGGGCGATCGTGGCCCTGGCCCGCGCCAAACAGGCCAAGATCCTGCTCGCCGCGCCGACCGGTCGGGCCGCCAAGCGCCTGGCGGAGCTGGCCGGATTGGAGGCGGCCACCCTGCACCGGCTGCTGCAGCTGCGCCCGGGCGGGGATGCCGTCTTCGACCGTGACCATCCGCTGGAGGCCGACCTGATGGTGGTCGATGAGGCGTCCATGCTGGATGTGTTGTTGGCCAACAAGCTGCTCAAGGCGGTCCCACCCGGCGCGCACCTGCTGCTGGTCGGCGACGTGGACCAGCTCCCAAGCGTCGGGGCCGGCGAGGTGCTGCGCGACCTGCTGGCCGCCGAGCGGTTGCCCCGGGTGCGGCTTACCAAGGTGTTCCGGCAGGCGCAGCGCAGCGGAGTGGTCACCAACGCCCACCGCATTAACGCCGGCCAGCCGCCGCTGACTCGTGGTCTGGATGACTTCTTCCTGTTCGCATCCGATGACCCCGAACAGGTCGCCGACCTGGTCGTGGATGTGGTCGCCAACCGCCTGCCACGCCGCTTCGGCCTCGACCCTCGGCGGGAGGTGCAGGTGCTGTGCCCGATGCACCGCGGGCCGGCCGGGGCCGGCGTGCTGAACGAGCGGCTGCAGACCGCCCTGACGCCAGGGAGAGAGGGGCTTGCCGAGCGGCGGTTCGGCGGCCGGGTCTATCGGGTCGGCGACAAGGTGATGCAGCTGCGCAACAACTACGACAAGGGTGCCGCCGGCGTGTTCAACGGGTCGGTTGGGGTGGTCACCGCGCTGTCGCTGGAGGACCAGGAGCTTCGGGTGCTGCTGGACGAGGACGAGGAGGTGGGCTACGGGTTCGACGAGTTGGACGAGTTGACCCACGCGTACGCGGTCAGCATCCACCGTTCCCAGGGCAGCGAGTACCCGTGTGTGGTCGTCCCGGTGACGACCAGCGCGTGGATGATGCTGCAGCGCAACCTGCTCTACACGGCCGTGACCCGGGCCAAACGGCTCGTGGTGCTGGTGGGCAGCCGACGCGCCCTGGCCAAGGCAGTCAGAACCGAGGGCGCTGGCCGCCGCTACACCGCCCTCACCCAAAGGCTACGGCCGGGACGGGCAGGGGCTGTCACAGCAGCCAGCCGGACGTTCGGCCGGCCAGCTGCAACCGGTTCCGGTCGAGCCTGAGCAGCGGGTGCGGCGGTCGGGTCAGACGGCAGGACTCAGCGCGGTCTCGAGGCGGCGCACCAGCTCGATTATCCTGGGTCTCCGGACGAGGCCGGCGGAACGGTTTGGCTTGCCTGCACCGCTTGGAACGAGATCGCCAAGAACGCATTACTTCGCCCCTGACGGTCGCGTGCGACCTGCGAAAACGCCCGTTCGCATGGCGCTGAGCCCTCGATGCTGATGAGGATGAAGTCGGAGGTTCAACTCCTCCCAGGCCCACCAAACCAGCTCTGACCAGCGGAAACGCCGTCCTTTCTTCTTGGATCCAGCCGACTTCTATGCATCGCTGGTCAGCGACGAGCGTCGGCGGGTTCCGCCGCTCTCCCTCAGCC
>JBIOYL010000376.1:0-14279 GCA_044870185.1 Actinomycetes bacterium | reverse complement strand
CGCGGCCCAGCCGGGCCGCCTCGACCAGGGTGGTGCCGATCCCGCACATGGGGTCCAGCACCAGCTCGCCGGGTCGGCTGTAGGCGGCGACGGCATGGCGGGCGATGGCGGGCAGCATCTTGGCCGGGTGGGCAGTGGAGCCGGGCAGGTACCAGCCGGTCCGCTGGGCGCTGGCGGGCTGCTGGGCGGTAGGCCACACCGATAGGGGCAGCGGCTGGTCAGCCACGGGCGCCTCCGAGAAGCCGGGCCGCCCGATCGGTCACCTCGGCGATGGCCGGGCGGGCGCCGAGCCAGATAACCGGGTTGCCCATGAGCCGGTCGCGGGCGGTGTCGAACAGCGGTCGGCGGCCGGCTGCCGCAGGCAGGTTGGTCATGGCTGCTCGAGGTCGAGCCGGTGGGGGTTGCCATGGTCGCTGATGAACCAGACGTCGGGCCAGACCTGCTCGGCGTCCATCGCCGCCCGCAGCATCCCCAGCGCCTGCTCCAGGTCGCGGGCCTCGCCCAGGAACCGCCCGCCGAGCCCGACCGCATACCAGGCGCCCAGCGGCCCGGTCGGCATGATGGTGGCGTCCTCCTCGCCCGGACCGGTGCTGGCCGCCAGCGCGGTGAACGCCCGACGGGCGTGGAATGGGGTCGGGTACTGGTCGACGGTGACCACGCCCTGGCGGTCTTGGTGGACGATGAAGTTGCCGGCGGGGACCGGCTGGTCGAACGCGTCGGCCAGCTCCTGCTGCTCGGCAGGTTCGATCAGCAGCAGGCTGGCCGCGAACCCGTCGTCCTCGAGGTCGCCGACGCTGTCGTTGCCCCACCCCTCCAGGCAGACAGTGTGCAGCAGCTCGGCCAGCGCCGGGTCGGGGTTGTGCTGGTAGTTACCGGGCACCCGCGTCACTCGTCTCCGTGCTGGCGGCTGCGCCGCGGCGACTGGTCGAGAGGTGGTGGGGTGGCCGTGCTCCGGGCCGATGGTGGTCGCCCAGGTCGTGCGTGGGGTTGGACTGCTTGGGGCGGCAGGGAGGGCTCGGACATTAGCGGGCGGACGAATACCGACACGTCCTCGTGGACAACCAGGCGGGCGGGCTGGCCGCGGACGCGGGCCTTGCGGGTCTGGCTGAGCTGCCAGAACGACGGGCGGGCGTGCAGCTGGCCGTCGCGGACCGCGGCCAGCAGTGCGACCACGCGCTGCAGGTAGGCGAAGCCGGCTCGGGTGGCCAGCTCGACGGTGACGGTGGCCAGATCCAGCACTCGGCCTTGGCGGCGGAGGTTCTTGGTGACGGTGACCAGCAGCCCGCCAGGGCGCAGCACCGCAAAGCAACCCGCGTACACCTCGGCCAGCTCCGCCAGGTAGCGGTCGCCGCGGGCGTGCCCGAGGTTGGCGGCGTCGGTGGAGTAGTTGAGGGTGTCGCGGCGGCACAGGCTGCCGCCGGCCAGCCAGGCCGGCTTGTCAATCATGCCGATATCGCTGCCGTACAGCGGCGAGGTGGCGACCAAATCCACCGTGCCGGTGAGATCGGCGAGCACACCCGCCAGGTGCGGGCGTCGCCGAGGCGGACTTGGCCGCGCCAGGCCTGCTGGTCCGCCAAGGCGAACGCGAGGTTGGCGCGGGCCAGCTCCCCCATCGGGGCTCCAGCTCCACGCCGACGGCACGCCGGCCAAGGGCGGCGGCCTCCACCAGGGTGGTGCCGATGCCGCACAGCGGGTCGACCACCAGCCCGCCGGGTGGCGAGTACTCGGCCACAATGCGGCGGGCCAGCTCCGGCAGCATCTTGGCGGGGTGGGCGGTGGAGGCGGGCAGGTAGCGGCCGGCCCGCTGGTACTGCGGGCTGGTCTGGGCGCAGGGCCAGACCGCCAGGGGCAGCTCGCCGGCGGGCGTGCCAAGGGTGGAGGGGGGCTGGGAGACGAACGGGATGCCCATGGGGGTGGCCGGGCCATCGGTTGCGCCAGAGGAATGAGGTCTCTATCCAAGAAACCCGGATCCCTGGGGCTCCCGGGCGGATTCCCGCGAGCCGGTCAAGCAGCGCAATGCTCCAGGCGATCATCTGCTCGCTCAAGACAGCGAAGATCTCCGACAGCACACCGGGCAATGTATTTCGGCCACTCGCGGCCCTTTCATCGACCGGTCGGATGTCGACTCCCGGGTGACGGCCCGACCCGCGGGCCACCGCACCAAGGAGTGCGCATGACGACCGAGTCCGTGTCCGCCGCGACGCAGGATCGGGAGCACAAGATCGAGGTGGTGATCCGGACCCCGGCCGGGGCCGAGCACCGGTTCGAGGTCCACCGCCAGGACCGGGTCGACAAGACGGTCCGGGCGGCAGTGGCCTACTTCGTGGCGGCTGGTCAGCTGGCCGACGGCGACTACGGGCTGGCGCTGCTGCGCGGCGGGCAGGCGACCGAGCTGACCGACAGCGGCCGCCTGGAGGACTACGGCATCGACCGCGACGAGGTGCTGGCGCTGTTCGCCCGGGGTCCGCAGGTGGATGGCTGATGTTGGCCGCCGCTGTGGTCGCCGAGTTGCTCGAGGACGAGGTCGTGGTCGCCCGTGAGCGGCTGGGCGACCGCGTGGCCATGCTCCGGGTGGACGGCACGGTCGTGCTCTGCCAGCCGCGGGGCCTCGACCAGGTCCTGCGTCTGGACGGTCGGGGCTATGACGCCGAGCCGTTCCGGTTCTCGGTGGTCGACGCCAATGGCGTGCCGCTACCGGGGGCCGCCTGGCCGCCCGGGCTGCACCACAGCCAGCACCCGGTACTGGACGTGCCGTTCGCCTGCTTGCAGGGCCTCTACGAGTACCACCTCCACCCCAGCCACGTGAGCGACCGCTGGGACCGGCACCGCCAGCGGCTGCGGCTGGCGCAGCTGCTGGACCACCTGCTGCGGCGGTGCGGGCGGTGAGCCCGGTCGTGGTCACCCGGTCGGTGCTGGAGGCGGCCCGGGCCTTCTTCGAGGAGCAGGGCACCCAGGGGTTGGAGGGCACGGCGCTGGTCGCCCTGGATGGCGGCCCGGCCGACCGGCTCGTGGTCCCGACCCAGCAGGCCAGCCGGGCCGATGGTGGCTGCTGGGTGGAGGTGCCGTTGGCCGGCAAGCTGGAGTGCGCGGCCGCCCTGCGGCCTGGGGAGCGGTATGTGGCCCGCATCCACAGCCACCCTGGGGAGGCGTTCCATTCGGCCGCCGACGACCGCAACCCGGCCCTGACCCACCAGGGAGCGTTGAGCATCGTGGTGCCCTTCTTTGGCCTGGGCTTGCGCCGGGGCCTGGACGCCTGCGCGGTGTTCGTGCTGCGCGGCACCCGCTGGGTGGAGCTGCCGGCCGGGCCGGCCCGCGCTGCCTGGATCCGGACGGCATGAGCGACCCCCGGCTGGCCCTCGGCGCCGACCACGCTGGCGTCGGCGCCTCTCGGGTGCTGGAGGCGCTGGATGGGGTCCGTGTGGTCGTCCGCCTCGCCCCTGGCCTGGCCGAGCCGGCCGGCGCCGCTGGGCTGGCGCTGGTGAGCATCGTCGGTCGCCTGCTGCCCCACGTGGTGGTCGACGGTGACGCCCCGGTCGGGCCGAACCCGTGGGCGGCCACCAGCGTCACCGACGGCTACGACCGGCTGGCGGCGACCCGGCCTGCCCCGACCCGGCCGGCGGCCCGGGACCTGCTGGTCGCGGTGGGCCCCAGGATCAATCGCGCCGACCTCTGGGTCGGCGGCGATGAGCTGTACGAGAATCGGCGCTAACAGCCCGTCGAGCGCGGAACCAGCGGTCAGCAGGAGGATACCGAGCCCACCGGAGGCCACGGCGTCCAGCCGCAGCGACCGGCGCAGCAGCCCGCCGCGGTCCCGGCCTACCGCTTGGGCGAGGCCGGCGTTGACATGCTCGGTGGTCATGGATCACTCCTTCCAAGGATGCTCGGCGGTGCGCCGGTTGACCCGATGCAGCGCGGTCGGACCAGCCAGCGCCAGCAGACGTCGTGGCCGCAGCCGTCCCTTTGGTCGCGTGGCGTTTGTGCCAGCCGGACGGTACGAAGCAGCGCTGACCTTGGGCATCACCCGAAGGTGGGAACGGCAGGTGGGATCCTCATGCGGCCGGTTCCGCCTGAGTGGTAGCCGAGGTGCCCTTGGGATGACAGCGCGCCAGCGCCCTACCGCAGCAGCCCCAGCTCCCGCGCCCGGGTGACCGCCTGGGTGCGGTTGGCCACCCCCAGCTTGTCCAGGATGTGGGTGACGTGGCGCTTGACCGTGTCCAGGGTGATCACCAGCTCCTCGGCGATTGCCTGGTTGGAGCTGCCGGCGGCCAGCAGCCCCAGCACTTCCAGCTCCCGAGCGCTGAGTGGCGCGACCAGCCCAGATGGTGCGGCGGCGCGCCTGGAGCGGGGCAAGACGGGCAGACCCGCCTGCCCGAACGCCTCCAATAGCCGTCCCAGGTAGGCTCGGGGGACATTCACGGCGGCCTCGGCCTGTGCCTTGGCCAGGGTGGTCGCGAACGTGCCGAGCAGGGCGGCTATCGGGGCGCCCTCGTCGACGAACACGCGCACATAGCCCTGGGGTGCGGCCAGAGCGAGCGCCTCGGCCAGGGCGGCCAGCGCGCCGGGCTCATCCCCAGTCGCCGCACGGGCGAGCGTCTGGAGGGTTCGCACCTGGATCACGCTGTCCACCCGCCCTTGGGCCACGGCCAGATCGTGCAACCGCTCCAGCACGCGAAGCGCCAGGTCGGGGGTGTGCTCGGCGAGCAGCACCCGGGCCAGCACCAGGTACTCGACCTCCCGCGGGTAGCTCGGCTGGTCCTCAGGGCCGAGGCCGCGTGCCTGGACCCAGCGGGCGGCCTCGGTGACCTCGCTGTGGGCCAGGGCCAGTTGGGCCCGCAGGGCCGGCACCGGGTTGAGCAGGCCGACCACCGCGGGGCTCAGCCCGACCCGCTCGGCCTCGGCGATCGCCTCCAGGGCACCGGGCCGGTCGCCCTGGGCCTGCCGGATGCGGGCCAGGGTGGCCAGGCCGGCCACCAGCGGTAGGCCGTAGCCGAGCTGCCGGTACAGCGCGATGCCCTCGGTGACATGCCGAAGCGCCGCGTCCAGCTCGCCCCGCTGGTAGGCCACCTCGGCCATCCCCACCTGCGCGGGGGCTGCGGCCAGCATGGCCGGCCCGCCCGGCTCCGCCGCCATCGCCAGCAGCTCCTGGTAGGTCCCAAGCGCCGCGTCCAGGCGGCCTCGGGCCCGCTGGACCTGACCAAGGTAGTAGGAGCCCCAGGCGGCCAGGCTGGGTTCGCCGGCCGCCCGCCACCCGGCGATGCCGGAGGTGAAGGTGCGCTCGGCCTCGGCCAGCCGGCCGCCCAGCCACGCGGCGATGGCCAGGTACCAGCGCGCCGCGGAGTCCAGCATCCACTCGCCCTCGCCCAGCTCGGCCAGGGCCCGCCGGGCGAACGCGCTGGTCTGCTCGGCGTCGCCGCGGAGATGGGCGGCGGCGGCCCGCTGGAGCGCGATCCACGCGGGCACGTTGGCCAGCAGGCTGGTGGCTGGGTCGACCGACGGCTGGTACGGCTCCTCGGCGGTAGCCGCGAGCGCGTGCTCGGCGTCGTCCAGCGGCGGGCCGATCGCGTCCACATCGCCACGGCCCAGGGCCAGGTGCGTCAGGGCCAGACACAGCCGCGGGCGGGAGCGGACCAGCTCGGCGGGGAGCGCGGCAAGCCACCGCTGCAGCGTTGCGAGCTCGCGCGACCGCAGCAACGCGTCAAAGTGCTGCTCGAGCAGCCGGGCGGCCCAAACGGTATCGCCGGCGGCCAGCGCATGCCGGATGGCGTCGTCGACCAGCCCGCGCTGCTCGGACCAGGCGGCCGCAGCCCGGTGGAGCTCGGGCAGCCGCTCCGGTTGCTCCTGGGCGAGGCGGGCGCGGAGCAGGTCGGCGAACAGGTGGTGGTAGCGCCACCAGCTGCGCACCTCATCCAGCGGCACCAGGAACAGGTTGGCCCGCTCCACCTCCTCCAGCAGCTGCTGGCTGCCCGTGTGGCCCGTGACCGCATCACACAGAGGGCCGACAGCCGCTCCAGGATCGAGGTCTCCAGCAGGAACGCCCGCAGCGGCTCTGGCTGCCGGTCCAGCACCTCCTCGGCCAGGTAATCCAGCACATAGCGGTGGCTGCCCGAGAATCCTTGGACGAAGGCGCCGATGTCGGCACGGCCCTGCAGTGACAGCCCGGCCAGCTGCAGGCCGGCGGCCCACCCTTCGGTGCGCTCCTCCAGCACCGCCACAGCCGTCTCGGGCAGCTCGGGCCCGACGGCGGCGCGGAGCAGCGCGGCGGCCTCCTCGGAGGTGAAGCGCAGGTCGGCCTCGCGCAGCTCGGCCAGCTGCCCACGGGCCCGCAGCCGCGCCAGGGGCAGTGACGGGTCGGCGCGGCTGGCCACCACCAGGCGCAGCGAGGCTGGTAGGTGCTCCAGCAGGAACTCGAGTGACTGGTGGACCTGCTGCGCCTGGATCAGGTGGTAGTCGTCCAGCACTAGCACGACCTCCTCGGCCACGCCGGCGAGCTCGTTGACCAGGGTGGTCGCCAGCGCCTCGAACGAGGCCGCCTGCAGGCCGCCAAGCAGCGGAGCCACCCGCTGCGCGACGCCCGGGTGAATTCTGTCCAGGGCGGCGGCGACGTGGCGCCAGAACCGGGCTGGGTCGTTGTCGCCGTCGTCCAGCGACAGCCACGCCACCGGCCGTTGGCTGCGTCGGGCCCAGTCGGCCAGCAAGGTGGTCTTGCCAAACCCGGCCGGGGTGCAGACCAGGATCAGCTCGCGGTCCATGCTCGCGGCCAGGCGCTCCAGCAGCCGCGGGCGCACCAGGAACCCTGGCCGCGGGCGGGGCACGTGCAGCTTGGTCGCCAGCAGCACACCGGGCTCGACGGAGGCGGCCGCGGGCCCGGTCGTCGCGGGCGGCTCAGCCATCGGCGATCCCACCCTCAGCCCATCCGGCGATCCTCCTCGCGGCGGCCTCATTGTAGAGGCCGGCCGGCCCCGCCACAGCGTGCTGTTCCCAGGTAGCCGCAGTGGCATCCACCCAGACGGCGCCAGGCGCGTGAAGATCCCACCCCCCCATTCCCACCTTCAGGTGATGCCCCAGCCCGGGCGTGCCCGTAGCGTGCCGACCGGACCAAGAACGCACCCGGGAGTCGAGATCGCCGTGGCTACGACACCGTCACGGCCGCCCGGGACCGGATCGCTGCGCTGCAGCAACAAGCCGACCTAGCGCGGCTGGCCAGCTCCGGCCGCGCGCAGCGCGGCGTTCAGACCGAGGAGGAGGAACGATGCTCTACGACTACGTCGCCGCGCTGATCGCCCTGCAGCGAACTCGCGACCTCGCCCGCTCGGCCCTACCCGACGCCCCCGTCAATTCTGACCTCAGGCGCCGTGAGACCGGCCTGCTTGACCACGACCGGCAGGTGCAGCGCGAGGAGCAGGCGTTCACGGAGGCCCACCGAGGGACCGGCCGGGCCCACCGCCACGCCGGCTGGGCGCTGTGGTCGGCCGGCATCGGGGTCCTGCTGGCCGCCATCGCCCTGGTCACGGGCTGATCAGCGTTGGAGGTGATCCACGACAGAGCCGCCGGTGCACTACCAGATCCGCGTCAACGGCGTCCTGAGCAGCGGCTGGTCGGCCTGGTTCGAGGGGCTGCGGGTGACCAGCGACGAGGCTGGCCAGACCGTGATCGCCGGGCCGGTCGCCGACTAGGCGGCCCTGCACGGCCTGCTCGCCAAGGTCCGCGACCTGGGCCTGGAGCTGCTCGAGGTGCGCCGCACCGACCCGACTGACACCCGACATGGAGACCGATGATGCCGCAGCTTCCAACGCCACGCCGCGAGCGTCCAACGCCGCGGCGCCAGTAGCTCCAGGTCAGGCGGCAGCGTGGCCGTCGACCGGGGAGCCAGGTCGACCGGCGCACCCCGTCCGGTCGGCTCCTGCCCTACTGACATCACGCGACCAACCCATGCAGCCGCTACAAGGAGGGAACAGCGATCATGACGGACAAGCAGCGCTTCACCGAGTGGGTCGCCGACCACGCCATCGCCCCCGGGTCGCTGGACCCGCAGGCGCCCCTGGACGACCTGCAGCCCCTGGGTGAGCTGATCGGCGACGCCCGGGTGGTGGGCATCGGGGAGAGCGCCCACTACGTGCGCGAGTTCTACCTGCTACGCCACCGGCTGCTGCGGTTCCTGGCCGAACGCTGCGGCTTCACCGTCTACGCCTTGGAGGCACCGTTCACCCAGGCCCACGCCATCGACGCCTGGATCCAGGGCGGCCCCGGGACCGTGGAGGAAGTCGCCGCCGCCGGCGTCGCCCTCGACCTGGGGCACTGCCGGGAGTTCCACGACCAGCTGGCCTGGATGCGCGCCCACAACCACACCGCCCCCCGGCGGCTGCGGCCGGTCGGCACCGACGTGCCCGGCTCCGGCGGCTCCCCGCTGCCCGCCCTGGAGGCGGTCGCCGCCTATCTGCGAGCGGCCGACCCGGACGCCCTACCACTAGCCGAGCGGGCTACCGACCTGGTCCGCCGCTACCACGACCCCGCCACCTTCGCGGCGCTTGGCCGCTACGCCACCCTGGACCCCGCCGCCCAGGATGGGTTGACCGCCACCCTGAGCCGGCTGCTGGCCCGGATGGAGTCGATGGCCGCCTGGCAGGCCACCCAGCACCGTGGCCAGGAGCACGCCACCGCGCTGTGGCACCTGCGCGGCGCCTGGCACCTGGACCACCTGCACCGCGACGTCGCCGGCCGCGGCCTGGCGGTCGCCGACGCCTCCCGTGACACGTTCATGGCCGAGTCGGTCCTGCGGCTGCTGGAGGACGCACCGTCCGACACCCGGGTGGTGGTGGCCTCCCACAACATCCATCTGCAGAAGACCCCGATCACCGGCGACGGCGCCTTCGGGCACTTCCCCCAGGGCTACCACCTGGCCCAGGCCCTCGGCGCGGACTACCTGGCCATCGCCGCCACCAGCACCGGCGGCCGCACCGCCCAGATCCATCCCGACCCCGAGCACCCACAGGGCTTCCAGATCCAGGACCTGCCCCTGGCTTCACCCGCCGACGCCAGCGTCGAGACCGCGTTCGCCACCCATACCTCCCTGGTGATGGCGGACCTGCGCGCCGCCCGCCCCAGCATCGGTGATGCCGAGTCCTTCCAGCGGCTGCGGATGGAGGGCTACTTCACCGACGTCCCCGTCTTCGACGCCTTCGACGCAATCGCCTCCATCCCCAAGACCAGCTGCACCGAACAGGCCACCACCCAGCCCGGGTCGCCCGACCCGGCCCTGAGCGCCTCGTAGAGCACAGGAATCGGCAATTGCCAACCGCAACCCTCCGGTCACAGGAGCGATGAACCCATGAGCGACCGTACCCTGCCCGTCCACGCCCCCGCGCCGCACCCGCCGAGCGCGGATCCGCGGCGCTGGTGGGCGCTGGTCCTGCTGTCGCTGGCCCAGCTCATGGTCATCCTCGACGTGACCGTGGTGAACGTGGCCCTGCCCGCCATCGGCACCGACCTGCAGCTGGACCGCGCCTGGCTGACCTGGGTGGTGACCGCCTACACGCTGTGCTTCGGCGGGCTGCTGCTGCTGGGCGGCCGGCTAGCCGATGCGCTCGGCCGGCGGCGGGCCTTCCTGGCCGGCCTGGGCCTGTTCACCGCCGCCTCGCTGGCCTCCGGCCTGGCCCAGACCGGGACCATCCTGGTCGCCGCCCGCGCCGCCCAGGGCGTGGGCGCGGCGCTGCTGTCCCCGGCAGCGCTGGCCATCATCACCACCACCTTCCACGGCCAAGAGCGCAACCGCGCCCTGGGAATCTGGGCGGCGATCGGCGGCGCTGGCGCGGCCATTGGCGTGCTGGCCAGCGGGCTGCTGGTCCAGTACGCCAGCTGGCGGTGGGTGTTCTTCATCAACCTCCCCATCGGCACGGCCGTTGCTGTCGCGGTGCCCACCGCCGTCGCGGCCGCTCGGCCAGCCCACGCGGCCCGCCGGGTCGACCTGCCCGGGGCACTGGCCGGCACACTGGCCACCGGCGCCGTCATCTATGGGCTGGTCACCGCGGGCAGCGACGGCTGGGCCGCCACCGCCACCCTGGTGCCGCTGGCGGCAGGGCTGGGGCTGGCCGGGGTGTTCATCGCCGTGGAGCGGACCACTCCGGAGCCCCTGGTGCCGCTTGAGCTGCTGGCCCGGCGGCCGCTGGTGGCCGGCCAGCTGGTCATGCTGGCCGCCACCGGCCTGCTGATCGCCTCGTTTTTCCTGTCCTCGCTGTACCTGCAGCGTGTCCTCGGCTTCACCGCCCTGGACACCGGGCTGGTGTTCCTCCCGGGGGCGCTGCTCATCATCGCCGCAAGCAACCTCGGCGCCCACGCCGTCAGCCACGTTGGTCCCCGGCCGGTCGCAGCGGTCGGGCTCGGGCTGGCCGCGGCGGGCTTCCTGCTGCTGGCACGCCTGCCCGCCGACGCTTCGCTGCTGGTCGACCTGCTCCCGGGCCTGCTGCTGGCCACCGCCGGGCTGGGCGCCAGCTTGGTCACCGCCACCACCACCGCCATGGCCCACGTCGACCAGGCCCAGGCCGGCCTGACCTCGGGGCTGCTCAACACCGGCCACGAGCTCGGCGCCTCCCTGGGGGTGGCGTTGGTCTCGGCGATCACCGGCGCCAGCGCCGCCGGCGGTCCCCTCGCCGGCCGCCCGCCGGTCGCCGGGTTCGACCGGGCGTTCCTGGCCTGCGCGGTGGTGGCCGCGGTGGCCACCGTGGCCGCCCCATGGCTGCTGCCGCCCGGCCGCCCACCCGCCACCGACCGCCCCGTCTTCGCCCACTGACAACCACCCGCTCGTCCCCCCGGCCAGCGGCGCGTCATGGACCCAACCGTGCTGCACCCGGCCGACCTGGCCCTCAGCGCCGCCCCCGCAGGACCGGCCGCTGGCTCCCTCACCCCACTCCCGCTCCGTTACAAGGAGTTCCTCATGCAGTTCTCACCCTCCCGCCCCGCCACGATCTCGACCCCGCGGCTGCACACCGCCATCAACGGTCGGACGATCACACCCGACGACCCCGGCTACGACCAGGCACGGACCGTGTTCTCCGGCGACATCGACCGCCACCCGGCCCTCATCGTCCGAGCGGCGGACGCGACCGACGTCTCGCGGGTGGTCGCGCTGGCGGGCGAGACAGGCCTGGAGCTTGCCGTCCGCAGCGGCGGCCACAGCCTGGTCGGCCACAGCGTCTCCGAGGGGGGCATCGTGCTCGACCTGGCCGAAATGCGGGCGCTGGCCATCGACGCCGACCGCCGCACCGCCTGGGCCCAGACCGGGCTCACCGCCGGCCAATACACCACCGCAGCGGGGGCCTATGGGCTGGCCACCGGGTTCGGCGACACCGGCTCGGTCGGCATCGGCGGCATCACCCTGGGCGGCGGGATCGGCTACCTGGTCAGAAAGCACGGCCTGACCATCGACGACCTGCTGGCCGCCGAGCTGGTCACCGCCGACGGCCAGCTGCTCCGCGTCGACGCCGAATCCCACCCCGACCTGTTCTGGGCCATCCGCGGCGGCGGCGGCAACTTCGGCGTCGCCACCCGCTTCCAGTTCCGGCTCCACGAGGTCGCGACGATCGTGGGCGGCTTGCTGCTGCTGCCGGCCACCCCCCAGACCATCGCCGGGTTCGTTGCCCAAGCCGAGGCGGCGCCCGAGGAGCTGTCGACCATCGCCAACATCATGCCCGCCCCACCGATGCCGTTTGTGCCCGCCGAGCACCACGGTCAGCTGGTCATCATGGCCATGCTGGTCCACGCCGGCGACATCGACACCGGGGAGCGGGCCGTCGCGCCATTCCGGACCCTGGCCACTCCGATCACCGACCTGATCCGGCCGATGCCCTACCCCGAGATCTACCCGCCAGGGGATGGCGGCTTCCACCCGACCGCGGTAACCCACACCATGTTCGTCGACGCCGTCGACCGCGACGTGGCCGAAGCGATCGTCGACCACCTCCGAGCATCCGATGCGACCATGCGAGTGGCCCAATTGCGCGTGCTAGGTGGTGCAATGGCCCGCGTGCCCGCGGAGGCGACCGCCTTCGCCCACCGCACAAGCAGGATCATGGTCAACCTGGCCGCGTCCTACGACGGCCCCGCCGACCGGGCGGTGCGCCAGGCCCGGGTCAGCGACTTCGCGGCTGCCCTGCGCCAAGGCGACCCCGGCGCCTACGTCAACTTCCTCGGCGACGAGGGCCAGGCCCGGATCCGCGCCGCCTACCCAGGATCCACCTGGGAGCGCCTGGTCGCGGTCAAGGCCCGCTACGACCCGACCAACCTGTTCCGGCTCAACCAGAACATCCCACCGACGATCAAGGGTTCTGAACAGTCAGGGCGGAAGGACTATCCGCCCGGCGCAAGCTCATCCGCGGGTGCGACGGGCCCACACGCCCACGGACGACCAAGCCGGTGACGGTCCAGGTCACCGCCCAGCGCAACGGCGACAGCTTCAAGGTCAGCGGCACCATCCCCAACCCCACCTTCGGCCCGGTCACCACCAAAGACCACGGCAGAATCGAGTTCCTCCTAGCTACTTCGTGCTGAAGAACGTGCCGTGAGGTAGGCGCCTGACCAGCAGCTTCTGGTTTGGCTTGAGTTGCTGGGTGAGGTCGAACGGCGAGAGAATCCGCCTGATCCGTTGTGCCACAAGGGATTGGAGGCAGGTTGCTGCGGACCACCAACCCTCAACGGTCGCTGTGGGAGACGATCCTGCCCGCCGGAATCCTCGGCCTGCCCGCCGAGCTGGCCCGCGTCGATGCCTTGCTGGACGATCCTGGGTTCCTCGCGCCGTTCGCCGCCCACTACGACCCGGTGGCAGGCCGCCCGTCGATCCCGATCGACACCTACCTGCGCATGATGTTCCTGAAGTTCCGCTGGCGGCTGGGCTACCAGACGCTGTGCCGCGAAGTCCAAGATTCGATCTCCTGGCAGCGGTTTTGCCGTATCCCCCTGGGCGGGCAGGTGCCGCATCCGACCACCCTGGTCAAACTCACCCGCCGTGTCGGCCCCGCCGTGGTCGACCAGCTCAACCAGACGCTGCTGGCCAAGGCTGCCGAGCAGAAGGTGCTGCGCACCCACAAGGTCCGCGTCGACACCACCGTGGTGGACGCCAACGTCTGCTACCCGACCGACGCCGGCCTGCTCGCCAAGGCGATCAGCAAGCTGGCCCGCACCATCCAGCGGGTCCAGACCGCCGGCGGCGCCAGGCGCACCCACGCCCGGGACCGGCGCCGCGCTGCTCGCCGCCGCGCCCACCGGCTCGCCCGGTCGCTGCGTGCCCGCACGGGCCAGGCCAAGCAGCAGGTGGCCGCGCACACCAGCGAGCTGGCCGACCTGGCTGAGCAGGCTGCCGCCGACGCGGCCCGGATCGCCCGCAACGCCCGCCGCCGGCTCGCCCGCGCCGGCCACACCACCTCGGCCAGACTGGCGCGGCTGGTGGGCGACCTGGAAACCACCATCCAGCGGACCGGCCAGGTGATCGACCAGACCCGCACACGCCTGGCCGGCCAGACCCCTGATGGGGCGACCCGACTGGTGAGCCTGCATGACCCCGACGCCCGTCCGATCGTCAAGGGGCGGCTCGGCAAGCCGGTCGAGTTCGGCTACAAAGCGCAGGTGGTCGACAATCCCGATGGGGTCGTGCTGGACCACCAGGTCTGGGTCGGCAACCCTGCGGATGCGCCGCTGCTGGCGCCCGCGGTCAGGCGGGTCATCCACCGGGCCGGGCGGGTGCCCGGGGCGGCGACCGCCGACCGCAGCTACGGGGAGGCCGCCGTGGACGACGCCCTGGCCGAGCTTGGCGTGGCCCAGGTCGCGATCCCCCACAAGGGCACCCCGAGCCAGACTCGCCTGACCCAGGAGCACACCCGACCGTTCCGGCGGCTGGTCAAGTGGCGCACCGGGTCGGAGGGGCGGATCAGTCATCTCAAGCACGGCTATGGCTGGGACCGAACCCGGATGGACGGCATCGATGGCGCCAGGATCTGGTGCGGCCATGGGGTCCTGGCGCACAACCTGGTCAAAATCAGCGGCTTGGTCGCCGCCAAGCAGCAGCGGCGGGCGGCATGAGCGGCCACGACGCGGGCGTGGTGCAGTGTCGTGACCACCCACCACCAGCTAGGCATGCCCGCAGCGGCCAGCATGCACCAGCGAGGTTGCCCGGCCAGCCAGGCACCTCACGGTCCATGAGACTCGCCACTACCACCAAGGTTCTTCAGCACGAAGTAGCTGTGAGGTAGGCCGCTGGCTGGTCGGCGAGCGGTAGGCGTCCGGGCTCACTCCCG
>JBIOYL010000375.1:0-4024 GCA_044870185.1 Actinomycetes bacterium | reverse complement strand
CGCGGCCCCGCCCGTGGCCAGACGGCGACCAGGCCGGTCGGACGACCGTGGGCGCGTTGGCCCAGACCGAGCCGCTGCTGGGGTTGCCGGCCGCGCCCTATCCGGCCACGGTCGAGGTCTGCCGGCGGGTCGGCGCGGACGCCACCGTGGCCTTCCGCGGCAACCGCTACTCGGTGCCGCCCGGGCTGGACGGGGTGGAGCTGACCGTGCGGCATCGGCTGGGCACCGGCACGGTCGAGATCCACGCGCCCTCCGGTGTCCTGCTGGTCAGCCACCGGCTGGCCGTGGCCGGCGCTGGCCAGCTGGTGCGCACCCCAGCGCATCGGGCGGCGCTGGAGCATCTGGTGCTGGGCGCGTTCACCACCGCCCGGCCATGTGCGCGCAAGGCCAACCATCCGCCCGGCCCGGCCGCGCTGGCCGCCGCGGCCCGGCTGCTGGGGCGTGCGGGCGGTGAGCCCACCGTCGACCTTGGCCGCTACGCCGAGCTGGCCGACGCGAGCGCACGTGCGCGTGAGGAGGGCGCCAAGTGAGCCAGAGCTCCCTATACCAGCGCGTGCGCGGCCAGCTGGCCGTGCTGCGCATGACCGCCGCCGCGGAGGCGCTACCGGCCGAGCTCGAGCGTGCCACTGCCCAACAGCTCGGCCATACCGCGTTCCTGGAACGCCTGCTCGCGGTCGAGGTGGCCGCCGCCCAGGCCCGCCGGCAGGCCAGCCTGGCCCGGTTTGCCTGCCTGCCCGCGCCCTGGCGGCTGGACGAGTTCGACGTCGACGCCCAACCCTCGCTGGACCCCAAGCTGGTGGCCGAGCTGGCCACCCTGCGGTTCGTCGCCGACAAGACCAACGTGTTGCTGATCGGCCCCCCCGGGGTCGGCAAGACCATGCTAGCGGTCGGCCTTGGCCACGCCGCCGTCCAGGCTGGCCTGCGCACCTACTTCACCAGCGCCGCCGAGCTTGCCGCCCGCTGCCACAAGGCCGCGCTGGAGGGCCGCTGGGCAACTTGCATGCGTTTCTACGCCGGCCCCAGGCTGTTGATCGTCGATGAGCTGGGCTATCTGCCGATGCCGGCCGAGGGTGCGGCGGCGCTGTTCCAGGTGGTCACGCAGCGCTGCGGCAAGGGCTCGATCTGCCTGACGACCAACCTCGGGATCGGGTCGTGGGGGCGGATCTTCGACGACCCGATGGTGGCCGCGGCCATGCTGGACCGGCTGTTGCACCGCTCGGTGGTGTGCAACATCCAGGGCGAGTCCTACCGGATGCGCGCCCACCGGGCCCGGGCCGAGCGCCTGCGGACCAAGGGGAACGGTCATGGTGGCTGAGGCCGCCGGGCCCCACGGCCCGTCGCGCGACGATCACGGGACGATGATCGGCCACGACCGCCGGCTTGTCTGCCCGGTCTGCCAGCGCCCCTTTGTCCCGGCTGGGCGACGCCGGTTCTGCTCTGATGCCTGCCGCAAGACCGCCTGGCGCCGACGCCACCAGCCGCCACCGGCAGCGACCGTGGTGGTTGCGCCTACGCGCCCCCGCCGGCCCATCACCGTCTATGCCTGCCCGTCGTGTGCGGCCCGCTACCTCGGCGAGCAACGCTGCCCCGACTGCGGGGTGTTCTGCTACCGGGTCGGCCTTGGTGGCGCCTGCCCGCACTGCGACGAGCCGGTGGCGGTCGCCGACCTGATCGCCGAGGAGGTGATGCCAACCCACCACGCGGTAGTCAGCCCACCTACACCGGGTGTGGTCGGGTAGGGAACTTCGATGATCGACAGTAGGGAAGTTCCGGGCTCTGGCGCACTTTCCGTGATCCGGTGGCCGGGGGCGGCAGCTGTCAGGTGGTGAAGAGCACCCGTTTGCGGAGCAGGTCGAACTTCGCACGGCCATACATCTGGCGCTTGAGCATCTTGATCCGGTTGACGTGGCCTTCGACAGGGCCCGAGCTGTAGGGCAGGGTCAGGCCGGCAGTGACGGCGTCGAGATCTCCTCGCAGCCCAGCCACGAAGGATCGCAAGTCAGGAGAGCCGTCGGTGTCGACCTGCTGCATCCAGCTGGCCAGGTGCTGCCCCTTCCGGTTGGCCAGGATGTCAGCGAAGTCGCGAACGTGCCGGTAGGTCACCGCCAGTGCCCGGCTGCGGTGCAAGAGCTTCTTGAGCTGGAGGGTCTCGACCTCGGTGAGGCTGTCTGGGTGGCGGGTGAGCCAGCCGGTCACTTGCCGCACGCTCGGCGGCACCGGTTTGGGCGGTGGAGCGACCAGCGTGGCGCGGAAGGGCCGCAGGTAGCGGCGGACGGTCTGGTCGCTGCCACGGTAGCCCTGGGCGGTGATCTCCGTGGTCAGCTTGGCGGCATCGGTGCAGCCGGCATTCCAGCGTTGGTGCAGATAGGGCTTGAAGGGGTCGAGCAGACTCGCGCGTGCTTGTGCTTTGGTCAATAGTTCCTCGACGCTGGCGGCTCGGGCGTAGCGGCGCACCGTATGCAGGTCAAGGCGCAGCTGTTGGGCGATGCCGCTGCGTGAGACCCCGCGGGCGAGCAGGTCTTGGACGGCCGCGTAGCGCTCACGGGTTCGGTGGACCAGGCGACCCTCGGCTGGGCGGGGGTCGCAAGCGGGCACCGGCGGGCCCGCGTTCGGATCGTCGGCGATGTCGGGCTCCGGCTCGGCCAGGTCGGCGCGGTGGCGGATGACGGTCTTTTCCACCGCTTCGCCGAGGTTATGCCACAGGTGCCAGCGGTCAGCCACCTGGATTGCCTCGGGTGCGCCGGTACGGGCGCCTTCGGCGTAGGCGCCAGACCGGTCCCGGCAGACGATCTGGACCCCGGGATGCTCGCGCAGCCAGGTCGCCAGCGTCTCGGCTGTCCGGTCGCCCAGCAGGTCGATGGGACGGTGATGGTCGATGTCGACCAAGACCGTGCCGTAGACGTGGCCACGGCGGAGCGCGAAGTCGTCGACGCCCAGCACGGCAGGGCCGCTGGCGTGGCCATCGTGCGGTTCGGGCAGCGCCCGGACCAGGCGCAGCAGCGTGGTGCGGTCGACCGCCACGCCCAGGCGTTGGGCAAGGCGCGCACCAGCACGGCCCGCCAGGGCCAGACCGATCGAGGTCAGCAGCGTGGGCAGCGGGACGCTGCGGCGCCCGTGTCGCGAGGTCAGGCCGGGGACCTGCTCGGCGAAGGTCTGGTGCGCACAGGTCGCGTTGACGCAGACAAACCGGCGGACCGCGAGCTGGATCACGACCGGCTGGCCACCCACCGCCAGATCCTCCAGCCGCCGTATGTAGCGGCTTGGACCCGGGATGAGACCGTGCCACACGCCTGGCACGGCGCCTGGGCGGTGCGAGCGCGGACCGCCATGTGCACCACACCAGCCGCGCACTTCACCCAATCAACGGCCACGTCGCATAGATGAGGCAGAAGGTCGGCAAGATCACTGGAAGCGCATGGCGGACATCATCGTGGATCTTGGTGGCCTACCGTCACCGGATCACGGAAAGTGCGCCAGAGCCAACGGCTGGTCGATGTTCACCCTCCGCAAATACCTGGTCGGCTCCCTGGTCGTGCGGCTCAGCGCCACCTGTGACACCACCGGGGCGAGCCAACGGCCCTCCGACCAGCCCGGAGCACAACGCTACGAGCGGACCGACCAAGGCCGCTCCGGCCGGGCAGCGACCTGGTACACCGTGTTCCCGGGCGGCTGCGTTACCGCCCAGCTCGACTGGACCAGCGCCGCCGACGCCGGGTTCGCCACCGAGGCGAGATCCATCATCGACTTCACCACCCGACAGGCACTCCAGCAGGCGCTGGAGGAGCGCTCCGGCGGACGGCTCCACCTCGACCCTCTGCCGGGCTAGCAGGGCAAGCATCCACACCAGCGGAGCACCTTCTCAGCTCAGTTGTGGTCCTCAACCGGCTGACGCAAGCATTGGGCACAACGCGGGAACCCAGTGACCCTGTTCGGGGCAGCTGGGCCGAACAAGAGCGGATGGACGAGGTGAGCCCAGTGAGCCGGACCTTCCGCTGGGTCGCGTCGAGGTTCTCCACTTGCACTG
>JBIOYL010000374.1:0-12350 GCA_044870185.1 Actinomycetes bacterium | reverse complement strand
GGGAGCGCCGGCGGCCGGGGCGGCAAAGGGACCGGGAGGGCGCCGGCCGGCTAGAGCACCTCGCCAAGTGCCCTACGTTCATGCTGCTCACCCCTGAAATCAGGATTCGCGCCGAGGGTTGCCACCTCCCTTCTCCGGCGCGGCTCATCACGTTCACCGTAGGCGGCGAGGCCGGTCGGGCCGAGGGTCCTCCGGCCCTCGGCCCATGGTGCGAAGGTCCCAGCGCCCGCCGAGGCGGCATGGCTTCGACCTCGGCCCGGCGGCGTCGTTCGTGGCTCGGGCCGGACGGTCCGGCCGCCGACCTCTGGTGCGACGCCGCCGGTGGGGATAGCGTGCGCTTCGCCCGAGGACGACCGGCCGCGAGAGGAGCAGGGCATGGCGGGCGGCCTGTACACGGACCTGTACGAGCTGAACATGGCAGCCAGCTATCTGCGCCGGGGGATGTCCGGGCCGGCCACGTTCAGCCTGTTCGTGCGCAAGCTTCCGGCGACGCGCGGGTTCCTGGTCGCCGCCGGCTTGGAGGAATGCCTGGCCTTCCTGGAGCGGTTCGGCTTCGCCGCCGACGAGCTCGCCTACCTGCACGACGAGCTCGGCTTCGACGATGCCGCCGTGGCGGCGTTCGGACGGCTGCGCTTCACCGGCGACGTGTGGGCGGTGCCCGAGGGACGGGCCGTGTTCGCCCACGAGCCGCTGCTCGAGGTCACCGCACCGATCGCCGAGGCACAGCTGGTCGAGACCGTGCTGCTCAACATCGTGACGTTCCAGACCGCGCTCGCCTCCAAGGCGGCCCGCTGCCGCGTCGCGGCCGGCGGCCGGGACCTGGTCGACTTCGCCTTCCGGCGCACCCAGGGTGTCGACGCCGCCATGGCCGTCGCCCGCACCTCGGCGATGGTCGGCTTCGGCGCCACGAGCAACGTCGCGGCGGCCCGCCGCTACGGTCTGCGGGCGGCGGGGACGATGGCGCACTCGTTCATCGAGGCCTTCCCCGACGAGCGGGCCGCCTTCCGCGCCTTCGCCGAGGACCTCCCCGGCCGCACGACCTTCCTCGTCGACACCTACGACACGATCGGCGGGGTGCTGGCCGCCGTCAGCGTCATCAAGGAGCTCGGGCTGCGCGACCGGCTCGCGATCCGGCTGGACTCCGGCGATCTGGCCGCGCTCGCCGCCGAGGCGCGCCGGATGCTGGATGCGGCCGGGCTGCCGAACGTGCGCATCTTCGCCAGCGGCGGCCTGGACGAGTACGTCATCGCCGACCTGGTGGGCCGCGGCGCACCGATCGACGCCTTCGGGGTCGGCACCAAGATGGGCACCTCGGCCGACGCCCCCTACCTGGACAGCGCCTACAAGCTCGTGGCCTACGGCCAGCGGCCGGTGCAGAAGCTGTCGACCGGCAAGGCGACCGCGCCGGGCGCCAAGCAGGTGTTCCGCTCCTCGCCGGACGACGGCGACCTGCTGGCCCTGCGCGACGAGCCGGCGCCGGCCGGCGCCGAGCCGCTGCTCGTGCCGGTCATGGTCGGTGGGCGGCGCACGGCCGACCCGGGCGACCTGGCGGCGGCGCGCGCCCGCTTCGAGGCCGACCTGGCCTGGCTGCCCGACCAGGCACGCCAGCTCACCGAGCCCGTCCCGGTGCCGGTGCGCTCCAGCGAACGCCTGCAGCTTCTCGCCGAGCAGGTCCGGGCCGACCTGCTGCGCCGCCTCGACGCCGCGGCGCCGTCCGCGCAGCCGGACGGCTGACCGGGCCGCTTCGCCGGGCGGCGCGGGCCGGGTCCCAGGTCCCCCTGGTCGCGGGCCGTTCGGCCCTGGCCACGCAGGGCTTGCCACAGGACGATCGCGTCCCTGCAGGACTGGAGGTGGGCGGATGCGGCCAGACGACTGCCCGAGCTGCCGCAGCGCGGGGAGCATCTCGCACGGACGCTGCGGCGTCTGCGACGAGCCCGCGCCGCCGGCCATGCCGACCGGCTGGCGCCCCGCCCGTCCGGCGGTCGGCCCGGCGCCGGGGGGGACACTGGGGATCGGGCCGGTGGGACGGCTGCCGGCCGGCCCGGCCGAGCACGGGCGGGCGCCGGCAACGCCGCGCCCGTGACCTGGCCGGGCGCCCAGCCGGCAGCGTGCGGGTCCTTCGGCCCTTGGCCGCCGTCCCGCGATCGGCGATCCTGAAGGGGAGCGAAGGAGGCGGCGATGCGCACCGTCGTCATCATGGGCGCCGGCGGGCGGGACTTCCACGACTTCAACACCGTCTACCGGGACGACCCGGCCACCCGCGTGGTCGCCTTCACGGCCACCCAGATCCCCGGCATCGCCGGCCGGGTGTACCCGCCGTCGCTGGCCGGCCGCCGCTACCCGGACGGCATCCCGATCCTGCCCGAGGAGGACCTGGCCGACATCGTCGCCAAGCACGGCGTCGACGAGGTGGTGCTGGCCTACTCCGACCTGTCCCACGAGCAGGTCATGCACAAGGCGTCGACGGCGCTGGCCGCCGGGGCCGACTTCAAGCTGATCGGGCCGCGGGCCACGATGCTGCGCAGCACCAGGCCGGTGGTGGCCGTGACCGCGGTGCGCACCGGCTGCGGCAAGAGCCAGACCAGCCGCCGGGTCGGCCGCATCCTGCTCGACGCGGGCCTTGCGGTCGCGCTGGTGCGCCACCCGATGCCCTACGGCGACCTGGAGGCGATGCGCGTGCAGCGCTTCGCGACGCTGGCCGACATCGACGCGAGCAACCCGACCATCGAGGAGCGCGAGGAGTACGAGGAGCCGGTCCGCCAGGGCATGGTGATGTATGCCGGGGTCGACTACGCCGACATCCTCGCCCAGGCCCAGGCCGAGGCCGACGTGGTGGTCTGGGACGGCGGCAACAACGACCTCCCGTTCGTCGCCCCGGACCTGTGGATCACCGTGGCCGATCCGCTGCGCCCCGGTCACGAGCTGCGCTACCACCCGGGGGAGACCAACTTCCGCATGGCCGACGTGGTGGTGATCAACAAGGTCGACACGGCAACGCTGGACGGGGTGGCCACGGTGGCGGGCAACGCCGCCGCGGCCAACCCGCACGCGACCGTGGTCAAGGCGGCCTCGCCGGTGACGCTCGAGCCCGGCCCGCCGCTGGCCGGGTGGCGGGTCCTCGTGGTCGAGGACGGGCCGACCCTCACCCACGGCGGCATGCCGTTCGGCGCCGGCACGGTGGCCGCGCGCCAGGCCGGCGCCACCGAGCTGGTCGACCCGCGGCCCTATGCCGTCGGCTCGATCGCCGAGACGTTCGCCGCCTACCCGACGATCGGCATGGTCCTGCCGGCCATGGGCTACGGCGCCCGCCAGGTGCAGGAGCTCCAGGCCACCATCGAGGCCGTCCCCTGCGACGTGGTGGTGGCCGGAACCCCGATGGCGCTGGGCCGCATCGTCCGCACGACCCATCCCATCCGCCAGGCACGCTACGAGCTGCGGGAGATCGGCCACCCGACCCTGGCCGACGTGCTGGCCCCGGTGGTCGAGCGGTGCCGGGGGGATGCCCCCATGTCGACCTGAGCGGCCGGGCGGCCGGGCGGCCGGGCGGCGGCGCCCCCCGGACGCCGGCAGCCGAGGAGGAGGTCCTGATGCACCCGCAGACCCGAGCGAACCTGCTGACCGCCATGCGCGGCGAGGCGTTCGCCTTCGCCAAGTACCGGCTGTGCGCGGTCGAGGCCCGCAAGCACGGCCGGCCGGAGCTCGCCGAGCTGTTCGACCGGGCGGCCGGCGACGAGTACTTCGACCACTTCACCCGGCAGGCCCTGCTCGCCGGGGTGATCGCAACCGACGCCGACAACCTGCACGACGCCATCGAGGAGGAGACCTACGAGGTCGACGAGCTGTACCGGCGGTTCGCCGAGGAAGCCGACGCCGTCGGCGACCACGAGGTGGCCGAGCGCTTCCGGGAGATCCGCGCGGACGAGCTGCGCCACCGCGAGGCGTTCGCGGCCGCGCTTGCAGGCCTCGATCAGCCCGACCTGGCCGAGTAGGAGCGCCGCGTCCCGCCCCTGCCGTGACGGGCGGCACCTCCCCCCGGGCTGGGCTACGCTCGAAGGGGCAGCGTCGACAGGATGGTGGCGACGACGATGCGGAAGGCAGCGTGGCCGGCGCCGCGGATCGCGGCGCTGGTGGCGACGTTCGCCGGTCTGCTCAACCTGGTCAGCGCCCTGCTGCCCGCCGAGCGCAGCCGCCTGCGGCTGCTGCACGAGCTCGTGCCCGGCGCGGTCTCCCGCGGCGCCACGATCGCCACCGCGGCGGCCGGGGTCGGCCTGCTGCTGCTGGCCGGGGGGCTGCGGCGCCGCCACCGGCTCGCCCTGCTGGCGGCCGTCGGCCTGCTGGCCGGCAGCGCCGTGCTGCACCTGATCAAAGGCCTGGACGTGGAGGAGGCGGTGGTCGAGGCCTTCCTGGCCGGGCTGCTGACCGGCCAGGCGGGCTGGTTCTGCGCCCGCATCGGGCCGGGTGAGCACCGCGCCGTCCTGCGCCCGGCGCTGCTGGTGCTCGGGGTGACCTTCGCCTACGGCACCCTCGGCCTGCTCGCCAACGACCGTGACGTGGTCGAGGACCTGTCGGCCGTCGGCGTCGTGCGGGAGGTCGGCCGCATGGCGCTCGGCCTCGGCACCGGCTACACGCTCACCGGCCGGTTCGGCCGGTTCTTCCCTGGCTCGGTGGCGGCCGTGTTCTGGTGTGGCACGTTGCTGGTCGCCGCGCGCGCCCTGGCGCCCGCCCTGGTCCGCCGCACCGACGACCCGGGCCTGGCGGCGGCCGTGGCCGCCGCCGATGACTCGCTCGCCTACTTCGCCCTCCGCGACGACCGCCTGACCGTGCGGGCCGCCGACACCCGCGTCTCCTACGGCACGTCGGGCAGCGTGGCGCTGGCCGCCGGCGACCCGCTCGGCCCCGCCGAGCAGTGGCCGGCGGCGGTGGCCGCCTTCCTGGATGAGGCGGCCGTCCAGGGACGCATCCCGGCCGTGCTCGGCTGCGGCGCGCACGCGGCCGCCGTCTACGAGGCGGCCGGCCTGCTCACCGTCTACCTGGGCGACGAGGCGGTGCTCGAGCTGGACCGGTTCAGCCTGCAGGGCCGGGCGGTGCGCATCGCCCGGCAGAGCTGGAACCGGGCCCGCCGGGCCGGCTTCTCCTCGATCGTGTGCCGGGCGGGCGAGCTCGACGAGCACACGGTGGCCGCCCTGCGGGCGCTGTCGGCCCGCTGGCGGGGCGAGGCGGCCGAGCGCGGCTTCTCGATGACGCTCGGCCGGCTGTTCGACCCGCGCGACCGGGCCACGCTGGTCGTGGCGGCCACCGACGGCGACGGGCGCCTGCGCGGCTTCCTGCACTTCGTGCCCTGGGGCGCCGATGGGGCAAGCCTGGACGTCATGCGCCGCGACCGTCAGGCCCCGGCCATCCTCAACGACTTCCTGGTGGTCGAGGCGGCCCGCCGGCTGCCCGAGCTCGGCATCCGCCGGATGTCGCTGAACTTCTCGTTCCTGCGCGCCGTGCTGGCGGCCGGCGAGCAGCCGCACGTGCGCCCGCCGCTGCGGCTGGCCCGCTGGCTGCTCAAGCGCCTGTCGCGGCCCTTCCAGATCGAGACGCTGTACCGCTTCAACAAGAAGTTCGCCCCGGCCTGGCAGCCGCGCCACCTGGCCGTGGCCGCCCTGGAGGAGCTGCCCCGGGTCGCCGTGGCCGCCCTGCGGGCCGAGGGGCTGCTGCCGCTGCCGGCCGGACCCTGGCGTCTGGCCCGGCTGGGTGGGCGACGGCCCGGCCGGGTCGCGGACGAGGCGGCGCGCGTCCGGCAGGGCGCGGGGTGACGCCGATGCTCGCCGTCCCGGTCGCCCTCGCCGCGGCCCGGCGCCAGCCGCTGCGGCCGCCGCAGCGCCACAGCCGCATCCCGCACTTCATCCGGCTCCCGACCGACCTGCTCCACCAGCTCGGCCAGAGCGGGCCGCTGGAGAGCCCATGGCTGGCCGCCGGCTTCGGCGTCCTGCTCGCGGCCAGCGTCGCCGTGGTGGCCTGGCAGGCCGTCCGCCGCCGGCGAAGCGGGCGACGGCCGCGGCACCGCAGGCTGCGGCGGGTGGTGGTGGGCGCCTGGCTGGGCCTGCTCACGCTGCTTACCACCTTGGCCGCGCTCAACGCCTACGTCGGCTACGTCCCCACGCTGCCGGGGCTGTTCGGCAGCCTGCCCGGCGACCCGGTGGGCAGCCGCGTCTCCCATGTCGAGGTGCTCCGGATCGGCGACCCGGCCCTGGACGTGCCGCCGAGCGCCACCTACGTGTACCTGCCGCCCGGCTACCAGGCCGCCGGCAACGCCAAGCGGCGCTACCCGGTCGTCTACCTCCTGCACGGCTACCCGGGCGGGCCGATCGACTGGTTCCGGGCCGCCGAGATCCGGGAGGTCATGGACGCGCTGCTGCGCTACCGGCTGGTCCAGCCCATGATCCTGGTGGCGCCCGACGCCAGCGGCGGCTGGCTGCACGACTCGGAGATGCTGAACCAGGTCGGCGGCCCGCAGGTCGAGACCTACCTGACCCGCACCGTCGTGGCTGCCATCGACGCCCGCTACCGCACGATCGCCGACCGCTCCGGACGCGCCATCGGCGGGATGTCGAGCGGCGGCTACGGCGCGCTCAACCTGGGCTTGCGCCATCAGGACGTGTACGCGGTGAGCCTGGCCGAGATGCCCTACGGCGACCCGGGCGACGTGCAGCACAGCCTGCTCGGCGGCAGCCGGGCGCTGTGGCTGGCCAACGCGCCGAGCCACTACCTCCCGCACCTGCGCTTCACCGAGCCCATGGCGGTGTTCTTGACCGCCGGCTCCCACGACCCGACGCTCGCCGAGGCGCGTTCGCTCGGCGCCATGCTCGCCCGGCGAGGCCAGCTCGTCGAGGTGAAGGAGGTTCCCGGCGCGACGCACAGCTGGCATGGCGCGCGCGTCGAGGCACCCTACGCGCTCGCGTTCGCGTCCCAGCATCTCGGCACGGCACCGACGGCGGCCCGACCCACGCGGGCCCGCCCTGTGGCGGCCCACCGGCTCACGGCGCTCTCATCGGCCGGGTGGTACAACACCGACCCACCGATGTCGCCAAGCATGGAGGTGGTTGCCCATGCACCGGGAGTCGCATCGGCGCGCTGACGAGGCCGCCCGGCCGGCCGGCTCGGGCGAGGCGGCCCGCGGCGTCCTGTCCTGGGCTCCGACCGGCAGCTGCCGACTGTCGTGGGTCGCCGCGACCGGCGAGCTGGCCGAGACGGACCTGGCCGGGTCTGGGGTGACCACCTGGCCGGCCGAGCTCGTCGGCGTCGTCCTGACGCCGTCGCGGGCCGCCGCGCCCGGCCGGCAGGACGGCCAGCGCTCGTCCCTGCCGGTCACGCTGCTGTTCGAGCCGTCCCTCTGACCACGCCGGACCGGCCCGGCCCCGAAGGCATGGACCGGCCGGGGTTCAGCCGCTCAGATTCTCATGACGTTGAGGTCTGGCATTGCGTCGTAATCGGTGTCCTGGGTGGCGACGGGGAGGTCGTGTGCGAGTGCGGTTGCGGCGATCCAGGTGTCGTTGACGGGGGCCCTGCGGCCCGCAGCGCGTAGCTTTGCGACCAGCAATGCCCATGCGTCGCTGACGCGTTCGTCGATGGGGAGCGGTTCGAGCTGCCGGGCCAGCTCGTAGGTGGCGAGTCGTCGCGATGCGGACTCCGGGTCGTGCCCGGCGCTGACCACGCCGAGCCGCAGCTCGCCGAGGGTGATGACGGAGACGCCGAAGTCGAGTTCTGCGAGCACTTGGTCATCGACTCGGTCGCTCTCCAAGCCGACGAACAGGGAGGTGTCGGCGATTGCCCTGCGTCTGGCTACCACGGCAGGTCGTCCGTGGTGTCGGTGAGGGTCTCGCGTAGCTCCTCGGCCCACCGGGTACGGTCGGGTCCGGCCGTGGCCAGCCGCTGCAGGAGTTCTCTGGCCGGGATCCACTGTCGGCGGGCGTGGACGGGCACGAGCTTGGCGACCGGGCGGTTGTTGTGGAGGACCTCGATCTCTTCGCCGGCCTCGACACGCCGGAGGATCTCCGCGGTGCGGTTGCGGAGATCACGGGATGGAATCACAGCTGTAGTAGACATGCGCCGATCGTAGCGGCACCGGGCTCACGCGGCAAGCGGGACCTCCTGGGAGGAGTGCGCCCCCGGGCCCGCTGATCATCCCCCGGGCCTGGCGGCTGCGCTGAGCGCTCCAACGGCGTATGATCCGGCCAAGGAGGCATTCCGACGATGCCTTCGATGGCCGTCGTTCAAGGCGATGGGCGCATGGCCGACGAAGACGACGACACCGGCGATCCGGTCATCGTCCTGCCGCAGCGGCAGCCGACGCGTGGCCACCACGACCGCGCAGGCCGACCGCGGGCCGACCGCGGGCCCGACTCAGCCCAGCCGACGATCCGCCTGCGGCGCCACCGGCTCCAGCTGGCCGACGGGCACGCCGCGACCATCACGACAGCCGGACAGGGGATCCCCCTCGTCCTCGTCCACGGCTTCTCCCTCACCGGACAGCTGTACGTCCAGACGCTCAGCCGGCTGGCCGGGCTCGGCTTCAGGGTGGTGGCGGTCGACCTGGCCGGCCACGGCGGAGCGGACGGGTCGCCAGCGACCAGCCACGGGCTGGCCCGATACAGCCGCCTGCTCAGCCACACCATCGAGCACCTCGGGATCCCCCGGGCGATCCTGGTCGGGCATTCCCTTGGCGGCCGCCTCGTGGCCGAGCTGGGCGCCGCCCAACCCGAGCGGGTGATCGCCCTCGTCCTGCTCGACGCGGGCGTCGGCCAGCCATGGGACCGGCTGGTCGAGCTGTACCGTCTCGTGCCGTCGGCGCTCGGCCTGTTCGGTGCCGTCTTCCTCGCCGACACCCTAGGCACGGTCCCGTTCGCCCGCGACCTGCAGCAGGCGGCCAAGCTCGCCCGGCTCGCCCTGCCGACCGCCATCGGCAACCTCACCTCCCCATGGCGGCGTCTGCTCGGCCCCGGGCTCTCGGCCCTGCACGCCTCGGCCAGCACGCCCCTGCTCGACCGCCTTCGACGCGCCGGGGTGCCGGTCGTGGTGATCCACGGCGACTGCGATCTGGTCGTGCCGCTCGCCGCCGCCCGCGACGCCGCCCGGCGGACCGGTGCCGAGCTCGTGATCGTGCACGGCGCGACCCACTCCTGGCTGCTTCAGGACCCGGAGACCCTGCCCGGCATCATGCGGGAGCTGCTGCATGGCCGCCTCGGCCGGGTGTGTCGCATGGCGCTCGCCGATGCCGGCCTCGACCCCACATCGGCCACCACCGGCACCATCGACGCCGCCTTCTGCGCGCCGGATGCGGTGCTCGCCTCGCTCCAGGGCACCCTCGGCCTGACAGGCGGGCAAACGGCTCGCCCGCAGCGCGCCGCATGGTACCGCTGGTCCTCCACCGGATCTCGGACACGGCCCGCGGCTGCCCGTCGCGCGTAGGAAGGGGAGGTCACCGACGCAACGTGCTCGTCACCGGGTGAGCACGCGGCCGCAACCCGACCCTGGTACGGTTGAGGCCGGACCGTAGACCGCGGGGTGCGACTGGAGACCGGAGGTCCGCAGGGTGCCACCGGCGGAGCACGGTTGTAGTGGTGCCAGCCGGGGCAGACCACCTGGGTGGCCTGGCCGCGGCGGGACGCGGGAACGGACGGCACCCCGTCGGTCGTGCGCTGGCACCGAGGCGGGGCCGACAAACCAGCACCAAGATCAACGAGCACGGGAGGATGTCATGCCGACCGTGAACGAGCGTGGCGCTGCGGCCACGCGAACGCCGCCGGCGGGCCCGCCGGACGCACAGCTCGCGCTCGCACGATACCGGCGCCTGGCCCCCGTCTATGACGAGACGACGGCCTGGCTGGCGCCCTACCGCCAGCGCGCAGTGGCGAGCTTGGCCCTGCAGCCGGGTGAGACCGTGGTGAGCGTGGGCTGTGGCACCGGGCCCTGCTTCCCGCTGATCGCGCCGGCCATCGGGCCCCAAGGGCGGCTGCTCGGCATCGAGCTGTCCGCGGCGATGCTCACCAAGGCGCGCGCGCGGGTCGAGGCGGGCGGCTGGCGAAACGTCAGCCTGATCTGGTCGAAGGCCGAGGAGGCCGAGATCCCCAGCCGGGCCGACGCCTTCCTGTTCGCCTTCACCCACGACATCGTGCGTTCGCCCGCGGCGCTTGCGAACGTGTTCCGGGCCGGGAAGGCGGGGGCGCGGGTGGCGGCGGTGGGCCCGAAGTGGTCGTGGTGGGCGCCGTTGAACCTTGCCAGCTGGGCGGTCGCTCGTCAGTTCGTGACCACCTTCGAGGGCTTCGAGCGTCCCTGGAGCGAGCTGGCCCGCTTCGTCCCGGACCTGCTGGTCGAGCCCGCCCACTTCGACACCATCTACCTCGCGCGCGGGACCTTGGCGGGCGCGCGCTAGCCGGACCTGCGCGGTAGCTGGCCACGACGGCCGTGGCCGCCTGCCGGTGCGTATGTAGGAGTGCGTAGCGAACATCGTTGCTCTTGACAATGGGGCACCCTCCTGCGAATGTCGAGCGGGCGTCGTCCAGGTGAACAACCGGTCCTTGAGAAATGACGCAGCACCCGCGTCTCGTCACCGTCGGCCGACCGAGCCATCGGCGCACCGCAAGCCCGCACGCCTGGGGTGACCCGGCGTCAGCCTGACCACCACATCGGCCGCGCGACCGGCTCACCAGTTGTGCCCGCGCTCGTGCCAGCAGGGCGTGCCAACGCCCAGGGCCCGCCTCACAAGGGGGGATCAGGTGCCGATGGTGGGGCCAGTCAAACTCCTGCTCGTCGACGACCACGACGCGCTCATCGAGGGGCTGCGGATCTTCTTGGAGGAAGAGGAAGACCTGGCGGTCGTCGGCGTCGCCCGCAACGGCGGCACCGGCCTGCGCGTCGTGCGCGGCGCCGCCCCGGAGATCCTCCTGCTCGACCTGCACGCGGCGCCGCCCGACCCGGCGGTCGCCATCGCCGACGTCAAGGCGGACGCCCCGGCCAGCAACATCCTGGCGCTGTCGGCCGCCACGACTCGGCCCGGCCAGGACGCGCTCGCCGGCAACGCCGACGCGTTCGTGCTCAAGGACGCGTCGAGCCGCCAGCTCGTGGCCACCATTCGCAAGCTGATCGGTGGCCACGACGTGTTCGTGTCGTATGCGGCGCCCAGCCCCCCCAAGCCCGACCCGTCGATCCAGCTGCTCGTCCGCACCCTGAGCCCGCGCGAGCGCGACGTGCTGGAGCTGATCACCGCCGGCTACTCGAACCGGCGGATCGCCGAGACGTGCTACCTGTCGCTGCACACGGTCCGGACCCACGTGCAGAACATCCTGGTCAAGCTGGGCGTGCACTCCAAGCTCGAGGCGGCCGTGTTCGCGGTCCAACATGGCCTGGTGCCGCTGAACCCCGACGGCACCCCCCGCTGCCCTGCCAAGCCGACCGTGGCCGTCCACGCCTGACCGGCCGGCGGCGCTCAGCAGCCAACCACGCTCACCAACGGCCGATGGTCCGAGGCGTCACAGGCGGGCGCGTGCGCCCGCCTCACGTGCCGCGCCGGGGCTCTGGTCAGGATCCAGTCGACGGCCGCGCTGGGCCGGTCGGCGGGGAACGTGGCGACCGGCCGGCCCGGCGGCGCACACAGGCCGCCGCGGCGCAGCGGCCCGAGCCGCCCGGCGTTGGCGTCCACGAAGCACACGACCGGTCCGCCCATGCCGGCCACCGTGCCGGCCAGCGCGCGCCGCTCGCGGCGGCGCTCCCCGCGCCGGGTCGACAGGTGCGCGACCACGCAGGCAACCGGGCCGGAGGCGGTCCGGACGCGGGCGACGACCGCGCCGCGGCGCTCCCCACGCCGGCCGCCGTCCCAGAACCAGACCGCCTGCGCGCCGACCAGCGGCAGCCGCGACAGCAGCGCCACCCGCTCGTGCGGGCGGCGGCCGCGGGCGGGGGCGGACGCCACCTGCATGCCGAGGACGCCGGCCAGCCAGACGGCCTGGTCGATGCCGCCGCTGCGGTCGGCGCCGTCGTCGAGCTCCTGCAGGCCGGCCAGGTCGGGCGCCAGCCTGCGCAGCACGGCCGCGACCCGGCCGAGGTCGGCGACGCCGTCCAGCCCAAGCCCGTGGCGGATGTTGAACGTGACCGCCACAAGACCCTCGCTCACGACGGGACCAGGCCGCGGTTGCGGTGGGCGTAGGCGTGCAGGAGCTCGCGGGCCACGCCGCGCAGGGCGGCGTCGTCGCGCACGGTCAGGTCGACCGGGCGGAAGCCGGGCACGAGCTCGGCGAGCTGGCGGTAGGCGGCCTGCTGGCGAGCGGTCTCGGAGGCGGTCAGCTCGCGCTTGCGGGCGGCGACCACGG
>JBIOYL010000373.1:0-14302 GCA_044870185.1 Actinomycetes bacterium | reverse complement strand
GGCCGACGGGCGACGCTGCCGGCTCGCCCAGGACGAACGTGATGGCACCTGGACGCTGGAGGGCGACCTCGGCATCGCCGGCGGCGCCGCCGGCTAGGATGTCGGCGCGCCCGCCAGGCTGTCAGCGCGCCCGCTAGGCTGTCAGGAAGCGGCGGAGACGACCGCCGGAGACGACCAGACCCGATGCCGACGGAGGCGACAGGCGATGACGGTGGAGGACCCGGTGGTGGGCGGCGCGGCGGCCAAGGGCGCATGGTGGCAGCGCGGCGTGGTGTACCAGATCTACCCGCGCAGCTTCGCCGACGCCGACGGGGACGGCATCGGCGACCTGGCCGGCATCACCGCCCGGCTCGACTACCTGAACGACGGCACGCCGGCCTCGCTCGGCGTCGACGCCATCTGGCTGTCGCCCTTCTACCCGTCGCCCATGGCCGACTTCGGCTACGACGTGTCCGACTACACCGGCGTCCACCCGATGTTCGGCACCCTCGACGACTTCGACGAGCTGGTCCGCCAGGCCCATGCCCGCGGCATCCGGGTCATCATCGACCTGGTCCCCAACCACACCTCCGACCAGCATCCGTGGTTCGTCGCCTCGCGCTCCAGCCGCGACAACCCCAAGCGCAACTGGTACGTGTGGGCCGACCCCAAGCCGGACGGCTCGCCGCCCAACAACTGGATGAGCTCGTTCCCCCGCGCCGGCCGGGCCTGGACCTTCGACGAGCGCACCGGCCAGTACTACCTGCACTCGTTCATGCGCGAGCAGCCCGACCTCAACTGGAGCAACCCCGAGGTGCGCGCGGCCATGGACGAGGTCATACGCTTCTGGCTGGACCGGGGCGTCGACGGGTTCCGCATCGACGTGGCGCACCGGATCGCCCGCGACCCGGAGCTGCGTGACAACCCGCTGGTCGAGGTCGACGACACCCGGCTCAGCGGCCCGGAGCTGGCCATGCGCATGGCCGGGCTGCAACGCTACGACCAGGACTGGCCCGAGGTGCACGACATCTTCCGCCGCTTCCGGCGCACGCTGGACGCCTACGGCGGCGACCGGATGATGGTCGGCGAGGTCTACCTGCTCGACCAGGCCAAGCTGGTGCCCTACTACGGCGAGGCCGGCGACGAGCTCCACCTGGTCCACAACTTCGTCTTCCTGCACCAGCCGTGGAAGGCGGAGGCGTTCCGGACGACGGTCGACGAGTACGAGCGGCTGCTGCCCGCCGACGCCTGGCCTGCCTTCTTCACCGGCAACCACGACCACGCCCGGGTGGCCAGCCGGTACGACGAGGGCGGCAACGGGCAGGCCCGCGCCCGGGTGGCGGCCATGCTGCTGCTCACCCTGCGCTGCACACCCTTCCTGTACCAGGGGGAGGAGCTCGGCATGACCGACGGCGAGATCCCGCCCGACCAGGTGGTCGACCTCGACGGCCGCGACCCCGAGCGCACCCCCATGCACTGGGACGCCTCACCCGGCGCCGGCTTCACCACCGGCGACCCGTGGCTGCCGATCGCGAGCAACCACCGCGAGGTCAACGTCGCCGCCCAGCGCGACGACCCCGCCTCGATGCTCACCCTGTACCGCCGGCTCATCCGCTACCGGCGGCGGTCGCCCGCCCTGCAGGAAGGCGCCTACGCGTCCATCAAGGACACGCCCGGCAACCTGTACGCGTACACGCGCACTGCCGACGGCACGGCGGAGCGCGCGGTGGACGGCGGCCGCCTGCTGGTCGCGCTGAACTTCGGCGACGCGCCGGTGACCTGGGACGCCTCCGCGCTCGGCCCGGCCGGCCGGCTGGAGCTGTCGACCGTCCCCGGCCGGGCCGTCGGACACAGGCGGTCGCTCCGCCCGCTGCGGCTGGCCGCCTGCGAGGGCGTAATCGTCAAGGTCTGACCTGGACGCCTTCGCGCTCGGCCCACTCCAGCAGCATGCGGCGCGCCCGGTCCGGCTCGATCGGGCCCTCGTCCAGGCGCCGCTCCAGCAGGTAGGCGAGCGCCTTGCCCACCGTCGGGCCGGGCGGGATGCCGAGGAGCTCCATGACCTGGCGGCCGTCCAGCGGCGGGCGGATGCTGGCCAGCTCCTCCTGCGCCTTCAGGCGGGCGGTGCGCGCCTCCAGCTCGTCCGCCAGCTTGGCCAGCTCGCGGGCCTTGGCGGGGTTGCGCGTGGTGCAGTCCGAGCGCACCAGGGCGTTGAGGCGCTCGAGCAGTGGCCCGGCGTCGCGCACGTAGCGGCGCACGGCCGCGTCGGTCCAGCCCAGCCGGTAGGTGTGGAAGCGCAGGTGCAGCACGACCAGCTCGCGCACGTCGTGGACGAAGTCGTTGGGGTAGCGCAGCTCGGTCAGCCGCTGCTCGGCCATGCGGGCGCCGACCACCTCGTGCAGGTGGAAGCTGACCCCGTCTGGGCCCACCCGGCGGGTGCGCGGCTTGCCGATGTCGTGCAGCAGGGCGGCCATCCGCAGGGTGAGGTCGGGGTCGTCGGCGTCGAAGGCGGTCGCCCGCTCGACCACGGCGATGGTGTGCCGCAGGACGTCCTTGTGCCGGTGCACGGGGTCCTGCTCGAGGGCCAGGGCGGGCAGCTCGGGCAGGAACTGGTCGGCCAAGCCGGTGTCGACCAGGATCCACAGGCCCTTGGCGGGCGCCCGGCCACACAGCAGCTTGGACAGCTCGTCGCGGATGCGCTCGCGGGAGACGATCGCCAGGCGGGCGCGGCGCTCGACGATCCCGGCCAGGACGTCTCTGGCCGGCACCAGCTCCAGCTGGGCGGCGAAGCGCGCCGCCCGCAGCATGCGCAGCGGGTCGTCGTCGAACGACGCGATCGGCTCGGCCGGGGTGCGCAGGCGACCGGCCGTCAGGTCGGCCAGGCCCCCGTGCGGGTCGACGAAGCGGCCGTCGGGCAGCCGCACGGCCATCGCGTTGACGGTGAAGTCGCGCCGCGCCAGGTCGTCTTCGATGGTGCGGCCGAAGCGGACCTCGGGCTTGCGCGAGTCGGGCCGGTAGACGTCGGCGCGGAAGGTGGTGATGTCCAGCCACAGGTCGCCCTTGGCGACCGCGACCGTGCCGAAGCGCACCCCCTGCGTCCGCACCGCGTCGGCCCAGCCGCCGCGGCGCACGATCGCCAGGATCTGGTCGGGGGTCGCATCGGTGGTGAGATCGATGTCGGGTGAGGGGCGGCGCAGTAGCGCGTCGCGCACCGTGCCACCCACCAGGTACAGCTCGTGGCCGGCGCGCGCGAAGCGCTCGCCCAGCTGGAGGGCGGCCTTGGCGGCGGGCGAGGCCTTGACCAGCTCGGCCAGGGCCCGCTCCTGGTCGGGCGACAGGCTGCTCATGGCCGCAGCCTACCGTGGGCCGGCGGGCCCCGCGCCGGGCCGCCCACCCCCGCGCCGCGCCGGCGGGGCTTCCCGCCGACCGGCGCCTACCAGTTCGCCTACCAGTTCAAGTGGTTTAAGGGAAAGCAGACAGGGCAAGCGAGGGGGGGAGGTGGTTCGATGACGGACGTACGGAAGATGAGCCGGGCCGAAGCGGGCCGCAAAGGCGGCCAGACGACCAAGCAGCGCTACGGCGAGGACTTCTTCGGCAAGATCGGCCGCATGGGGGGCAAGAAGGGCGGCGAGACGACCAAGCAGCGCTACGGGATCGAGTTCTACCAGAAGATTGGGCGCAAGGGCGGCTCTCGCTGACCGCCCGCAGGCAACTGGGCCGCTGCCCGGCTGCCTGTGGTAGGATCGGTAAAGGGACCGGCAGGTGAGCGCCGGCAGGTCGCCTGCCGGCAGGTCGTCCACCGGCAGGTGGGTACCCAGCCGCCGGGTATACTCGGACGGCCAGGCGGATCCGCCTCGCCTTGTCTGGAGAACCCAGTGCGCTCCTCAATCGACGTCCACAACCGCCTGCTCGCCGACGACGTCCCCCACGAGCTGTCCGGCCTGCCCGGCCCGCTGCCCGACCTCGCCGCCGCGCCGGGCGTGCTGGGACTGTCGGCCGAGTCGGTCGGGCAGCCCACCGTCCTCGCCGACGAACAGGGGGCGGTCGTCGTCCTCGCCCCGGCCGGCGTCGAGGTGGACACGACCGCGGTGGCCGGGCTGGTGGGCCGCCCACAGCTCGCGCCGGTCCACCCGCATCGGGCTCCCAGCCTGACCGGCTATCTGCTGCCGTTCGTGCCCCCGGTCGCCCTGGAGTGCCCGGCTGTCCTGGTCATCGACGAGCTCGTCGCCGGGCAGGACGTCATCTACACGGCTGCCGGCGAGCCCGCGCTCATCCTCAAGGTGCGAGGGGGCGACCTGGTCAAGGCGACCAACGCGGTCGTGGCCAGCGTCACCCGGCAGGGGCCGAGCCGTGCCTGACCCTTCCCCGGGCGCCTGAGCATGCGGACCGCTCGAGCCGTCTCGGCCGGCGGGGTGGTGCTGGCCGCGCCACACCCGGACGCCCCGGTCGCACTGGTGGCCCGCCGCTCGCCGCGGGGGGCGCTGCAATGGACGCTGCCCAAGGGCGCCCAGGAGCCGGGGGAGTCGCTCGAGCAGGCCGCCCTGCGCGAGGTGCAGGAGGAGACCGGCCTCGAGGTGCGCCTGGTCGGGCCGCTCGACACGATCGACTACTGGTTCGTGTGGACACCCGAGCAGACCCGCTACCACAAGTTCGTCCACCACTTCCTCATGCTGGCCACGGGCGGGGACTTCTCGCTGCACGACGCGGAGATGGAAGCGGCCGGGTGGGTTCCGATCGAGCGGGCACGCGAGATCATGGCGTTCGCCAACGAGCGCCGGCTGCTCGACCTGATCCCGGGCGTGCTCGCCGCGCAGGGCGCGGTGGGGTGAAGCTGGCCGCGCGGCTGGCCGGGGTGGCGGCGGTCACCCTGGGCCTGCTCGGCATGCTGCCACCCGCCGCCCATGCCCAGCCGACCGTGCCGCAGCTCGAGCTGTCGCTGCTCGGCGTCTCGCCGGTGACCGGGCCCAAGCTGCCACTGCAGTTCTCGCTCGCGGTGCGCAACGCGGGCACGGCACCGATCCGCGGGCTCACCCTCGCCGCGTTCGCCGGCGAGATCGTCACCACCCGGTCCGACTTCACCTACCTGGTGGAAAACCCGGGACGCCCGTCGAGCTCGCTGGCGCCCGTCCAGCGCTTCGACGCGCTGACCGTCCAGCCGGGCACGAGCGCCGTGCTGCCTGCTCAGAAGCTGCCCGTGCCGAGCTGGTTCGCCGGCGGCGACCCGTTCGGCGTGGTGCGCCAGCTCTCGTTCCGCGTGACCGGGGTGACCGCCGACGGCCCGGTGTCCGCCCGGGTCATCACCTTCCTGCCCTACGTGAGCCAGCCGGTGGCCAACCCCCTGCGGCTGGCCCTGCTGGTCCCCCTCCACGAGCCGACCCACCGCGACGGCCAGGGCAGCTTCGCCGACGGCCGGCTCGGGCCGACGCTCAGCACCTCCGGTCCGCTCGGCGCGATCGCCGCCCAGCTTGCCGCGCCCGGCGCTCCGCGGCTGACGCTCGTGATCGACGCGCTGCTGGTCCAGGAGGCCTCGCGGCTGGCCGGCAACTCGACGGTGCGGGCCGGCGGCAAGGTCGGGCCGCAGCCGCCGTCGGTCGATGCGCAGCGCTTCCTGCGCAACCTGCGGGCGGCGGCGGGCCGGCCCGACGACCCGCCGGCCGCCTTCCCCTACGACAACGCCGACCTGCCCGCGCTCATCCGGGCCGGGCTCGAGGCCGAGGCCTTCAACCAGGTCACCTACGCCCGCCGCGTCCTGGAGCAGGATCTGGCCCCACGCCTTGACCGGTCGTTGGCCTGGCCGGCCGGCGGCACGGTCGACGCGGTGTCGCTCAAGACGCTGGCCGACGTGGAAGCCGATGCGGTCGTGGTCGACCCACGCGTCGCGCCTCCGTCGCCGTCGTCCGCCCTCACCCAGAACGCCACGGTCAGCCTGGGCGACGGCGTGGGCCGCCCGGCCCATGCCCTGGTTCCTGATGCCGGGCTCTCGGCCGCGCTGACCGACCCCCGCGCCGCGTCGGCGCCAGTCGAGTGGGCCCAGCGGGTGCTGGCCGAGACCGCGCTGGTGTGGTTGGAGCAGCCGGGCGGCGGCACCCGGCCTGCGCCCCGCGGCATCCTGCTCGCCCCACCCCAGTCGTGGCGGCCGGCACCGCGGTTCTTCCGCCAGCTCTCGAGCGGGCTCGGCCAGGCGTCCTGGCTGCGGGTCGAGCCGGCCTCGCAGCTGGCGGCCGAGGTTCCCCAGGGTCCCGATCCCGTCCCCCGTCCGCTCGCCTTGTCCGCCGACGCCGGCGCCGACAGCGAGCTGCCGCCCGACTACCTCGCGCAGGTCGACGTGGCCAGGCAGAGGCTGAAGAGCTTCCTCGTGGTGCTTGGCGGCGACGACCCGCCGTTCCCCGACTACAACGAGAACCTGCTGATCGCCGAGTCGAGCGACTGGCGGCCGCCGGCCAGACGTCCCCGCGGGCTTTCGTTCGTGCACACGGTGAACGCCGGTATCGACCGTCTCTACCACGAGGTCACGGTCGAGCCGCAGACCTTCCTGCTCACCGCCCGCAACGGCACCGTCCCGATCAGGATCACCAACCATTCCGACCGGCGGCTGACGGTCGTGCTGCGACTGGAGTCGCCGAAGGTCGACCTGCCGGCCGGTGCCGGAGCGCCGTTCACGCTCCAGCCGAACAGCGGCAAGCTCAGCGAGGTCCGGGTCGAGACGCGCACGACCGGCGCGTTCCCGGTCGTGGTCAGGGTGCTGACCGGCGATGGCGCCGACCAGCTCGCGACCGGCCAGGTGGTCATTCGGTCGACCGCGGTCAACCGCATCGCGCTCGGGCTGACCGGCGGCGCGGCCGGCTTCCTGCTGCTGTGGTGGGGACTGGGCCGGCGCCGCTCCGGACGGCACGCGTCCGGCCGGCAGCGGCTGGCCGCTGCCGTGACCGGCCGGGCCGGCACGGCGACCAGCGAGGCGGCCGCGCGCGGGGCAGCCAGCCGGATCGAGCCCACAACCAGCGGGGCGGCGGCCAGCCGGGCCGCAACCGGCAGGGTGGACGGCAGGACGCTGGCCAGCGGGGCGGAGCCCGCGGACGGCGGGGCGGCGGCCAGCCGAGCCGGGGCGGCGGCCGACCGGGCCGAGGCGGCGGACGGTGGGGCGGCGGACGGCACCGGCGGCCTGGCCCATCGGGACGAGGAGCTGGAGCCGGCCGGCCCGGCCGTCCCGGCTGCCGTCGCCGACCCCGACGAGCAGCCGGCAGAGCCGAGCCTCGCCCGGTCAACGTCGATCATGGCGGCCGGCACCCTGCTGTCCCGGGTGACCGGCATGCTGCGCGTGATCGTGCTCGGCGCCGTGCTCGGTGTCCAGGGCAGCAAGGTCCCCGACGTCTACAACATCGCCAACACGACGCCCAACATCGTCTACGAGCTGGTGCTCGGCGGGATCCTCACGTCGATCTTCGTGCCCCTGTTCGTGGAGGTGCTGCGCACCCGGGGCCGCCGGGACGCCGACTATGTGGGCAATGCGGTGATGACCGGCGCGCTCGTCATCCTCAGCCTGCTCGCGCTGGTCACGATGGCGACGGCGCCATGGGTGATCCAGCTGTACACGCTGCGTATCACCAACCCGGTCCAGCGGGCCGCCTTCCAGCATGTCGGCGCCCAGCTCCTGGTGATGTTCATGCCGCAGATCGTGTTCTACGGCGTCGGCGCCGTCATGACGGGCCTGTTGAACGCCAACCGGAAGTTCGGCGTGCCGATGTTCGCCCCGGTGCTGAACAACCTCACCGTGATCGCGGTCATGCTCACCTTCAACGAGGTGGCCGGCGACCGGGCGCTGTCGCTGGGGACGCTCACGCCCGGCGACAAGCTCCTGCTCGGGCTGGGCACGACGGCTGGCGTGGCGGCCATGACCCTGGTCCAGGTGCCCTTCCTGCGCCGGATCGGCTTCCGTTTCCGCTTCGTCTGGGACCTGCGCGACCCGGCCATCCGCAAGATGGCCAAGCTGTCCGCCTACACGATCGGCTACGTGGTCGTGAACCAGCTCGGCTACCTGGTCATCCCGATCATCGCCAGCAACGACCAGGGCGGCTACTCGGCCTACACGTACGCGTTCATCTTCTTCCAGCTGCCGCACGGCGTGTTCACCGTCTCGGTGATCACCGCCCTGCTGCCACAGCTGAGCGAACACGCGGTCGTCGAGGACTGGGCCCGCTTCCGCGACACGGTGTCGCGGGGGCTCAGGTTGTCGGCGGTCGTCCTGCTGCCCGCTTCGGTCGGCTATCTGGTCCTGGCGGGGCCGATCGTGCAGCTGCTCCTGGAGCATGGCAAGGTCACCGCGGCCGACACCGCGCTGCTCACGCGGGTGCTGGACGTGTTCGTGCTCGGCCTGGTCGCGTTCTCGACCTTCCAGCTCCTCCTGCGGGCGTTCTACGCGCTCAGGGACACCCGCACCCCGCTGCTCGTCAACATCGTGGCCGTCTCGGTCAACGTGGTGGCCGACATCGCGCTGTACGCCGCCCTGCCCCGCGCCTGGAAGATCGCCGGGCTGGCCGCCGGCCACTCGCTGTCCTACATGGTCGGCTCGACCCTGCTGCTGTGGCGGCTGCGCCGCCGTATCGGCAGCCTGGACGGTCCCCGCATCGTCGGCACCGTCGTGCGGGCAGTGGCCGCCTCGGTGGTGATGGGCGTCGTGGTCGCCTTGGTCGCACGGGCCACCGACCGTCTCCAGCTGCCGGGGATCGCCGACGACCTGGCGGTCGTGGCCGCCGGCGTGGCCGCCGGCGTGGCCATCTATCTGGCCGCCGCGCTCATCCTGCGCATCCGCGAGCTCGGCCTGCTGCTGTCGGTGCTGAATCGCCGACGGCCGGCTCGGGTGTGAGCGCAGCGGCGGGCGGCGGGCGGCGGGCGGCAGGCGGCGACGGCGGGCAGCCGTGGCGGGCGCGGCGGGCAGCCGTGGCGGGCATGGCGGGCAGCCGTGGCGGGCATGGCGGGCAGCCGTGGCGGGCGCGGCCAGTCGCGACGGCGGGGCGGGCGGCCAGCGGCAGCGGGCGGCGACGGCGGCCGGCGACGGCCGCTGCGACCGGGCCCAGCCCTGGCGAGAGCGCGGCAGCCTCGCGTCCAGGCGCACCGATCCACGCCCTGGTTTCACGTGAAACCACAGAACTGGTAGCCCACGCCGATGCCGAAGCGCCTGCTAGACTTCGCCTGTCGCGATCCCAGGGGTCCAACACCCCGCTGCTTCGCCAATGAGCATGCCGCAAGTCGGCTCCGGTCTACCCCGCCTTCTCGCCGAGCGCTACGAGCTCAGCGAGCCGCTCGCATCCGGAAAGCTGACCAGCGTCTGGCTGGGCCATGACCGCGTCCTCGGACGCGATGTCGTGATCAAGGTGCTGCAGCCCGAGCTCGCCTCCGACCCGGCCCTGCAGTCGAGCTTCCACCAGGAGGCGGTCAACGCGGCCCGGCTCACCCACCCGAACATCGTCGCCCTGTACGACACCGGCGAGCAAGACGGCGTCGCCTACATCGTGATGGAGCGGGTCGACGGCCCGAGCCTGCAGGAGCTGCTTGCCCGGCAGGGAGCCCTGTCCCCGGCCCGGGCCGCGCGGCTGGCTATCGAGATCGCGCTGGCCCTCGACTACGCCCACCACGCTGGCGTGGTCCACGGCAACCTGAAGCCGGGCAACATCCTGTTCACCCAGGATGGCACGGTGAAGGTCAGTGACTTCGCCATCGCCCAAGCCGCCACCGACGAGGACCTGGTCCGCACCGGCGAGCTCCTCGGCACGAGCTACCTGATCCCCGAGCAGGTCCGCGGCCAGGAGCTGAACGGCCGGGCCGACGTGTACAGCCTGGGCGTGTGCCTGTACGAGATGCTCACCGGCCGACCGCCATACAAGCCCGGCCTGGGGGTGGCCAGCGCGATCGCGGCCGCCTCCTCCAACCCGATCTCGCCACGCTCGGTCCGGGCCGGCGTGCCCCGCGAGCTGGACGCCATCGTGGTCAAGGCGATGGCCAAGGACCCGGCCGCTCGCTACCCGACTGCTCAGACCATGGCGTCGGCGCTGGCCCGGTTCGCCGCCGCCGACGACGGCGAACCGGCCACCAGCGTGTTCGCGCCGGCCCGGCCCGCGCCCACCGAGCCCGCCATGCCCGAGCCCGGCTTCATTCGCCACGAGGGCCGCTGGCTCGGCTGGACGCTGCTCCTGGTCGGCATCGCCGCGGTGCTCGTGGTCATCGGGCTCAGCATGGCCCGCCGCCCGATCAGCATCGGCCCGCTCACGATCGGCAAGCAGCCTCCCGTGGCGTCGGCGCCGGAGAGCACCCCGGCCGGCCGGCCGCTTCCGATCGCCGCCGCCAGCGCCTACGACCCGTACTCACAGGACGGCCAGGAGAACAACGCCAACACGGGCAAGGCCGTCGACGGCGACCCGGCGACGTTCTGGAGGACGGAGACCTACACCCGGCCCAACGCCGGCAACCTGAAGCCCGGGGTCGGGCTCGTGGTCGACCTGGGGAGCCCCCGGGCGGCGCGAACCCTGCGGATCACGCTCAACACCCCCGGCGGCCAAGCGGCCGTGTATGCCGCCGACCAGATGCCGGACAGCTTCGCCGGCTGGCAGCAGCTCGCCGCTTCTCAGGCGCTCGCGCAGCAGACTACGCTGCGCCTGCCGGGCGGCCCGCACCGCTACTACCTGGTGTGGTTCACGAGCCTGCCGGTAGCAGCCGGCGGGGGCTACCGGGCCGAGGTCGACGAGGTCGCCTTGCTGTCGTGACCGGGTCCGGGCTCGACGATGGGGCGCTGCTTGCCGCCCACCTGAGCGGTGACCGCTTTGCCTTCGCCGAGCTGATGCGGCGCCACGAGCAGCGTGTCTACGGGGTTTGCCTGCGTCTGCTCGGCAACCGGGAGGATGCGCAGGATGCCACCCAGGATGCCTTCCTGGCGGTGCTGCGAGGCGCGTCGGGGTACCGCCACACAGCTGCCTTCTCGACCTGGCTCTACCGCATCGCGGTCAATGCGGCGACCGACCAGGCTCGCCGACGGGGCCGGACGCGGACCACTCCGCTCGATCCTGAGGACGCCGGCCTTGCCGCCCAGACCGGCGACCCGGGCGAGACAGTGACGAGCACGGTCGCCGTGCAGTCCGCCCTGGCCCGCATCCCCGACGACTTCCGGGTCGCGGTGGTGCTTTGTGATCTGGTCAAGCTGCCGTACGCGGAGGTCGCCGAGATCCTCGGCGTGCCGGTCGGCACAGTGAAGAGCCGGGTGTACCGCGGCCGGCTGGCCTTGGCCGACCTGCTCGGCGGCGGGCTGCCGGACCGGCAGGGTTCCGACCGGCAGGGTTCCGACCGGCCGCAGCTCCGGGTCGTCTCCGGCCTGGGAACCGAACGCGCTCACCGTTCGTCCGAATCGGATGAGCGTCCACCCAACAGCCAGGAGTAGTGCCGGTGCCCGACCGTCCCGACCATCCCGACCGCGAGGAGCTCGCCGCCTGGCAGGCAGGCGATGTGGGCGGCGACGCCCGGTCCCGGGTCGAGGCGCATCTGGCCGCCTGCGCGGGCTGCACGGCCGTGGTGGGGCGGCTCGAGTCGGTGCGTCGGCAGCTCGCCAGGCTCCCCGAGCCCGAACTGCCGGCCGGTTTCCACGAGCGGCTGGCCGAGGCCGTCGGCCGGGAGGCGGCCCGGCTCTCGCCCCGGCGCCAGGGCGCCCGCTCAGGGCGAGGGGCGGTCTGGGGCGCGGCGGCGGCGGCCGTCCTCCTGCTGGCTGCGGGGCTCTACGGCGCCCTCCGCAACGCCGGCGGACCGGCGGCGTCCGGATCGGTGACGGCGAAGCAAGCCGCTCCGCCGGCCAGCAGGGCCAGCCTGTCCATCCGCTCTCTGGGTGGCGATTACGCCTCGCTCGGCCAGGTGCGGGACGCGCTTGCTGGTCGGCTGCAGCAGGCAACCGGGCCGGTGGCGGGGGCAACCGGGCCGGCAGGGGCGGGCGCCCAGTCCACCGGACCCCGGACGGAGATCCCCGGCGGCGCGGCACCCAAAGTTCAGGGTCAGGAGCAGCCGGCGGCCGTGGACCAGCCGGCCTGTATCGACCAGGTACGGAAGCGCGCCGGCCCGTCGATACGGCCCAGCTACTTCATCTCAACACGGATCGGCGGCCGTGCGGCCATCGTGCTGGTCACGGTCGACGACAGCCAGCCGGGCCGCATGCAGCTCTGGAGCTTCCCGGACGGGTCTTGCCGGGTGCCACCCACCGGCCCAGCATGAGACCTGTGCCGCTCACCGGCCCAGTGCAGGACCGTAGGACCCCATCGGACGGGTGACGACGCCCGACCGTCACCAGATCCCGCTCGCCCGCAGGTAGGCGATCACACCACCCAGGACGTAGTCGAGCAGGAGCGCCGGCGACAGCGGCGAGAGGCCCCGGATGGCGGAGACGGCGGCCAACCCGACCACGAGCGCGGCGACGGCGACGATTCCGAACGTCTGGTGGGTGCGCCGGCGGGCGCCCCAGCGGGTGGCCGACCCGACGGCGTACCCATAGGCGAGCGCGATGATGAAGAACCCAATGCGCGGCACGACGCTGAGCAGGAGTGCGCCAGCCGCCGCAGCGGCGAGGCCGGCGCCGAAGGCCCGCAGGGCCAGCGCTGCGGTCGGGGTGCCGCGTGCCCGTCCAGGCTGGCGTGCGCACCGTGGGCACTTCTGCCCGACAGGCGTCGAGACCATGCACTTCGGGCAGATCGGGTCGCCACAGTTCGAGCAGGTTAGCCTGGTCTCGACGTCCGGGTGGTTGACGCACCTTGGGACGAGCTCGGTCTGGTCGGCGGTCATCGTCCTTCAAGGGTACGAGCATGGTGACACTTGTGCCCACCCCGCCCGGCTGCGACCGTACGAACCGCAGGCGACGAGCGTGCCCGTCTCAGCGGGCTGCCCGCGGCCAGCCGGGCCGCACCTGTGGCCAGCCGCCCCATACCTCCGACAGCGGCCCGTCGTTTGGAATACGGGTATGGAAGAATCCGTTGGCACAACGGTGCATCGATTTCACCTCAGGAGACAACCTGCCGTCATGACCACCCCTCGCACGACTGCTCCGGTGCTGATCCTCGGCTCTGGACCCGCTGGGCTGACCGCTGCGCTGTACGCGGCCCGCGCCAACCTGAAGCCCCTGGTGATCGAGGGAACGGAGGCGGGCGGGCAGCTCATGCTCACCACGGAAGTCGAGAACTACCCCGGCTTCCCGACCGGCATCCTCGGTCCGGAGCTGATGGGCAAGATGCGCGAGCAGGCCGAGCGCTTCGGGGCTGAGTTCGTAACCGCCGACGCGACCAAGGTCGATCTGTCCGGTCCGCCGTTGCATGTCTGGTTGGACGACGAGGAGTACAGCGGCAAGACGCTCATCGTCTCGACCGGCGCGAAGGCCAAGATGCTCGGCCTGGAGTCCGAGCGGCGGTACCTCGGCCGGGGGGTGTCGACCTGCGCCACCTGCGACGGGTTCTTCTACCGGGACCGCCCGCTGATCGTGGTGGGGGGAGGCGACTCCGCGCTCGAGGAGGCGATCTTCCTCACCCGGTTTGCTACCAAGGTGACGGTCGTGCACCGCCGCGACCGACTGCGCGCCTCCAAGGTCATGCAGGACCGCGCCTTCGCGAACCCCAAGATCGACTTCGTCTGGAACTCGACCGTCGTCGAGGTCCTCGGCGGCCAAACCGTGACGGGAGTGCGCCTGCGCAGCGTCGCCGACGGCGGGGAGACCGAGCTGCCGGTGGCCGGGGTGTTCATCGCCATTGGCCACACACCGAACACCGACCTGTTCGCAGGCCAGGTCAGGCTCGACCCGGCGGGCTACATCGTCACCCCCAACCCGCCGACCACGGCCACCAGCGTGGACGGGGTCTTCGCCGCCGGCGACGTGGTCGACCACACCTATCGGCAGGCCGTCACCGCCGCGGGCACCGGCTGCGCCGCCGCCATCGACGCCGAGCGGTGGCTTGAGGCGCACGGCCACGACTCTGGCGCCAGCACCGACAACTGGGAGTGACCGCGGGCCGCCTCAATGAGGGTGTCCGTGATGCTCCGTGCGCCCGTAGGTTGACGGGGACCAGACCATCGGCAAGGTGCAATGCCTGCCAAGGAGGTCTGGTCCCCATGGCATACTGCCCGCGCTCGTCGCTGCCCGCCACGGTCCTGGCCTGGCTGGCCGGCCGCCTCGCCCACCTCGCCCCACCCTGGAGTTGACCCGGTTTCCCGGACACCTTGACAGTGGGCAGGACGGCCCACGGGGAGGTTCGGGATGGCACGTATCTACCCAGCCGAGTTCCGTCGTGACGCGGTGGCGCTGGTGCGTTCCAGCGAC
>JBIOYL010000372.1:0-3566 GCA_044870185.1 Actinomycetes bacterium | reverse complement strand
CGCACGATCATCGCGGTGGACCCCCGCAACACCTCGTGCACCTGCCCGGCCTGCGGGCAGGTGGCTGCCGGGAACCGCCCCAGCCAGGCCAAGTTCCGCTGCGTCGCGTGTGGGCATAGCGCCCACGCGGATGTGAACGCGGCGAGCAACATTCTCAGGGCAGGGCTTGCCCTTCAGGCTGCTCGCGCGGCCTGAGAAGCTGTCGCCTTCAGACGACAGAGGAGTCACCACGTGTGCCAAGCGCCCGGAGGTAGCCGCCCCGCCACCCGGCCCGCCCAGGATGGGGCGGCCGAGGTGGTACGGTCGGCGCGTGCCCAAGCCCTACCCACTGCCCGGGCCCGTGGCCCGCGCCCTGGCGGTCATCGGCGACCGCTGGACGCTGCTCGTGATCCGCGAGCTGCTGCTGCGCCCGGCCCGCTACGCCGACCTGGAGCGAGCCCTGCCCGGCATCCCCTCCAACCTGCTCGCAGAGCGGCTGCGCCTGCTCGAGGACGAGGGCATCGCCCGCCGGGCGGCCGGCGACCGCGGCTACTGCCTCACGGCCAAGGGTCGCGACCTCGCCCCGGTGCTGGCCGGGCTGGCCGTCTGGGGCATGCGCCACTACGGCGAGCCGGCCTCGGCCGAGGCCCGGCACGCCGGCTGCGGCGGCCGCGTGGTCACCGGCTCGTCGTGCACCCGCTGCGGCGCCGCGGTCGCCTCGGCCGACATCGACCTGCATGGCACGGCCGAGCCGCCGGAGGGGTCCGGGGGTGCCCCGGTCGATCGGGAGGGGTCCGGCCGGCAGGCCGCCGCTGGACCGGCCGTGGGCTGACCCAGGCGCCCGCGGCGGGCGCCGAGCGCCCCATGCCCCGCGGTGGGCGCCGAGCGCCGAATGCCCGTAAGATGCCCGGCGGCCGCCCGCCCGGCGGCCGCCGCCGATCGAGATGGGAGCCACCGTGGCGACAGGGGACGTGGCCGCGACCAGCGTGGAGGAGCTGCGGCGGGCCGGTCGGGGGCGGCTACCCGGGCTGCTCGGCATCGAGGTCACCGACGCGGGCCCGGGCCGGCTGTCCGCTCGGCTCGACATCCGGCCCGAGCACCTAGCCCCGAACGGCTACCTGCACGCGGCCACCGTCATCGCGCTGGCCGACACCGCCTGTGGCTACGGCTGCCGCCGCAGCATGCCGAGCGGCATCACCGCGTTCACCACCATCGACCTTGCGGCCAACTTCCTCGGCACGGCGACCGACGGCGCCATCGCCTGCGAGGCCCGCATGGCGCACGGCGGCCGCACCACCCAGGTGTGGGACGCGATCGTCACCCACGCCGGCCGGACGATCGCGCTGTTCCGCTGCACGCAGCTCCTGCTCGCGCCAAGGCCCGACCCGGGCGCCGCTGGCCTCCCAGGAGCCGGCGGCTTGGCCCCGGCAGACTGAGCACCGACAGCCGGCGCACGAAGGAGCACCGATGGGGCGCACACGCATGGTGGTGATCGGCGGCGACGCGGCCGGGATGAGCGCCGCCTCCCAGGCGCGCAAGCGCCGGCCCGCCGACGACCTGGCGATCGTCGCGTTCGAGCGCGGCGGGCACACCTCCTACTCCGCCTGCGGCCTGCCCTACCTGGCCGGCAAGGTCGTCGAGTCGTGGGAGCCGCTCGTCGCCCGCACCCCGGCCCAGTTCGCCGACGTCGGCATCGACGCCCGCCTCCGCCACGAGGCCACCGCGATCGACCTGGCCGCCGCCCGGGTGTCGGTCCGCGACCTCGACCATGGCCGGACCTTCGACGAGCCGTTCGACGTGCTCGTGCTCGCCACCGGCTCCGAGCCGCTGCGCCCGCCGGTCCCCGGGCTCGACCTGGCCGGCGTGCATGGCCTGTCGAACCTGCAGAGCGGCATCGACCTGCGCCGCGCGGCCGACGCCGGGCCCCGCACGGCGGTCGTCATCGGCGGCGGCTACATCGGGCTGGAGGCAGCCGAAGCGCTGGTCCGCCGGGGCGTCCCGACCGCGCTGGTCGAGCAGGGTGCCGAGGTCATGGGCCGCATCGACCCGGACATGGGGCGCCTGGTCAGCCAGGCGGTCCGCGACGTCGGCGTCGACCTGTACCTGGACGAGACGGTCGTCGCGGTCGAGGGCGATGGCGGCGCCGTGCGCGCCGTGCGCACCGCGGCCCGCACCCTGCCCGCCGACCTGGTCGTCCTCGGCCTGGGAGCCCGGGCGTCGACCGGCCTGGCCACCTCGGCCGGGGTCCCCCTCGGCCAAAGCGGCGCCATCGCGGTCAACCCACGCATGCAGACGCAGGTCCCCGGCGTGTGGGCGGCCGGTGACTGCGCCGAGGCCCGGCACCTCGTCTCCGGGCAGCCGGTCAACTACCACCTCGGCACGATCGCCAACAAGCAGGGCCGGGTCTGCGGCGTCAACCTCGGCGGTGGCTACGCCACCTTCCCGGGCGTGCTCGGGACCTCGGCGTCGAAGATCTGCGCCGTCGAGGTCGCCAGCACCGGCCTGTCCGAGGCCGAGCTGGCCCCGCTCGGGCTCGAGTACCAGACCGCCGTCGTCTCCTCGACCACCCGGGCCGACTACTTCCCGGGCGGGGCGCCGATCACCACCAAGGTGATCGCCGAGCAGCGCTCCGGCCGGCTGCTCGGGGCGCAGATCGTCGGCAAGGAGGGGGCGGCCAAGCGCATCGACGTGTTCGCCACCGCACTGTGGAACGGCATGACCGTCGAGGACATGGTCAACCTCGACCTGTCCTACGCGCCGCCGTTCGCGCCGGTCTGGGACCCGGTGCTGATCGCCGTCCGCAAGCTCGCCGAGCAGGTCGAGCGGACGCTCCAGGCCTGCCTGTAGGGCCTCGGTCCGGCTGGGGGCGTCTCCCAGGAAGGCGAGCCCGGCTACACTTTGGTCGATGACGCCCTCCTGGTCTGTCCTTGACATCCTCCTTGCCGTGGTGCTGCTGGCCGCCTGCCTGAGCGGTTGGCGGCGGGGCCTGGCCGTGGTCGCCCTGGGCTACGCCGGGCTGCTCGCCGGGCTCCTGGTCGGCTCCTGGGCGGCCACCCGGGCCGGCTGGCTGGTGATGACCGCGACCGCCGACCAGCGCCTGCTCATCGGCATCGTGGTCTTCTTCGCCGTCGCCGCGCTCGGCCACGTCCTCGGCACCAGGGCCGGGCTGCGCCTGCGCCGGGTCATGGCCGGGCCGCTGCTGGGCGGCCTCGACTCGGTCGGCGGCGCGCTGGTGGCCACCACGGTCATGGCGGTCGCGCTGTGGTTCGTCGGCCACTCGCTGGCCGGCGTGCCCGGCGTGTCCGGGCAGGTCGAGAAGTCGGTGGTGCTGCGGGGCATCGACCGCTACGCGCCGCCACCGCCGACGGTCATCGCCGAGCTGGGCGGGCTGCTCGGCCGCTCCCCGTTCCCGCAGGCGTTCGCCAAGCTACGCTCGCCGCTCACCAGCGGCCCGCCGCCTGCCAGGCCCGACAGCTCGGCGGTGGGCCGGGCGGCCGCCGCCACCGTCAAGATCCAAGCCAGCGGCTGCGGCGGGCTCGTGTTCGGCAGCGGCTTCCCCATCGCCCCCAACCGCATCGTCACCAACG
>JBIOYL010000371.1:0-7778 GCA_044870185.1 Actinomycetes bacterium | reverse complement strand
GAGCCCAGAATCAACGACCGGATCCGCGCCCCGCAGGTCCGTGTCGTGGGTGCCGGTGGCGAGCAGCTCGGCGTCATGGACACCCCATCCGCCCACCGTCTGGCCCAGGACGCCGACCTCGACCTGGTCGAGGTCGCCCCGCTTGCCCGGCCGCCGGTCGTCAAGCTGATGGACTACTCGAAGTTCAAGTACGAGCAGGCCATCAAGGCCAAGGAGGCGCGGCGGAAGCAGAGCCTCGTGGTGCTGAAGGAAATGAAGATGCGGCCCAAGATCGACCAGCATGACTACGAGACCAAGAAGGGCCACATCGAGCGGTTCCTCAAGCAGGGGCACAAGGTCAAGGTGACGATCATGTTCCGCGGCCGCGAGATGGCCCACACCGAGCTGGGCCGCCGGCTGCTGGAGCGGCTGGCCACCGACATCGCCGAGCTCGCCCAGGTCGACAGCCCGGCCCGCCAGGACGGCCGCAACATGATCGCGGTGTTCTCGCCGCGCAAGAAGGCGAGCTGACCTCGCCCCGGCCCGCCCTCCCCTCGATCGAGCCGACTGGAGCGTTCGTGCCCAAGATGAAGACCCACCGTGGAGCGGCCAGCCGCTTCGGGGTGACCAAGAACGGCAAGCTGGTGCGCCGTCACACCAAGCTGAACCACATGCTGGAGAAGAAGTCGGCCGGCACCAAGCGGCGCCTGGGCCGGGAGGCCGAGATCGCCAAGGGCGACCGGCGCGGCGTCCGCCGCATGCTCGGACGCTGACCCGGCCGCCGGCGGCGCCCGCCGGGCAGGGATCGAAGACGCGGCCCTGAAGGGCCGCGAAGGGAGATGTTCGATGGCGAGAGTGAAACGAGCCGTGCACGGCGCCAAGGCCAAGCGCACGACCATGGAGCTGGCCAAGGGCTACCGCGGCAGCCGCAGCCGCCACGTCCGGGCCGCCAACGAGCAGGTGATGCACTCCCTGCGCTACGCCTACCGCGACCGGCGCGCCCGCAAGGGCGACTTCCGCGCCCTGTGGATCGCCCGCATCAACGCGGCCGCCCGGGCCGAGGGCCTGACCTACAACCGCTTCATCGCCGGGCTGCGCCACGCCGGTGTCGAGGTCGACCGCAAGGTGCTGGCCGACCTCGCCGTCACCGACCAGGGCGCCTTCGCCGCCCTGGTGGCGACCGCCCGCCAGGGGCTGGCCGGGCGCGCCTCCTAGCCGGTGCCGTCCGCACGAACGTGAAGCAGATCTCGAGCCCGAACAACGCGGCCGTCCGCGCGGCCCGCAAGCTGGGACGCGGCCCGGCCCGCCGGGCGGCGGGCGCGTTCCTGGTCGAAGGTGCCCGCGGCATCCGCGCGGCGGTCGCGGCCGGCGTCCGGCTGCGCACCCTGCTGGTGACCGAGGCGGGGGCGGCCGGCGACCCCGACCTGATCGCCGCCGCCGAGCGGCTCGGCACCCGGGTGCTGGTCGTGCCGGGCGCCGTGCTCGCCTCGGTCAGCCAGACGGTGGCCCCCCAGGAGCTGATCGCGGTGGCCCCCCGCGTGGTGGCCGGGCTGGACGGGCTGCCGGCCGCGCCACGCCTGGTGTGCGTGCTCGCCGGGGTGCGCGACCCCGGCAACCTCGGCACCGTGCTGCGCACGGCCGACGCCTTCGCCGCCGACGCGCTGGCCACCACCGCCGGCTCGGTCGACCCGGAGAACCCCAAGGCGGTCCGCGCCGCGGCCGGCAGCCTGTTCCACCTGCCGGTCCTGGCCGGTGTGCGCTGGCCCGCCCTGCGCGACGCCCTGCGCGGGCAGGGGCTGGCCCTGGTCGGCCTGGACGCCCACGCCCCGGCCGGCGTGGATGCGGCGCCGCTGGAGCGCCCGGCCGCGCTCGTGCTCGGCAGCGAGGCCCACGGCCTGCCCGCCGTGCTGCGCGCCGACCTGGACGCCGTGGTGCGCCTGCCGACCCGTGGGCGGGCCGAGAGCCTCAACCTGGCCGCCGCGGCCGCCGTCGCCCTGTACGAGGCGGCGCGCCGCCAGCACGGATCCGCGGCCGGGGCGCCGCCGGCGTTCGCGGCGCCGGCGTTCGCGGCGCCGCCGGTGGCCGGGGCGCCGCCGGCGGCGGGCGTGGCGCTGCTGGAGGAGACCGCGGTTGGCTGACCTCGAGGCGTATCTGGAGGCCATGCCGGACGCCGTGGTCGTGGTCGACGCCGACGGCACGGTGGCCTGGGTGAACGCCGCCGCCGAACGGCTGGCCCGCGTCTCCCGTGACGAGCTCGCCGGCAAGGCCTTCGACCATGTCCTGGCATTGCGCGACGAGGCCGGCAACCTGTGGTGGGGCTGCGCCGAGCCGCTGCGCCGCCTGCCCGCCGTGCGCGGCGTGCCACCGCGGGAGCTGGAGCTGGAGGCCGGCGGCCGGACGGTCCGCGTCGACCTGTCCGCGAGCTTCCTGCGCGACGGCGAGCGCCGCGTCGTGCAGACCGTGTGCGTGCTGCGCGACGCCTCGGCCCGGCGCCGGGCCGAGGCGCAGCGGGGCGAGCTGATCTCGACGCTCGCCCACGAGCTGCGCTCGCCGCTGACCAGCGTCAAGGGCTTCACCTCGACGCTGCTGCACCGCTGGGACCGCTTCACCGACGAGCAGAAGCGCCACATGCTGACCACCGTCAACGCCGACGCCGACCGGGTCACCCGGCTCATCCGCGAGCTGCTGGACGTGTCCCGGATCGAGGCCGGCCGCCTGGAGCTGCGCCGCCAGCCGGTCGACATCCCGCTGGTGGCCAGCGGGGTGGTCACCCGCTTCGAGCTCCAGCACTCGAGCCACCGGTTCGAGACCAGCTTCGCGCCCGGCTTCCCGGACGTCTATGCTGACCGGGACAAGATCGAGCAGGTGCTGACCAACCTGGTGGAGAACGCGGTGAAGTACTCCGAGGGCGGGACGATCACGGTGAGCGGCACGGTCACCGACGAGGCCGTCGAGGTCGCCGTGCGCGACCAGGGCAGCGGCATCCCGGCCGACCAGCTCCCGCTCGTGTTCACCAAGTTCTACCGCCGGGGCGGCCACGGCGCCCCGAGCGGCACCGGGCTCGGCCTGTTCATCACCCGCGGCCTGATCGAAGCCCACGGGGGACGCATCGAGGCGCACTCCAAGCTCGGGCACGGCACCGAGATGCGATTTCGTCTGCCCCGTGGGGGCCTGGAGCTCGCCGGCTGACGCCGGCCGCCGCCAAGCCCACGGGGCAGGCCGCGCCGGCGCCGCCCGATCCCCAGGCGGCGCGCCGGCCACCCGGGCGCCGCCCCGGCACACGCGCCCGCGTCCGACGACAAGCCATCCCACAAGGAGCCGTCCCGCATGCCCGATCCCCTCCCCGACCTCGACGCGCTGGTCGCCGCCGGCCGCGCCGCCCTGGCCGACGCGGCCGACCTGGACGCCCTCGCCCAGGCCGAGCAGCACCACCTCGCCCGGCGCTCGCCGCTCGGCGAGGTCCAGCGCGCGCTCGGCACGCTCGACCCGGAGGTCCGCCGCGCCCTCGGCCTGCGGGTCAACCAGGCCCGGGCCGAGCTTCGCGCCGCGGCGGCCAGGCGCCGCCGTGAGCTGGAGGCGGCCCGCGACGCCAGCCTGCTCGAGGCCGAGCGCATCGACGTGACCCTACCCGGCCGGGTGCCGCCGCGCGGCAGCGTCCACCCCGTCAACCGCACCAGCGACGAGCTGGTCGACATCTTCATCGGCCTCGGCTACCGGGTCGCCGAGGGCCCCGAGGTCGAGACCGACTGGTACAACTTCGAGGCGCTGAACTTCCCGCCCGACACCCGGCCCGCTCCATGCAGGACAGCCTGACCATCCAGGCGCCCGGCCGCCCACCCGGCCAGGTGCTGCTGCGCACCCACACCTCGCCGGTGCAGATCCGCACCATGCTGTCGGGCCCGCCGCCCGTCTACGTGGTCATCCCGGGCCGCTGCTACCGGGCCGACACCGCCGACGCCACCCACGTGCCCGTGTTCGGCCAGCTCGAGATCCTCGCCGTCGACGACGACCTCACCATGGGGGACCTGAAGGGCACGCTGCTCGCCTTCGCCCGCGCCTACTTCGGCGCCGACCGCGACATCCGCCTGCGCCCGTCGTACTTCCCGTTCACCGAGCCCAGCGCCGAGGTCGACGTGTCCTGCTTCCTCTGCGGCGGCCGCGGCGGCGACTGCCGCACCTGCAAGGGCGAGGGCTGGATCGAGATCCTCGGCGCCGGCATGGTGCACCCGAGCGTGCTGGCCGCCGGCGGCTACGACCCCGACCAGGTGTCCGGCTTCGCGGCCGGCCTCGGCATCGAGCGCATCTACATGCTGCGCTCGGGCCTGGCCGACATGCGCACCCTGTCCGACCCCGACGTCCGCTGGCTGGCCGGCGTCTGACGCGACCCCCACCTGCGAGGTGCCCATGCGCGTTCCCCTGTCCTGGCTCGCCGACCACGTCGAGGTCACCGTGTCGGCGTCGGCGCTGGCCGACAAGCTCACCTACGCCGGCCTGGAGATCGAGGCCATCGACCACGTCGGCGCCGACATCGCCGGCGTGCTCACCGCCCGCGTCGCCGAGGTCCACCGCCACCCCAACGCCGACCGGCTCGTGCTGGTCCGCGTCGAGGTGGGCGGCGACCAGCGCGAGGTCGTCTGCGGCGCCCACAACTACGCCCCCGGTGACGTGGTGGCGTGGGCCGCGCCCGGCGCCAAGCTGCCCGGCGGCCCGGCCGGCGCCACAGAGGTCGGCCGCCGGCGCGTGCGCGGCGTCGACTCCGACGGCATGCTCGCCTCCGCCCGCGAGCTGGACGTGTTCGACGACCATTCGGGCATCCTGGTGCTGCCCCCCGACACCCCGGTCGGCGCCGACCTGGTCGAGGCGGTCGGCCTGCGCGACACCGTGCTGGATGTCAAGACCTTCCCGAACCGGGGCGACGTCATGTCCATCCGGGGGGTGGCCCGCGAGGCCGCGCTGGCGCTCGGCACCGAGCTCAAGCCGCTGGCCGTCACGGTGGCCGAGGGCGGCCGGCCGGCCGGCGAGCTCGCCGCGGTCGAGGTGGACGACGCCGACGGCTGCCCGGTGTATGTCGCCCGGGTGGTCGAGGGCCTGGACGCGCGCCGCCCGGCACCGCTGTGGATGGCCCGGCGCCTGTACGTGTACGGCATGCGCCCGCTCGGCGCGGTCGTCGACGTGACCAACTACCTGCTCATCGACCAGGGCCAGCCGCTGCACGCGTTCGACCTGGCGCGCGTGCCCGGCCAGCGCATCGTCGTACGCCGGGCCCGCCCCGGCGAGGTCCTGCGCACCCTCGACGGCCGCGACCGGCTGCTCGGCCCCGAGGACACGCTCATCACCTCCGGCGAGCGGCCGCTGGCCCTGGCCGGGATCATGGGCGGCGAGGAGTCGGAGGTGAAGCCGGACACCACCCGGGTGCTGATCGAGTCGGCCCACTTCCCACCCCGCACGGTGCGGCGCACCATGCGCCGGCTCGGCATGTCGACCGAGGGTGGGCAGCGCTGGGCCAAGGGCGTCGACCCGGCCGGCGCCGGGCCGGTGTGCGACCAGGCCGCCGCCCTCATGGCCGCGCTGGCCGGCGGGACGGTGGCCCGCGGCCGGCTCGAGGCCGGCCCCGGCGTGCCCGAGCGGGAGGTCATCCGGCTCGACTGGGCGCGCTCGGCCGCCCGGCTCGGCGCCCCGGCCGACCCCGGCTTCGCCGCCGGCTACCTGGAGCGGGTCGGCTGCCGCACCGAGCTGGCGGATGCGGCCACTGTCGCCGCCCGGCCGCCCTCCTGGCGCTTCGACCTGGAGGGCTGGGCCGACCTGGAGGAGGAGGTGGCCCGGCTGTGGGGCTACGACCGGCTGCCGGCCACCCTGCCCAAGGCCACCGGCGGCCGGCTGGAGCTGGCCCAGCGCCTGCGCCGCCAGGTCCGCGAGGTGCTGGCCGGCATGGGCCTGACCGAGGTGCTCACCTGGCCGTTCCTGGGCCGGGCCGCCTTCGACCGCTTGGAGCTGCCCGCCGGCGACGCCCGCCGGCGCACCCTGCGGCTGGCCAACCCGCTGTCGGAGGAGACACCGGAGCTGCGCACCACCTTGCTGCCCGGCCTGGCCGAGGCGGCCCGCCGCAACCTCGCCAAGGGGCTGGCCGGGGTGGGGTTGTACGAGCTCGGGGCCGTGTTCCTGCCCGACCCCGAGCGGGAGCTGCCCGACGAGCCGCACCTGCTAGGGGTGCTGCTGGCCGGCCAGCGGCCGGCGGGCCGCTTCGACGACCCCCCCGCCGCCTACGACTTCGCCGACGTCAAGGGCGTCGCCGAGGGGCTGGTGCGGACGCTCGGGGTCGAGCGGGTCGCGTTCACCGCCGAGGAGCCGCCGCCGTTCCACCCCGGCCGGTGCGCGGCCGTGCTCCTGGACGACCACCCGATCGGGCTGCTCGGCCAGCTCCATCCGCGGGTGGCGGCTGCGCTGGAGCTGCCGGCCGCCGCGTTCGCGCTCGAGCTAGAGCTCGACCCGCTGCTGGACGCCGCCCCGAGCGTACGCCCGGCCAGCACGCCGTCTGCGTACCCGGAGCTGTCGTTCGACGTCGCCTTCCTGGTACCGCCGGGCGTGCCCGCGGCCGCGCTCGACGAGGTCCTGCGGGACGCCGGCGGGGAGCTGCTCGTCCGGCTCAGCCTGTTCGACGCCTACCAGGGGCCGCCGCTGCCGCCCGGCCACCGCAACCTCGCCTACCGGGTCGTCCTGCAGGCCAGCGACCGCACGCTGACCGACGCCGACGCGTGGGCCGTGCGTGACCGCATGCAGGCGGCCGCGGCCGGGCGCGGGGCGGTGCTGCGGGCCGGCCAGGAGTCGTAAACGCCCACGCGCGCTCGTACGCTTGGAGGGTAAGGCCGGGAGGTCCGGACGAGCAGGAGGGGGTCGGGTGGTGGTCGAGTACACGATCGCCGGCGTCGAGGGCGGGGTGTGCGCGCCGCGCGGGTTCCGCGCCGCGGGCGTGGACGCCGGCCTGGCCGGTGCGCCCGGCCCCGACCTCGGCCTGGTGGTGAGCCAGCAGACCGCCACGGCGGCCGGCCGCTTCACCACCCACCCGTTCCCGTCGGCGCCGGTGCGCTGGTCGCGGGCGCGCTGCGCCTCCGGCCTGGCCCGTGCCGTGCTCGCCCATGCCGGCGTGGCCAACGCGGCCACCGGGCCGGCCGGCGACGCCGACGCGGCCGCCCTGGCCGGCCGCTGCGGCCGTGCGCTCGGCTGCCCCGCCGAGGAGATCCTGCTGCTGGGCACCGGGCGCGTCGGCGTCCGGCCGCCGCTCGGGGACGCCGGGGAGGGCGTCGACAAGGCGGTGGCCGCGCTGGCGCGGCGCGGGTCGGGTGAGCTGGCCCGCGCCCTGGCCGGGTCGGGCGGCACCGCCCGCGAGCAGGCGGTGGCCGTGGCCTGGTCGGAAGGCGAGGTGCGGATCGGCGCGGTCGCCAAGGCGTCGACGCCGTTCGCGCCCTCGTTCGCCACCACCCTGCTGGTGGTCACGACCGACGCGACCGTCCCGGCCGAGGTGCTCGGCGGCGCGCTCGGCCGGTCGGTCGGCCGGTCGTTCGAGCGGGTGCTGGTCGACCAGAGCCCAGGCATGGGCGACGGCGCCGTCGTCCTGGCCAACTCGACCGCGGCCGCGCCGCTGCTCGGGCCCGGCTCGGAGGGGGCGCTCGCGTTCGAGTCGGCCCTGACCCAGCTGTGCGAGTCGCTCGCCGAGGGGCTCGCGCTGCGCGTCCCCGGCGCTCGCAAGCTCCTGGTCGTCACCGTGCACGGCGCCCCCTCCCACGCCGAGGCGCTGGCCGCCG